>JAQXNO010000001.1 GCA_029098045.1 Bacillota bacterium
GACAAGCTGCCTACGATTTTCAAACTTTTCAAAAAGTTTGAAAATCGCTTTGATTGGACGCAGTGACAACCCTGACGGTTTTCTTTCACACTTTCTTTCCCTCCGAAACTTTCGGCTGGGAGGGTTTATTGACAGCCTGAAAATACCGATTCTGCCGAAAGGCAGAATCGGTATTTGATCGATTGAGAATCCGGCAGTGCCCGTTACGCTGCGGCAGCGTTATTCGGTCTGTTCCCGGTTTTCACCGGGAGTCTTCGGCTCTTCCCCGTTGAATTCCTCATTGTACTGGTTCAGAATTTCCTCACAGCCGTTCTTTTTCAGTCCTTTGTGTACAAATCTTTTGATGAGATCGTAAATCACCGCAAACAGAGGCACTGCCACAATCATACCGAACAGGCCCCACATTCCGCCAAACAGCACAATGGAGAACAGTACCCAAAAGCTGGAAATACCTGTGTGGTCGCCCAGAATCTTGGGGCCGATGATATTGCCGTCAAGCTGCTGCAGCACCAGCACAAAGGGTAAAAACCACAGTGCTTTTACGGGATTTTCGATCAAAATCAGCAAAAAGGAGGGAATCGCGCCGAGAAAGGGTCCAAAAAACGGAATCACGTTGGTAATGCCCACGATGACAGAAACCAGCAGCGCATTGGGGAATCTGAAGACAGAGCAGCCAATATAGCACAGCACGCCGATGATTGCGGAATCCAGCAGCTTTGCGTCAACAAATCCGCCAAACATCTTGTCGATGTACGCGATCTCTTCCAGTACCAGATCTGCCCAGCGGGGCTTCAGCATACTGCGTATCAGCATGACACCCTGTCTGCCGAATTTTCTGCGGCTGGCCAGCAGATAAACCGCCACGATCAAGCCGATCAGCAGATTCTTCAAAAACAGAAACACCTTCCAGACGCCAAGTCCCACACCGCTGACAATGTTACTGACCTGCGGTACCAGCGTTTCCTGCGCCCACTTGTCCAGTGCCGAATAGATTGCCTGATAGCCTGCGTTGAAATAGTTCAGCAGCAGCTCATTCTCGCCGAAAATACCGGTTGCCCATGTGATCAGCTGATCAACCTTGTCGGGAATCGTCTCCCACAAAGAAGCGGCACTGCGATACAGCTGCGGGGCGATCATGATGATCAGAAGATACACAATCAGCATACCTGTCACCATGCTGCAGCCAATGGCCAGACCTTCCGCCAGCTTTTCATACTTGCCCCTCATGAGCTGCCGGAATCCCTCCGAATACCAGTTGCACATGGGCCGCAGCAGATAGGCAATGACGCCGCCATAGACAAAGGGCATCAAAATATCCAGAATTCTCCGCAGGGTCTGCTCCACGCTTTGCAGGCGGAAAATCAGAAAGAAAAAGACCACGCTCAGGCTGATGGCGCCAAACCCTGCCAGCATCCAATACCAATACTTTTTTTCTTCCGGTTTTTTCATTGCTGCTTCCATCCCCCAATCAAATGAGCTTATAAGCAGTATAACACAGGTTTCAACAATTTTGCACCCCAAATTTTCAAAAAAGCTGCGACCCATGCACGGGTTGATCCTTTTTCGGGCGGCTTTTCCTTGCATAAAGCGATGTATTATGCTAAGATAAAGAAGATATACTGACTTTTGCATAAATTCGGAGGTACTTTTCTTGGGGATAAAGCGAATCAACATTCTGCTTACACTGCTCATCGTCCTTTTGATTCTGTCCGTCTGCGCTTTTTTGCTGCTGCCGCGAAGAGGCGGCTGGTCAAGCGATCAGGCCGGAACCGCCTACTATCGGAACGGCCACGCCGTGACCGGCTGGCAGGACATCGACGGCAGCCGCTATTACTTCGGTGCCGACGGGCTGCTGCGCACCGGCTGGCAGGACATTGACGGGAGCCGGTATTATCTGGATGCCGGCGGCATCCTGCAGACCGGCTGGCTGAATCTGGACGGCGCGCAGTACTATCTGGGTGCCGACGGCGCAATGCGCACAGGCATCGCCGAAATAGAGGGAAAGGCATATCTGTTCAGCCAGCAGGGCCACCTGGCACACGGGTGGACGGCCATAGGCGAAAAACGCTACTATGCGGACGAGCAGGGCTGTCCCCTTTCCGGCTGGAACAATATCGGAGATAAGCTGTACTATTTTGATGAGACCAGCGTTTCTGCCACGGGCTGGAATCAAATCGGTAATTTCATGCACTACTTCCACGCGGACGGCTCCGCCGCCCAGGGGGCGCTGACAGTCGATGGGGTGACCCAATATTTTGCCTCCAACGGTCAACTCCTGCATCTGGTCAATCCCTGGCATCTTCTGCCGGAAGATTACACTGTGGAACTGGTTTCCCTCAATGATACCTGTCAAATCGCCGCCATTGCATACCGGGATTATCTTGATATGATCGCCGACTGCAGGGCTGCCGGCATGGAGCCTGCGGTCTGCTCTGCCTACCGCACGCAGGAATATCAGGAAAAGCTCTACCAAAACCGCATCAAGCGCTACGTGGATGATGGCTATTCCGAAGAGGAAGCAACCGAACTGGCAGGCAAGTCCGTGGCCGTTCCCGGCACCAGTGAGCACCAGCTGGGTCTGGCGCTGGACATTGTGGACAACCGCAACTGGCATCTGGATGAAACGCAGGCCGATATGCCGACCCAGATCTGGCTGATGGAAAACAGCTGGCGCTACGGCTGGATTTTGCGTTACCCCAGCGAGAAAAGCCACATCACCGGCATCATCTATGAGCCGTGGCACTATCGCTATGTGGGAAAAACCGTGGCAAGGGAAATCCACGAGCTGAATGTCTGTCTGGAAGAGTATCTGGAAATGCTCACAACCTCCGTCGGTTAATCTGTTATCCCCACTCGTTTTGAGTGGGGATACATTTTTCTCCAAGGGCTGGACTTTTTCACCCAGACCGCTATAATGAGACTATATGCATATGACGGAGGTTTTCTATGAAGCTCAATTACAAGCGTACCATCCTGGTCGGCTTTGCCTTTTTCCTGATCAGCGCCTTCTGGCAGGCGTATGATGCCACCATCCCCGTGATTTTGACCAACAAGTTCGGTATGTCCCAGACCTGGTCCGGTGTGATCATGGCGCTGGACAACATTCTGGCGGTCTTTATGCTGCCCCTCTTCGGCGCACTTTCCGACAAGTGCCTCACCCGCTTCGGCAAACGCACCCCTTTTATTACCATCGGCACCATCATTGCCGCCGCGGCGATTCTCTGCCTTTCCTTTGTGGACAACGCCCAGCTGCGCAATATTTCCGAGGTCTCCGTGATCGACGACCCGGCAGCTTTGGAGCTCATCTATGACACCCAGGCGGATGCCCGGCTTCTGACCCCCGAAGGCGACACGGTTGTGCTGCGTGAAAGCTTTACCCGGGAGGAATTTGCCGCCATCCGCTGCAAAATCACCGACCCCAAAACCGGCAAAACCATCACAAATCCCGACTATACCAACTATGTAGCCCCCGCCCGGCAGGCCTACGCGGCGAATAAAACCGCCGGGAACGCGCTGCCGCTCATTGCGTTCATCGCCATTCTTCTGGTGCTCCTCATTGCCATGTCCACCTTCCGCTCCCCTGCCGTGGCGCTGATGCCCGATGTGACCATAAAGCCCCTTCGTTCCAAGGCCAATGCGGTCATCAACCTGATGGGCACCGCCGGTGGCATTCTGGTGCTGGTACTGGGTATGGTGTTTTCCACCTCCGCGGTACAGAACGCCATGATGAGCTACACGGTTTACTATGGCATCATCGCTGCCATCATGCTGGGCGCCCTGGCCATTTTCCTGTGCACCGTCCGGGAGCCCAAGTGGGCTGCCGAAATGGCCGCCGATTCCGTCAAATACGGCATCGAAGAGGCCTCCTCCGATACATCCGGCAAGCGCAGCCTGTCCGCGTCGGAAAAGCGCTCCCTCATCTGCATTCTGCTGTCCATTGTTCTGTGGTATTTCGGCTATAATGCCGTCACCTCCAAATATGCCGTCTATGCGGGCAACATTCTGGACAAAGACTACAACACCACCGTGCTGCTGGCGCAGGTCGCCGCCATCATCGCCTATCTGCCTGCCGGCATCGTGGCCTCCCGGATCGGTCGCAGAAAGACCATTCTGGGCGGCGTTGTGATGCTGGCAACCGCCTTTGGCTGCGCCGCCATAATGCGTGCCGGCAGCCCCACCTGGGTGATGAACATTCTCTTCGCACTGGCCGGCATCGCGTGGGCCACCATCAATGTCAACTCCTTCCCCATGGTGGTGGAGATGTGCTCCGGCGCCGATATTGGCAAGTACACCGGCTTCTACTACACCGCTTCCATGTCCGCCCAGATCGTGACCCCCATGATCTCCGGTTTCCTGATGGATCGGTTCGGCATGACCATCCTGTTCCCCTATGCGGCCATTTTCGCGGCATTGGCCTTTGTAACCATGTTCCTGGTCAGGCACGGTGATTCCAGTGTGCCTGTCAGGCAAATAAGTGAGGAATAAGAAATGAATCAGATCATCAAAGGTATGTTTGCCGGTGCCGTCACCCTTGGAGGGCTCTACGTTCTGTCCACCCAGGGTCGTACCGGGCACCCGGGGCTTGCCGCTCTGAAAGGCTGGCGCTATGCGCACCGGGGCCTGCACGATGCCGAAAAGCCCGAAAACAGCATGGCCGCCTTCCGGGCGGCGCTGGAAAACGGCTATGGCATCGAGCTGGATATTCATCTGCTCAAGGATGGGAATCTTGCGGTCATCCACGATACCGACCTGAAGCGTACCACCGGCAGGGAGGGCAAAATCACCGACCTGACCACCCGGGAGCTTGGCAGCTGCCATCTGGGCGGCACCGGGGAGACCATCCCCACCTTCCGTCAGGTTCTGGAGCTTTTCGCCGGCAAGGCTCCACTGATCATTGAGCTGAAAGCCG
This sequence comes from Bacillota bacterium, assembly GCA_029098045.1. Taxonomy (GTDB): domain Bacteria; phylum Bacillota; class Clostridia; order Oscillospirales; family Oscillospiraceae; genus Faecousia. The sequence continues at coordinate 4,910 of JAQXNO010000001.1, forward strand.
ATGACAACGTGGAGGCGCTGGTGGATACCGCGGTCAAGGCCATGGAAGGCTACGACGGACCCTACTGCATGGAGTCCTTCGATCCCCGCTGTGTCCATTTGCTTCGAAAAAAGTACCCCCACATCATCCGCGGGCAGCTCACCGAGGACTATTTTGCCTCCGAAAGCAAGCTTCCCCTGCCGCTGAAGTGGGCGCTGAAGCATCAGGCTCTGAACTTTTTGACCCTGCCCGATTTTGTGGCCTACAAAAACCGTGACCGCAAGACCTTCAGCAACCTTCTGGTACGCTCCTTCTGGGGTGTGGCCGGTGTCACCTGGACACTGAAAACACAGGAAGAATTTGACGAGGCTGTGCAGGATGGCTGGATTCCCATATTCGAGGACTTCAGACCCTGAAATGGGGTTGGCAAAAGGCGTGACGGCAGTCACGCCTTTTTGCTTGTCGGTCACGGTCAGGTATTGCACCGCGCCGGAGCGCCGTGACGGGAGCAGCGTAAAAATTTGCAAATATTTCTCAAAATATGTGACCCGCAAGAGAAAGAAGCGTACTACCGGGGTGAAGAACAAATAGAAAGGATGTGTTGTTCTTGGAAGATCAAAAAATCATCGAATTGTTCTGGGCAAGAAATGAAAATGCCATTGCCGAGACGGATGCCGCGTACGGAAGAAAGCTCCACACGCTGGCAAACCGAATTCTGAACAATCGGGAAGACGCGGAAGAAAGCGTGAGTGACACCTATTTGAAAGCATGGGAGATCATTCCTCCCCAGCGCCCCAACTACTTTTACGCCTTTCTCGCCTCCGTTTGCCGCCATCTGTCTTTTCACAAGGTTGACTGGAAAATGGCAGCCAAGCGCAATGCCGAAGTGGTCGCTTTGACGGAGGAGATGGAGCTGTGTATCCCGGATGCCAGCCGGGATCGGGAAATGGAAGCAAGGGAAATCGGAAGGGCACTGAACGTCTTTCTGGAGAGCCTGCCCAAGGAAACCAGACTGATTTTCCTGCGGCGGTATTGGCATGTGGATACCATTGCGGAAATTGCCGCCCGGTATCACATCACCGAAAGCAAGGTCAAGATGCAGCTCAGCCGCACCCGGGCCAAGCTCTGTACATTTTTGGAACAGGAGGGAATCATGGTATGAAGGGAGAAAATCTGCTGCTCGGTCTGAGCTACATTGACCGAAAATTTATTGAAGAATCCGAGCAGGACTGCCCTGTCAAAAAGTCAGTCACTGCTGCCGGAAGTCAGAATCAGGCGCAGCCAAAGCGGCGATCCGCAAGGAAAATCTGGCTGATTGCCGCTGTCATCGCCCTGACGCTGCTGCTGGTGGGCTGTGCGGTGGTGTATATGCTGAGTTTGAATGGACTCAAGCTTGGTAACCAGCTGGTAACGCGGGATGTTTACGATTATGACCCCAACAGTGGAGAAGCAGTCTCCTACGTGGGGCAGGAAACCTACACACAGCAGGTTCTGACGCTGGCGGGTCTGGATGGAACCCCTGCTTCGAAAGCCGCCCGGGAATGGTACGCTTTCTGTGAAAGCTACGACCCCGACGGCACGATTCGAAAAGCAGCCTGGGGCAAGGAACCGGAATTCGGAGAAGAATACTATGGTTATGGCCTGTATTCTCAGGAAATGAAAGACAAACTGGACGAAATTCTAACCAAATATGACTTGAAGCTCCGCGGCAAGCGGGTAGAATTCCAGACCAGTAAGCTGCTGTTCCGGGCGTTGGGCATGGAGAACGTACTGAATTCCGGCAGTGAAGCCCGGATGAATATCGACCACGCGGCCTACTACGAAAATGGCAATCTGGACCTGTATTTTACGATGACCATTCCCGGCAAAGGCGGCTCAGATTCAGAAAAGGCAAGGGGCTACCTGTATTATCGTCCCAAAGACTGCTTTAATCCCGATACCGCTGTTCTGACCGAGGCGCAGTGGGAGGAATGGAACCATACCACCGCATCGGGTGATCAGGTTCTGATCCTTCGCTCCGGGGAAACCTCTTCCGCGTGGATTTTCTGTGACATGGCAAACCATACCGCATCCCTGCGGTTGGATACGGTTCTGAAAATGTATGAAGGAAATGAAAACGGTGTGCCTGTTGTAAAATTTGACGTCATGACAAAGGAGCAGCTGGAACAGATCGCGGATGCCATTGATTTTTCTCTGGAGCCAAAGCTGGTGGAGGGCTGGGAAACCATGTCCGATGGTGCTGTTCCTGCCGGGCAGGAAATCAATGGTTACAAGATTGAGCCTGTATCTGCCTTCACCGACGGCTATGGCTATCAGATTGTTCTGCGCATTACCGCTCCCGAGGGGGTGTCTCTGACAGACCCCGAGGATCATACCGCCCAGGTCGAGCCCGGTGGTGGTGTCTATGGCACCTGTAAAGAGGACGGCGATGGGAAGCTGAATACCTGTCACTATATCCTGTCGGACAATATTCGGAAAAGCGAGTGCCCGGAGGACGGCAGCT
>JAQXNO010000002.1 GCA_029098045.1 Bacillota bacterium
GGTGTCGATACACCATAGGGCTCTCCCGGTTCGTTACCGCCCCCCACGCTTCACTTCTTCACTATTCACTCTTCACTCTTCACTATTCACTACGCAATGGGGGAGCCAAGGGCGCTGCCGCGCCGGGCGGCGGGGATGCCCCCGCGGGCGATTCGTTACGCACTGCATCCGACAAATGGCTGCCCTGCGCCGCTCGACCCCGACCTGCGTACCGCATTTTTGTAGGGGACGATGTCGAAGGCAGTTACGAACCGGGTGAGCCCATTGGTGTAACGACAAGCACAATCTGTCAGACCCGAATTGCCAGCGGGGGCACCCCGCCCTTTGTCTTTACTTTTTCATGGCCTTACGGTATAATGATCCCAAACGCGGAGGTGACGTTCATGTTTGACAACCCCAAAAAGGAACTGGAGCGTCTGGAGCAGCAGCTTCTGGAGGCAGAGCGAAACGAGCCGGAGGCGGACGATGGGGACTTTTCTTCCGAAGAAATTGAGGATTTCTTCCTTCGCAGCGCAGGCTTTGACGATGACCGGCAGGCGCCTTCCATGGATGCGGGCCGCTATGTTCCCGCGCCCCCCAGAAAAGGCATCGGCGGACTGGTCACGGCTGCCCTGCTTCTGGCGCTTTCCGTCATCGCCCTGGCACTCTGGGGACTGGGGAGGCTGCTGTGAGCGCCCCGGTGGTGGGGCGTTTTGCCCCGACGCCCTCTGGGCGGATGCATCTGGGCAACGTGTTTGCCGCCCTGATCGCCTGGCTGTCCGTGCGCAGTCAGAAGGGCACCATGGTGCTGCGCATGGAGGATCTGGACACCCAGCGCACCAGTGCCGATTTTGCCGATACGCTCCGGGATGACCTGCGGTGGCTGGGTCTTTGCTGGGATGTGGAAACGCCGCCCCAGAGCCGGCGCTCCGCCGTTTATGACCGTTACTTTGAAAAGCTCATGGACGAAAAGCTGCTGTATCCCTGCTACTGCACCCGCAGCCAGCTCCACAGCGTCAACGCGCCCCACCTCTCCGACGGCACCTACGTCTACCCCGGCACCTGCCGCAATTTGACGACCCCGCCGCCGGACCGTGCCCCCGCCTGGCGGGTGATCGTGCCGGACAGGGTGTGGCAGTTTACGGATCTGGTGCAGGGCGATTACAGCCTGAATCTGGCCACCGCCTGCGGTGATATGGTGGTGCGCCGGGCGGACGGGGTGTATGTGTACCAGCTGGCGGTGACCGTGGACGACGCCGAAGCCGGTGTCACCGAGGTGGTGCGGGGAATGGATCTGCTCAGCTCCGCCCCCCGGCAGATGTATTTGCAGGAAACGCTGGGCTTTCCTCACCCGGTATACGGCCATGTGCCCATGCTGCTGTCACCCGATGGGCGGCGGCTGAGCAAGCGGGACCGGGATCTGGATCTGGGCGTCCTTCGGCAGCGGATGACGCCCGCGGAGCTGATCGGCGCGCTGGCCTTTGCCGCCGGTCTTCTGGAAAAGAACATCCCCATCAGCGCCGCGGAACTGGCATCGATCTTCCGGTGGGAGCAGCTGCGGGGGGATGCCATCTGCCTGGACGCATTGCCATAGAATTTCTTGTCTTTTCCCCCTTGTGGTGCTATACTACTAAAAAACAACTGGAGGTTATGTTTATGTCTAAGGAACCCGTTCTGGTCGTCATGGCCGCAGGTATGGGCAGCCGTTACGGCGGTTTGAAGCAAATCGATCCCGTGGGCAGCTGCGGCGAGGCGATTCTGGACTTCTCCCTGTACGATGCCTATGAAGCAGGCTTCAAAACGGCCGTCATCATCATCAAGGAGGCCATCCGGCAGGATTTCATGCAGACCGTGGGCAAGCGTCTGGAGGGCTGCCCCATGGAAATCCGCTATGCCTATCAGGAGCTGGACAAGCTCCCCGCAGGCTATACCGTGCCTGCCGGGCGCGTCAAGCCCTTCGGCACCTCCCACGCGATTCTGTGCGCCGCGGACGAAATCGGGGATGCCCCCTTCGCGGTGCTGAATTCCGACGATTACTACGGCAAGTCCGCCTTCAAGGTCATCTATGACTATCTGTGCGGCGCCCGGGATGGGGAGAAATACGATTTCTGCATGGTGGGCTACGAGCTGCGCAACACCGTCAGCGATCACGGCAGTGTGGCCCGTGGTGTCTGCCAGACAGATGCGCATCAAAACCTGACCGCCATTGTGGAGCGGCTGCGCATTGAAAAATACGACGGCGGCATCCACTTCACCGAGGACGGCGAGCACTGGACGGATCTGCGGCCGGACACTCCCGTTTCCATGAATATGTTTGGCTTCACTCCCGCGTTCCTCCGGGAGCTGGAGCAGCGCTTCCCCGCGTTTTTGGAAAAGGAGCTGCCCGAGAATCCCGAAAAGAAGGAATTTCTGCTGCCCATGACCGTGGGTCAGCTGCTGAAGGAGGGCAAAGCCAATGTGAAGGTTCTGCACTCCGCCGACAAGTGGTTCGGCGTGACCTACGCGGCGGACAAGCCTCTGGTGGTGGCCGCCCTGAAAGAAATGACCCGGCAGGGTATGTATCCCGAAGCCGGCCTGTGGAGCAAATAAACCGATAAAAAGGAAGGCCATTGCGCAGAATCCCGGTTCGCGCAATGGCCTTCCGCCGTTTCAAAGCTCCTTTTTCGGCGGCGTGTCGCCGCTGACAATGCGAGCCTGAAAGGCCGGAATGTATCGTTACGCTATTGGGCTCTCCCGGTTCGTAACTGCTTTCAACATCCAGCGTTGGGAACGGCGATGGGGATGCATCGGCGCGGCAGCGCCCTTGGCTCTCCCTTTGGGAGAGCTGGCGGCGATCAGCCGCCTGAGAGGGTAACAAGCCCCCGATGCCCTCTCAGTCACCTTCGGTGACAGCTCCCCCAGAGGGGGAGCCAAGTTTTGTCACCTTCGGTGACAGCGCTCCCAGAGGGAGCGCCAAGGGACGGCAGCCACCATTGCAGCAGCCATCGAAGGGGCAGCAATTTGTCGGATACCGTGCGTAACGAATTGCCAGCGGGGGCACCCCGCCGGGCGCGGTGCCTTTCGGCATCGCGCTGTTATTTTGCCGGTGAAAGCCCGATGCCGTGCGATAAAATGAACGTCGCCTTAATTTTTCATGAATTGTTCCCTGATGGGTAGAATTCTTCATCCGTTTGTGTTATAATGCGCTTAAGTATACGAAAATGGAGAGAGATGACTTATGCTGGAATTACTGGCACCCGCCGGGTCCATGGAGGCTCTGAAGGCCGCCGTTCAGAACGGCGCTGACGCGGTGTATCTGGGCTGCGGCACCTTCAATGCCCGCCAGAGCGCGAAAAACTTCACACCGCAGACGCTGGCCGAGGCAGTAAAATACTGCCATGTCCGGGGTGTACAGGTGCATTTAACATTGAATACACTGGTATCCGACCGGGAAGTACCCGAACTGACGGAGCTGATCCGTCACGCGGCCACCATCGGTGTGGATGCCTTCATCGTGCAGGATCTGAATGTGGCACAGCTTTGCCGCCAGATCGCGCCGAAGATTGCCATCCACGGCTCCACCCAGATGACCGTCCACAGCCTGCCCGGTGTGCAGCTGTGCGCGGCCATGGGCATGAACCGTGTGGTGCTCAGCCGGGAGCTGAGCCGGGAGGAGATCCGCCATATCTGTGCCAATTCCCCGGTGGAAATCGAGGTGTTCGGACACGGCGCCCTGTGTATGTGCTATTCCGGCCAGTGCTACCTGTCCTCCGTCATCGGCGGACGCTCCGGCAACCGGGGTCGCTGCGCCCAGCCCTGCCGCCAGAGCTACGGCTATGGCCGCTGGGAGAACAATTATCCCCTGAGCCTGAAGGACAACTGCCTGGTTCGCTACGTCCGGGAGCTGGAGGGCATGGGCGTTGCGTCGCTGAAGCTGGAGGGTCGCATGAAGCGGCCGGAGTATGTGGCGACGGTCACCTCCGTCTACCGCCGTGCCATCGACGAGGGCGTTGTGACCCGGGATATGAAAAAGGATCTTATGACCGCCTTCAACCGGGAGGGCTTCACGGACGGCTATTACACCGGCAATGTGGACACGGAGATGTTCGGCATCCGCAGGGATGAAAAAGAGGACAAGCAGTGGCTGCAGGGCGCCCGCCAGACCTATGAGGGCGTGGAGAATCCGCTGGTGGATATCCGCTTCCGGGCCGTGGTCACCAGCCGGGGCAGCAGTGTGACGGTCACCGATGCCGATGGCCGCTCCTGTCAGGCAGACGGTCCCGTGCCGGAGGCGGCCGTGAATCATGAGCTGCAGCCTGCGGTGCTGGCGCAGCGGCTCAGCAAGACCGGCGGCACCCCCTACCGCTGCACGGAGGTGCGCACCCAGGTGGAGCCGGGGCTGATGCTGTCCGCCGCGGCGATCAATGCCATGCGCCGGGATGCACTGAACCGGCTGACCGCCCTGCGCGCCCGGCAGCCGGAGCCGGAGCTGGGAAGAGCGCTGCGCATTCCCATGGTGGCCGGCCCCAAGGGTATGCCGGGGCTGAGCGTGCAGGTGACCACCAGAGAACAGCTGACGCCCAGACTTCTGAAGCTGGAAACGGTGATGCTGTATGTGCCCATCCACATTCTCGATGAGGACGAGGAGCTGTGCCGGACGCTGGTAAAGCGCGGCGCGGTGGCGGCGGTGCTGCCGCGGATTGCCCACGACCGGGAAATTCCCAAGCTGCAGGCGGCCATGAGCCGCGTCCGGGCGCTGGGCGTTCCGGATGTGCTGGTGGGGAATCTGGGACTGGTGCTGCCGGCACGGGAGGCCGGCATGCGGGTGCGGGGCGATTACGGCCTGAACATCTACAATTCCGGCTCCGTGAATGTGCTGAAAAAGCTGGAATTTGCCAGCGCTGCCCTGAGCTTTGAAATGACCATGCCCCAGATCCGGGATGTGAGCAAGCTGATCCCCTGCGAGGTGCTGGTCTACGGACGGCTGCCCCTGATGGTGACGGAGCACTGCCTCATCAGGAACCGCACCGGCGAGTGCAACTGCCATCTGGTCAGCGTCAAGCTGACCGACAAGACCGGCGCGGAATTCCCCGTCATCCGGGACGGCAATTCCTGCCGCAGCGTGCTGCTCAACGGCAAGAAGCTCAGCTGGCTGGATCGTCAGGAGGATCTGGCGCGCATCGGCGTCTGGGCCACGAGGGTGTATTTTACCACGGAGAACAATCAGGAAGTGGATCGGGTGCTGTCCGATTATGTCCATCCCAATCCCTTCGACCCCGGTGCCTGCACCAGAGGGCTTTACCTGAGAGGGCTGGAATAACAGAAAGGTAATCGTATGAATGTCATTCTTGCATCCGCGTCCCCACGGCGCAGGGAACTGATGGGACTGTTCCACATTCCCTTTGAGATCCGTGTGGCGGATATTGATGAAACCATGGATTCTGCCCGCGCTCCCTTCGATGAGGTGGCACGGGTCAGCCGTCTGAAGGCAATGGCCATACCCCGCGAAGCAGGCGATGTGGTGATTGCCGCGGATACCATCGTGGTCTGTGACGGAGCCGTGCTGGGTAAGCCAACGAACCCGGAGCACGCGGCGGCCATGCTGCGGCGGCTGTCCGGGCGGTCACATCAGGTGATGACCGGGCTCACCGTGGCCCGGGACACGCAGATCAAAACGGTTACGGAAGTGACCGACATCCATTTCAGGGCGCTTTCCGAGCGTGAGATTCTGAACTACGTTGCCACGAAAGAACCGATGGACAAAGCAGGCAGCTACGCGATTCAGGGCGGTGCGGCGCTCTTTTGCACCCACATGGTGGGAGATTATTACAATGTGATGGGACTTCCGGTGTGCCGTCTGTGGCAGCTTCTCCGGGAAATGGCCCCGGATTTGATGGGAGATAACGTATGAGACATTTATTCAGTACCCGGCTCAGGGTCGTGCTGATTCTGGCGGTGCTGCTCAGCGCGGCACTTCTGGTTTTGAGCAATGCCACCGGCCACACACTGCCCGATATGCTGGTGGAGGGTCTGGTTGCGCCGTTCCGCTACGGCGTGCGGGCCCTGACTACCTCCGCGGAGCAGTTTTACAGCTATATGTTCCAGTACGAAACACTGGTGGCGGAAAATGAGGCATTGAAGGCCCAGATTGCCAAGATGGAAAGTGATGCCCGTCAGGCGGACTCCTATCAGCGTGAGAATCAGCGTCTGCGCAATCTTCTGGGGCTGAGTACCACCCGTGAGGAATTTCAGCTGGTGGACGGCTATATCATCTCCAAAAGCTCCACCGACTGGTCCAGCACCATCACCATCAACAAAGGCTCCAATTCGGGCATCAGCCGGGATATGTGTGTGGTCACCGCCAACCACGAGGTGGTGGGACTGGTGACGGAGGTTGGCCCGGACTACGCGGTGATCAAAACGGTTCTGGACTCCTCTCTGGAAATTTCCGCAACCATCGCCTCCTCCGGCTACAGCGGCATGGTCAAGGGTGGCTACACCGACGGCCGCAAGGATCTGATGCGGATGGACTATCTGCCGTCGTCGGCCATTATCCGCAACAATGACCAGGTGGTCACCTCCGGCTCCACGGTGTACCCCCGGGATCTGATCATGGGGTATGTGGTGGATGCCGGCTTCGACGACACGGGTGTTGCGAAGTTTGCAATGCTGGAGCCTGCCGTGGAATTCGGCCGTCTGGAGCAGGTGTTTGTGCTGACCAATTACACCTCCAGTGTGGTGGGCGGCAGCACGCCCGATTCCGGGACCGGAGTGGAGCCGACCTCCCCCATTCCGCAGACACCCACTGAAACGCAGCTGCCCACCGGCGGCGTCATGGTCGGCGTGGGGTGAGCGGCATGGCCACACGAAGAAGAAAGAAGAGAAGACAGCCGGTCAGGAAACAGCCGGTTTACGAGTTCAAGCCGGATCCCAAAGGCACAAATCATCTGAAACGGCTGTATATGACCCGCCTGCAGCGGCTGACCCTGCTCAAATGGTGTACCTATGCCATGGCGGGCATCGCGCTGCTGGTCATTCAGGACGTGATTATGAGCCGGATCCACATCTCCGGTGCCACCACCGACCTGCCTGTGGCATTCATTGCGCTGGTGGGCCTGTATGAGGGGCTGGAGCACGGCAGTGTGTTTACCCTTTGCGCATCGCTGTTTTACTGGTTTTCAGGCAGCGCACCCACGCCGATTTCCATTGGCTTTCTGTGCTTTCTGAACGTAGCCCTTGGGCTGTTTCGTCAGATGTACTGGCACCGCAGCTTCGGCTCTCTGTGCATGTGCGGATGTGTATCCGTCATGCTCTATGAGATGCTGGTGTTCCTGCTGGGCATCTTCCAGGGACTTACAATCTGGGCCCGGGCGGGCGTATTCGCTCTGACCGGCGCCTTTACCTGCATTACCATGCTTCCCATGTATCCACTGGTGCGCGCAATCTCTAAAATCGGAGGAGAATCATGGAGAGATTAAGCAAATCCCGTGCCATCGCGCTGCTGCTGATTTTTTGCGGAATTCTGTCGCTTTTCAGCTGGCGCCTGTTCAGGCTGCAGATCATCGAAACCGACGGCAACACGGACAATACGGAAGTTTACGTCACCCAGACCCGTGTCAAGGCGGCAAGAGGCGACATTCTGGACCTCAACGGCAACATTCTGGTGGGCAACCGCGCCAGCTATGACCTGGTGTTCAACCATTACGTGATTACCTCTTCGGATAACACCAATGAATCGCTGCTGAAGCTGATTGAAAAGACCCGGGAGCTGGGCATCACCTATCTGGACCATTTCCCGGTTACCGCCCAGCGTCCCTTTGAATACACCCTGACCGACTACACCACCGCGTGGCAGGGGTATTTCCAGAGCTTCCTCCGTGACCGGGGCATCGACTCCGACATTACGGCACCGCTTCTGATGCAGACCATGCGGGAGCGCTACAAGATCCCGGAGGAATGGTCCGATGTGGATGCCCGTGCCGTCCTTGGCCTGCGCTATGAGTTTGACCTGCGTGGTGTCGTGAACCTGAGCAGCTACATCTTCATGGAAGACGTTTCCGACGAGCATCTGTCCGCCCTGCTGGAGCTGAACACCCCGGGTCTGATGGTGGAATCCTCCACCGTCCGGGAATATCACACCCAGTACGCGGCGCACATTCTGGGAACCATGGGTGCCATGACCCAGAGCCAGTGGCTGAAGGTGAAGGAAGCCTACGAAAACGGGGAAGGCCCGGAATACTACATGGATGCCCAGGTCGGCCAGTCCGGCTTCGAGGCGGCCTTTGAGTCCTATCTGCACGGTGTGGACGGTCTGCGCCGTGACAAGGTTGACAAGAACGGCGCCATCATCTCCCAGGAGTATTATGAGGGCAAGGAGCCCAAGGCCGGCAACAACGTGGAAACCACCATCGACATCAACCTGCAGATCATTGCGGAGGATGCCCTGGCGAATATCATCGACTGGCTGAAAAACGAGGAAAACTCCACCACGGATAAGAACCAGGAACAGTCCGGCCGGGACGTGGAAGGCGCTGCCGTCATTGTCATGAAGGTCAAGACCGGCGAGATCCTCGCCTGCGCGTCGTACCCCACCTACAACCCCATGACCTATAATGAGGAATATGACAAAATTCTGGAGATGGACTTTGATCCCCTCTTCAACCGTGCCTTCCACGCCACCTATGCACCCGGTTCATCCTACAAAATGGTCACCCTGACGGCGGCCATGGAGCTGGGCGGCGGCAGAATCGGCCGTCTCTTTGAGCCCGGTGAAACGATCCTGACGCTGGGCAAGTACCGGGAATATGAGGATCAGGGCTTTGCGCCTGCCTGCCTGCGTTGGAATGCCAACCCCGGTCGTACCCACGGCCTGATCGACGCGCCGAAGGCGCTGGAGTGCTCCTGCAACTACTTCTTCTACCATCTGGCGGACTGGTATGTCAGCGGTGCCACGCTGGACGAGGCGGCCAAGGGCTACGGTCTGGGTGAAAAGACCGGCATCGAGCTGGATGAAGCCGTGGGCTACCGGGCCAACGCGGAGACAAAGGCCAAGCTCTACACGGGCATGCTGGCCAGCTGGGGTGTCGGCGATAAGCTGAACGCGGCCATCGGCCAGTCCGAAAACCGCTTTACCCCGCTGCAGATGTGCGTGTATGTTGCCACCGTTGCAAACAAGGGCGTTCGCATGAAGGCAACCTTCCTGAACCGGGTGGTGGCATCGGACTACCGCACCCTGATTATGGAAAACGAGCCCACGGTTATGAGCACCATGAAGATGAGCGATGCCACCTACAACACGCTGGTGCAGGGCATGAAGCAGGTCGTCACCGGTGAACTGGGCACCGCCAGAAACACCCTGAACAATATGAGCGTGCAGGTTGCGGCCAAGACGGGTACCGCGGAGACCGGCCGTCTGGGCTCCGACGACGGCTCCTTCGTCTGCTTCGCCCCGGCGGACAATCCCGAAATCGCCATCGCCGTATTCGGTGAAAAGGCAGCCCACGGCGCCACGCTGGGTCGTGTCGCAAGGGAGATCATTGAGTACTATTTCTATCAGGCAAAGGCCAGCTCCGTCAGCACCTACGAGAATCAGATTTCCTGAGCTTTTCGCCCCATGCCCCCGGCATGGGGCGCTTCGCGTACCGGCGCGGCTGCGCCCTTGGCTCCCCCTCTGGGGGAGCTGTCACCGCAGGTGACTGAGAGGGCTATAAGGGCTTTTTACCCTCTCAGTCGGCTTCGCCGCCGGCTCTCCCGGAGGGAGAGCCAAGAGCCGTACCCATTCCTTTTCCCATTGGGTTTCCCCCATACACTGCCTTTGTATCTTGTTGTACCGTGCGAAAAAAGTCTGGACAGTGCCCCAAATTTCTGGTATAATAAACAATCATCATGAAGCAGGGTGGTGTTTTCCATGAAATGTCCCTTCTGCGGCGATCAGGAGAGCAAGGTCGTCGATTCCCGTCATTCCGAGGACGGACTGAGCATTCGCCGCCGCCGTGAGTGTATGGCCTGCCAGCGGCGGTTTACCACATATGAGATTGTGGAAAGCCTGCCGATCATTGTGGTCAAGCGCAACGGCTCCCGGCAGCCCTTTGACCGCAACAAGATCCTCAACAGCATGATCCGTGCCTTCGACAAACGCAAGGTCAATGTGGAGGATCTGGACAGGATCACCACCGAAATTGAGCAATCCATCCAGAACGCGCTGGAGCGGGAAATCAATACGGATAAAATCGGCGAAATGATTCTGGAGCGGCTGCGGCCGCTGGATGAGGTTGCCTATATCCGCTTCGCCTCCGTGTACCGCCGGTTCCAGGACGTCAATTCCTTCATGCGCGAGATCAGCTCTTTGATTGAGGAGTAAGCTATGACCATAGATAATTTCAAAGAGCTGCTGGACGGCTTCGATCCGTCAGCTCTGCTGCCGGAGATGGACACCGTGACGGGCGCGATTGTCCCCATTGTCCGTGTTGCCGTGCTGGTAGGCCCCATTGTGCTGCTGGTTCTGGGGCTTGTGTATCTGTTCCTTGCACCAAAGGAGGCCAATTACTATGTGGGTTACCGCTGCTACTACGGCATGGGCAGCGAGGAAGCCTGGCGATACACCCAGCAGCTGGCCGGCATCGTTCTGGGCGCGCTGGGCTTTGTGCTGACGGTGGTGATGGGGCTGCTGAGCATGGGCTTTGGGCAGCTGCCGGTCACGGATATGCTGGGGCGCGGCGTCTCCTGCGTCCTTTGGGAGGCAGGACTTGTGGCAGCAGCCTGCCTGGGCATCAACATTATGGTGTCCCTTCGCTTCAATGAAAAGGGCATCCCCCGCAAAAAAAGCGCATCACGAAGATAAAACAAAACCGACAGGACTGCTCCTGTCGGTCTTTTATATCCTTCTGATGCTTTCCCGCAGGATCATGCTGACGGGAATGGTTTCATACCGGGGCGGCTGGGGACTTTCCAGATTCTCCAGCAGGATCTGGGTGCTGCGCCGCGCCAGCGTCTGGGCGTCCTGACAGATGGTGGACAGCCGGGGCAGCGTAAAGGTGCTGACCTTCAGATCGTCAAACCCCGCGACGGACACATCCTCCGGCACCTGCAGACCCCGGTCCTTCAAAGCCCGGATGGCGCCGATGGCCATCACGTCGGACATGGCGAAAAGCGCCGTGAACTTCCGCCCCCGATCCAGCAGATTGCAGGTGGCACGGTAGCCATCCTGATAGGAGAAGCGGATGATTTCGTAATCCAGCTGATCGTCAAAGGCAATGCCGTGGCGGGCGAAGGCATCCAGACAGCCCTGATAGCGCAGCTTTGTGGTATCGGAAACCTCCCGGTCACCGCCGATGACCACAATCTGACGGTGGCCGCTGTCTGCCAGCGCGTCGATGGCAAGCTGCGCCCCAAGACGGTCGTCGGAGGAAACGCTGCTCAGGTTGTCGAAGGGCATCCCCGCGGCGTCGTCCGTGACCAGCACACAGGGAACCCCGATCTTATCAAAATCCGCCAGAAAGTTCTGCCGGTTACCGCCCAAAAACAAGATGCCCAGGGGCTTCTTTTCCAGACACAGCTGCAGGGCGCGGCGCACCTCGTTGCTGTCCTCGTCCAGATAGTGTACGATCAGAGGATGACCGGCGCCGGACATGAGGGACTGGAACTGCTCCACCAGGGCGCCAAACAGCTGGTTGGAAGTGCCCTTGACCAGTACCAGAACGGAATTGGAGTGCTGCTGCTTCAGCTGCTTGGCATTGGTGTTGAGCTGAAAGCCGGTGGCTTCCGCCGCCTCCAGAATAATCCTGCGTGCCTTTTCACTGACATTGGGCTGATTGTTCAGCACGCGGGAAACCGTGCCCACGGAATAGCCGGTCTGGGCAGAAAGGTCTTTGATTGTCATAAGCGTACCTCTTTTTCAACAGAGTCTGAAAGCGTAGGAACGTTTCAACAGCTATCCCCAGTATAACCCAACCGGCCGGAAATTGCAACCGCTGCCGGAAAAGAGGCGGATGGCGGGCTCCCAAGCTGCCCGGCACATTGAAAAAGGGCGCGGGGTGTGGTATCATAATCAAAAAACAACCATGTGAGGAAGAACGCCATGACACGCAAACTCTATTATGAAGACTGCCATCTGCACCGGTTCACAGCCCGGGTCACGGGCTGCGAAAAGCGGGATACCGGCTACGCGGTGCGGCTGGATGCCACCGCTTTCTACCCCGAAGGCGGCGGACAGGCCTGCGACCTGGGGAAGCTCAACGGCATCCCGGTTCTGGATGTGCAGGAGCTGGGGGAGGACGTGGTGCATCTGTGCGATGCACCCCTGGAAGTGGGAAGCACGGCAGAGGGGATCATCGACTATGACCGCCGCTTCGATCTGATGCAGCAGCACACCGGGGAGCATATTGTCTCCGGTATCATCCATCGCCGCTACGGGTATCACAATGTGGGCTTCCATATGGGAGAGCACATGATCCAGATCGATTTTGACGGCATGGTGCCGGCACAGGATCTGAGCGCCATCGAGCTGGAGGCCAATTCCGCTCTGTGGCAGAACATCCCGGTCAGATGCTGGTACCCGGAGGAGGCGGAGCTGCCCGGTGTGGTCTACCGCACCAAGCGGGCGCTGCCCTGGCCGGTGCGCATCGTGCAGGTGCCGGGGTTTGACAGCTGCGCCTGCTGCGGCGTCCATGTGGAAAGCACCGGCGAGGTGGGACTGGTGAAGCTGTTTACCGTTGCGGGGCTCCGGGGAGGCTGCCGGATTGAGATGGCCTGCGGCAAACGGGCGCTGGCGCTGCTGAATGCGGCATTTGAACAGAACCGGCAGGTTTCCCAGTGCTTTTCCGCCCAGTGGTTCGAAACCGGTGCCGCCGCCCGGAAGATGAATGAAGCGCTGGGGGCGGAAAAGAGCCGGTGCAATGCCCTCCAGAGCCGTATTTTCGAATCCATTGCGAAAAGTTATGTCAACTGTGGGGACGTGGTTCATTTTGAGCCCGGGCTGGATTCCGTTCAGCTGCGGCAGCTGGCCGATGCCATCGGATCCCAGTGCCGGGGCAGGGCGGTGGTGTTCTCGGGCAGCGACGAGGCGGGCTACGGCTTTGCGGCGGTTGCCCGGACAGGGGATCTTCGCCCCTTCGGAAAAGCCATGACCGCTGCCCTGGGTGGCCGGGGCGGCGGAAAACCCCAATTCCAGCAGGGTCGCCTCAGCGCCACCCGGCAGCAAATTGAGGCCTTTTTCTCCGCGGCGGCGAGTCGCCGCTGAGCGGTGCGGCGAGTCGCCGCACCGGCGCGGCAGCGCCCTTGGCTCCCCCAAAGGGAGAGCCAAGGTCAGAAAAAACCGGCTCCCGGATTGGCGGGAGCCGATGCTTTTTATTCAGAGG
>JAQXNO010000003.1 GCA_029098045.1 Bacillota bacterium
CATTATGAGGAACTATTCCACAATATTTGTTCTCAGACAAGCTTTGCAGAAAGCTATATTTTCGAACACGGTGGACATCCTTCTATGATGAGTAATATGGAAGAGTTTGTCTCGATATGCAAAGAATTCTTTGATTAACAACTTCCAGTTTGTCGAGCAGATACAAGGGTGCGCTTCTATGCGGAGACCTCGTATGTGCGCTCTACAGGACAAAATATCCCGGACACATAAATGTCCGGGATATTTTTCATCGTTGCGCTCCGAACAGGGAACAGCACTTACGCCGCCGGGGGGGAGCGGATCAGTCCAGCGTCAGGTCACCGTCCTTCACCCAGCCCAGCTTCCGGCACACCTGGTTGATGGCGGGGGCCAAAATGGCGGGGAGGATAAAGCAGATGAGAACCAGGCCCAGCCAGTCAAAACCGGTGGGCGTGATGGCAGCGGCGCCCTTGGCGATGGCTTCCTCACTGGGGGCAAGCCAGCCGGTCCACACGCCGATCTGGCCACACAGGCCGCAGGTGCCCATGCCGGAGTTGATGGGAGCGCCGTTCATTTCCAGCCGAAAAACACAGGTAGCACTGGGTCCGGTGATGGCGGAAGCCAGGGTGGGGGCAATCCAAACGCGGGGGTTTTTCACAATATTGGGCATTTGCAGCATGGAGGTGCCAAGGCCTTGACTCACCAGGCCGCCCCAGCGGTTCTCCTTGAAACTCATAACGGCAAAGCCCACCATCTGGGCGCAGCAGCCCGCCACGGCGGCACCGCCGGCCAGACCTGTCAGCCCCAGTACGGAGCAGATGGCAGCGGAGGAGATGGGCAGGGTCAAAGCGACACCCACCAGTACGCTGACGGCAATACCCATCCAGAAGGGCTGGAGCTTGGTAGCGTTGTCAATGATGATACCGAAGGCGCTGGCGGCGGTGCCGATGGGAGGTGCGATGAGCTTTGCCAGTGCCACGCCGATCACGATGGTAACAGCGGGCGTCACCAGAATATCGATTTTCGTTTCCTTGCTTACGGCTTTGCCGCACTCGGCCGCCACGATTGCGATGATGAGCACAGCCAGAGGGCCGCCGGCGCCGCCTTCGGCATTGGCCGCCCAGCCTACAGCGGCCAGGGAGAACAGCACCATGGGGTCCGCTTTCAGAGCGTAGCCGATGGCAACCGCCATGGCGGGGCCGGAAACACTCATGGCGTAAACACCGATGTCGGTGAGATACTGGATACCCAATTGGAGGCCCAGCGTCTTGATGATGGTGCCGATGAGCAGGGAGCAGAACAAACCCTGCGCCATGGCGCCCAGAGCATCAATGCCATACCGCCTGGCAGAAATCACAATGTTTTTGCGCTGGAGAAAGGCTTTTACGTTTTCCATGGAGAGCACCTGTTTCCTTTGTGATAAAAATGGTATACACGTGTCTTGACACATGTATACCACACTATACACACAATGTAACAGCTTGTCAACGGTATTTTTAAGAAAAGCGCATTCCCCTATTCCAGCAGGATGCTCATAGCCCGCAGGGCCGCTTCCGCCCGCCGGAAAGCAGCCTCATCGGGGCAGGAGAGGGTATGAAGATGAATGCCTCCCGTCAGGTCTGACAAGGGGCGTGCCTCCGCCCGGGCGCAGCGGGCGATAAACTGGCTCACATCGTACCGGCTTGCCAGCTGCAAAGGGCCTGTCAGCTGCCCGTAAATGGGATGGTCCACGATGACATCCAGCACCGTGCAGCCATGGTCCACCATGGCGTTGAGTTCTGCCTCCATGCCGGCGGCGTCATGCTGGCAGGCCACCTGGCGAATCAGGCCGCCGGATTCCTGCGAAACCACATAGCCTCGGGGGGTGGCGGAGATGTTGGCTCCTGCCGCCCGCAGCAACGCTACATCTCCCACCACGATCTGACGGCTAACGGAGAACTGCCGGGCCAGAGCGGAGGCACTGACAGGATGGCCGGCCTTGTTAAGCGTATTCAAAATGGCCTGACGGCGTTCCTCGGCATGCATGGCGGATCCCTCCCTGTGGGTTTTTGGCAACAGTATACCATACGGAGAGAAAAATGCAAAGAAAAAGGAGGGTGGCTCCCCTCAACTTTTTCTACCCTCTTTGGTGGGTTTCGCCCATTATCCTGCTTGACCAATGGACGGAAATACAGTATAACAATATTATCAGTGTGATGCGCGATTATATGGGACTCCGTTGCGACAGGTATTTTTTATTGCTAAAAAATGAGGATTTTTTTACTTGCGCAGACCGTTCAAATTGCGGAAGCTGGATTTGATACGGCAACACGAGAGGCAGTCGATCAAAAACGCAAATAATATCACCCTGATATAAGCGGCCGCTCGGGTGTCGGGCACTGATTCTGTCGAAAAGGCAATCCACACTCGCTGATAAGCAGGAGGAAAAATTATGGCAATCGTAAAATACATTCTGCCGAAGCTGATCAGGAAGAATATAAAAATTTTCATATCCTTGATCCTGATTGCGGCGCTGGGAATCGGTGTTCTGACTGCAATGCTTAATTCATACCAAGGGATTCTGTATTCCTTCGAGAGCTACTTTGAGGAATATGGCTTCCCTGATGTAACCATCATGTCTACATCGCTGTTTGGAGAGGAAGCATTGCATGCGGCCGGTGCCCTGTCCGGCGTTGACGATGTGCAGGGCAGGCTTTGCGTCGACATGGAAGCGACAAAAGGAGAAGATACCTTTGTTTCTCTGCGGTGCTATTCCATTGGAGAGACGGATTTTATGAGATATTCTGCGGTAGACCGGCTTTCAGAAGCTGGGGATCCGGCGGCGCAGGGCGAAGAAGCGGAACGTCTCATCCCCATGGCAATGGAGGTGCATTTTGCGGAATGTGCCGGTTTTGTCCCGGGAGATGTATTTACTTTAAAATCTCCGAAGGGAGATTTCAAATGTGTACTGTCAGGGATTGTTTCTTCTCCGGAGTGGAATAGCATTTACCGTGATAAATATTTTAACTTCAGTACGGATGAATTTGGGTATGTCCTCTTCTCTTATGAGGATTTGCTGGAAATGACGGGGCTTCCTTCCGGAACCTACAATCAGCTTATGCTGCGGACACAAGCAGACATCCCCGCGGAGGATGTTGAACAGCAGCTTCTGAGCAGCGGCTGGTTTGGTGACGGAGCCGCCAGCTATACTTATGAAGCATCTCCCCAAAAGGAGTTTATGGATTCCTGTGTGAATCCGCTGAAATCCTTGAGCTACTTCTTGGCGTTTTTCTTCTTTCTGATCTCCGCCCTGATGGTCTATCTGTTTTTATATCAGATCATCTGGGAGCAGAAGGAGGAGTCGGGGATTTTCATGGCATTGGGTGTGTCGGAAATCCGAATCGCCGCTGTGTATCTGGGCTTTGGGCTCGGCGTGTCTGTGCTGGCAGGGCTTACCGGAACTGTGACGGGCTACTTCCTGACGCGGTTGATCTCCGGCGTATATCAGGATGTCTTCATACTGCCGTATCTGGTGAAGATATTTTCCCCAGGGCTTGCGCTGGCTGCGTCTCTGCTGATGACGCTGGTCATGCTCTGTTCTTTTCTGCTGGCCTCGGTCCAGATCTTCCGCATGGACCCGGCAGATGCCATGCGGAACCAATTGGCCCAAAGCAGAGGGAAAGCCTCCTGGAAGATTTTTGGAGCATTTGGATATGCCGCAAAGGTCTGCTTATGCAGTGCGTTGCGCAACAAACGGCGGCTGATGCTGTCCCTGCTTTCTACGATTCTCTCGGTTACTTTGATCAGTCTTTCGTTTCAGTACGTAGATGCGGGAAAACGCGCGGTAAAGCACACCTTCGGTGAGCGGCTTTTGTATGACTGCCAGGTATTTTTTAAGAATGATTCTACAAAAGAAGAGGTAGAAGCTGCGCTGGCGGATATAGAAGAAATCCAGGAAAGCGAGGTTTTCTTCACAGCAACGATGGACATCGAAGCCGCGGGGAAGACGGTATCCGCAACCGTTTACGGCGTGGAGCCGGCCTCTTCCCTCCTCCGGAACCGAGGGCCAAAGGGAGCGCTTCTCCAGCCGGAAGACGGTATCGTTTTGGCCCGATATACGGCAGACGCGCTGCAGCTTTCCGTTGGGGATCCGGTATCCGTCGGGGGAAAGCTGCTGACAGTCACCGGAATCCATGAAGAAAATATCATCCTTGTTCAGTATGTCTCCCACGAAGTATTTTCAGGAATTGCAGAAGCCGGTGCCATTGGTGCTTTCTTAGAACTGAAGGAGGGCGTTACAAAGGCAGATATCTACTCTGCCTTACAGGAAAAAGAAGTCTTCTCCTATCTGTCTATGAAAGCCGCGCAGCAAATCTCTGTGGAAAACCGCCTTAACAATACAGAGGTTGGCGTATACATCGAGATTGTAATGGCCTTTTTGATCGGTGCGGTAATCATCTATAATATGTCTCTTATCAACCTTAAGGAGAGAAAAAGGGTATACGCCACTATGCTCACCCTGGGAATGCAGGAAACGGAGCTGGGCCGGGCGAGTTTTGCGGAGCTTGCCGCGCAATATGTTTTTTCCATGCTGGTGGGATGCCTTGCCGGCAGCGGCTTGGGAAAACCCCTGTTGGAAATGACTTCAACCGAAAGCATCTATTATACAAAAGCCTTTTCCTTATCCAGCATGCTTCTGATTGGGGCCTGTGTCGGCGCGTTCATGGTTTTGGGACACCTGCTGGCCCTGCGGCAAATGAAGGAAATCGATCTGGTAGAGGAATTAAAATCGAAGGAGTGAGCACATGACAATGAATATTTCTGTGGGGAATTCCGTTTGGTGGATGGTGATTGCGCTTTGCTGCGCGGTGACGGCTTTGGTGTATTTGTCGCTGCGCAAGAAAAGCGACGAACAGAAGCGGAAAGCATTGCTGTTGATCGGATGTACCATTCTGGTTTTGTTTTATGTACAAAGAATCCTTATGTTCCGTTTTGATGCCTTTATTGCGGCATATGGAACGGGATGGAAGCAAATCCTGCCCGAACTGCTGCCATTTAATCTATGCTATTTAAGCGTGATTGTGATGATAGCCGGCGCCCGCTTAAACAACAAACATCTTCTCGGCTTCTGTTTTTTCATTTCGTCTCTTGGCGCTGTGCTTGCGTTGGTAGCGCCCGTCGGAATATTTTCAGACACAAATCTGCTGCAGCCCGCAGTTGCCATGTTTTATTTCCTGCACATTCTTGTGGCCGCCGCCTATTGGAACATTGGTTTTCTCGGCCTGGTGAAACCGGAAAAGAACCAGGCAATCACTTCGATGCTTTTGTTCTATTTCATATTTTTCCTGATCCATCTCGTGAACTGGCTGGGCAGAAGCGCAGGGATTGATTCCATGAATTATTTCTATTCTTTTAATCCGGAAGGGAGTTCCGTTCTTGAGCTGTTTTGGGAATGGCTCCCGATACCGTGTCTCTACATGATTGTTCCGGGTACTGTGATTTTTGGCGGGTGGGCCGCGCTGCTGACGCTGCTGTATCGACGTGTGGTGCTTTTACGGGCAAGGAAGGGTAAGACATATGAATAAGTATGATTTTGAGTGGCGTGTACTGGAGCTGCTAAACAAAAGCAGGCACACAGCCGAAACCATGCGAATCTTTCTGGAAGAGCTTGCCGCGGAGTCCAAGGCGGCAGCCGCTTCCGTATGGCTGCTGGATGAAGAGGACAATATCAGCCTGTATGCTGCCTGTGGGGAGAATTGCGGCGGGCTGGAACAGATTGTTCTCAAGCGCGGTCAGGGACTCTGCGGCGCCTGTATTGAACAAAACGATGTTATTCTTGCGGAAAATGTTGCCCAGGACCGGCGGTGGGAGAGCAGGGCAGACAAGTTGACAGGGTTTCATACGGAAGATATTCTGTCCGTTCCCATTTCCGCATCGCAAACGGGAGCTTTTGGCTGCCTGCAGCTACTGAACAAAAAAGAGGGCGCCTTTGATGAAAACGACATTGCGCTGGGCCGTACAATGGCCGATTTGTTGGCGAAATGGTTCTATGAAAGCGGCGTCCGTATTCCCTCTTTGAAAAAACGCCAGGTTCTGGTGGAGGGTGTAAATCTGACAAAGACCTATGGTGAGGGTGATGCCTGTGTGCACGCCCTGGATGATGTAAGTTTTCGTATCCACAAAGGAGAGCTCACCGTAATTCTTGGCAGCAGCGGCTGCGGGAAAAGCACGCTTCTGAATGTAATCGGGGGTTTGGCCAGACCGGACAGCGGAAAGGTGATTTTTGACTGGCTCGGTGATATCGCGGGCTTACGGAAAAAACAGCAGACCGTGTTCCGCAAAGATATGGTGGGCTTCATTTTCCAGTTCTATAACCTGATCCCTGAGCTGACGGTATGGGAGAATGTTGCCATCGTTGCGGATATGGCGAAAGAACCGCGTCCGGTTGCGGAAGTGCTGGAGATGATGGGCTTGTCTCACAGGAAGGATCACTATCCGTCTCAGCTGTCAGGCGGAGAACAGCAAAGAGTGTCTATTGCAAGAGCCCTTGTGAAAAACGCGGCTTTTCTGCTTTGCGATGAACCAACCGGAGCTCTGGACTACAATACAGGAAAGCAAATATTGATTGAATTGGAAAAGCTGGCGAGGGAGCAGGGACAAACCGTGGTGATCGTCACGCATACCACCGCCATCTCCACCATTGCTGACCGCATTTTAAAGATGCGAAGCGGTCGGATTGTGGAGGAAATCGTAAATCCGCACCCCGTTTCGGCAGCTACGGTGGAATGGTAAGCAAGCAAGTGTGTACGGCGATGAACGAACTATACCTGATACCTGATTTTGACCGAATAGAAGATAGCCTAAGGCTGTCGCGTATATTCGGCGCGCATTTTGAATATAACGACTTCTTTCAGCCTTCTTTGCTGGATGACGAAAGATGGGTGAAGAAACGGATTGACTTTTACAAAAAGCTTGACAGGGCCAGAACCAGAGACATCCTTCATGGAGCCTTTCTGGATGTCACCGTACACAGCGAGGATAAAAGGATTCGTGATGTTTCGACTTTCCGGATACGGCAGTCGATGGATATCGCAGCAGAGCTTGGGATACGCGGTGTTGTATTTCATACAAACCAGATTCCCTACTTCAAAACACCGGGATATATCCGGCATTGGGTTGACAGTAAC
>JAQXNO010000004.1 GCA_029098045.1 Bacillota bacterium
ATCGGCAAGAGCTGATGGCGAGAGATTTTGCGCCAAGCGAAAGTACGAAAAATGAGGGAATACTGTATGTATTTTCCATTTTTCGTACTGCACGATTGGTGTAAAAGATCCGCCGTTCAGCCGCAGACGATTTATTCAGAGTTTCCTTAGTCCTTATAATACAGCATACAATGACAGTAGCCGGAAAACTCCGGGTCGGCGATCTGTTCACGGAACTCCTTGCAGATACACTTGTTCTCTTCCGTCCGTTCCAGCCGGCAGGGACAGTATCCGCCCGTACGCTTCAGCCCGTCACGAATCATCCGAACCATTTCCTTGTCTTCATTCAGCCTCACAGCCATAAATCAAACCGCTCTCCCCTCTTTAGTTGCATTCTTACGGATTCTTCACACGCAATAACGAATGGTGCCTGCACACGAGCTGTGCAAAAGCAATTACTTGCCCGTCGAGCCAAAGCCTCCCTGCCCTCTGTCAGTCTCTGACAGAGCATCACACACTTCGTACACAGGTGTCAGTACGGGTGTGATGACCAGTTGGGCAATTCTTTCCCCGTGGGAAATCGTCTGAGCTTCGCTTCCGTGATTATGCAGTACAACTGTCACAGGCCCGCGGTAATCACTGTCGATGACGCCCACTTTGTTGGCAGGCGCAAGTCCCTTCTTACAGGCCATGCCGGAACGTGCATAGACAAGTCCGGCGCAGCCCCTGGGGATTTCCATGGCAAGCCCTGTTGGAATCCATACAGTTGCACCCGGTTCGACGGTCAAAGGTGCGTCCAGGCAGGCATAAAGGTCGGCACACGCCGCCTCTTCGCTGCCATAGGTCGGCAGGATTGCCTGTTCATTCAGCTTTTTTACACGGATCGTACTCATTTTCTCAATCCCTTTCCTTCTGTCTGCCAATCCTGCCACAGAACCGTTTCGCCCCTGCGCAGAGATTCCGGTACATCGATCAGCCTCTGATTCCTGCTGCCGCGAAAACGAAGCGAAAGATCCTTTTGCGCCTGAATAAACGGACCGTCCACCAGAACATCCAGATAGCTCAAATATTCCTTCGTTATTTCCATGGGGCCTAACCGGCCGGCAAGAATATCCCGTTCAAATAGATAGCCGGAGAATGCCCAGATACTCTTTTGGGGATACGCCTGTCTGACGCGTCGAAGCAGCTTTACGATATCGGGCTGATTCTGGGGTTCAAAGGGTTCTCCTCCCAGAAGCGTCAGCCCCTTGATGTAATCAGGCTTTAACATATCCAGGATCATCTCAATGGTTTGCTCCGTAAAAGGCTCACCGTATTCAAAATTCCAGGCAACCTCATTGAAGCAGCCGGGGCAGCGGTGCGTACAGCCGGAAACAAACAGGCTGACACGCACACCGGGACCGTTTGCAATGTCGCAATTCTTGATTGTCGCGTAATTCATTTTTTATCTCCATGTCAAATGTTTTCATTATTATAGCACAGCACGACAGATATATCAATGCTAAAGAATTTACAAATCTGTCACAGAAGCAAACCCTTGAACCCTTGTCAAGAACGAATAAACAGATTATAATGTTAGAAACTAAGCTGCAATGTAACAATACAATATCATTCCATAACATCGAAAGGAGTTTATCATGCCTTATTACTACGGATACGGTTTTGACTGGACCTATCTTGTCATCGTACTGCCCTGCATTATTCTCTCTTTGTGGGCCAGTTCCTCTGTCAACTCCACTTTCAAAAAATATTCCAAAGTTCACTCCAGCCGCCGCATTACCGGCGCAGAGGCCGCCCAACGGGTTCTGAGTGCCAATGGTGTCAGAAACGTGAGAATTGAGCGGGTCAGCGGCAATCTGACAGATCATTACGATCCGAAATCCAATGTGATCCGTCTGTCGGACGATGTCTACGCCAGTACCTCTGTCGCTGCCATCGGTGTTGCCTGCCATGAGGCCGGTCACGCCGTGCAGTACGCTGAGCACTATGGTCCAATCAAGCTGCGTGCAGCCATTATCCCCATCACAAATCTGGGTTCCAAGCTGGCAATGCCGCTGATTCTGATTGGCATTCTGCTAAGCTACCTTGGTAATTTCTCCTATGCCATTGTTTACCTTGGCATTGCCTGTTTCGGCCTGTCGCTGGTCTTCCAGCTGGTGACGCTTCCCGTGGAGTTCAATGCCAGCCGCCGCGCTATGGGTGCCATTGAAGCCGGCAATATTCTATCCGAAGAAGAGCGCCGCGGCGCCGGTAGGACGCTGCGAGCCGCCGCTATGACCTATGTCGCTGCAACAGCCGTTTCGCTGGCACAGCTTCTGCGGCTGATTGTCCTCTTTGGCGGCAGACGCAGAAACGACTGATTTTTCCATTCGCTTCATATTTCACCGCTCCGGTATTGACAACCGGGGCGGTTTTCGCTATAATTTCCCAGGTGCGAAAAGTATGAAAAATGTGATTTTGAGGAAGTGATGAAATGCCGTCAGGCAAGCACATTCTGGGCAAAGGCAAACAGCGTGTGTTCGGCACCGCAAGGGTGGGCGATCGTGGTCAGATTGTGATCCCCAAGGAAGCCCGGGATTTTTTCGGCATTGCACCCGGTGATACCCTGCTGATTCTCGGTAAATCAGAGACCGGTCTGATTGTAACCAAGCCGGAAACACTGGATGATCTGGCAAATAAGATTTTTCATTCCGTAGAAAATGAGGATTGATAGAATGAAGGAATTGACTGCAATTTATGAAAGCATGGGCATCAGCCCCGCGGTTTTCCAGTATGGTGAAACGGTCATCGCCCGGCTGAAGGAACGCTTTGAGGCAATTGACAAGGTAGCCGAATATAATCAGGCCAAGGTTCTGTCTGCATTTCGGAAAAACCGGGTCAGCGCCACCTGCTTTGCCGCATCTTCCGGCTATGGCTACAATGACGAAGGACGCGACAAGCTGGAACAGGTGTATGCGGATGTATTTCACACGGAAGCCGCTCTGGTTCGTCCCCACATCACCTGTGGCACCCACGCACTGACCATTGCCCTCAGTGCCAATCTGCTGCCCGGAGATGAGCTGCTCAGCCCCGTAGGTATGCCCTACGACACGTTGCAGGAAGTAATTGGCATCCGTCCCTCACCCTGCAGCCTTGCCGAGTACGGCGTCAGCTACAGACAGGTGGATCTACTGAGCGACGGCAGTTTCGACTACGAAAACATCCGAAAAGCGATCAACTCCAAAACAAAGCTGATCACCATTCAGCGATCCAAGGGCTATGCAACACGTCCTACCTTCTCCGTGAGTCAAATCGGTGCGCTGATTGCATTCTGTAAATCCATCAAGCCGGATGTTCTGGTGATGGTTGATAACTGCTACGGTGAATTCGTAGAGACGATAGAGCCTTCCGATGTGGGTGCGGATATGATTGTCGGAAGTCTGATCAAAAACCCCGGCGGTGGCCTTGCCTCCAGCGGCGGCTATATTGCGGGAACGAAGGCCTGCATTGATCGCTGTGCCTACCGTCTGTCCGCTCCCGGACTTGGACAGGAGGTTGGTGCCAATTTCGGTCTGATGACCCAGCTGTACCAGGGCTTCTTCCTGTCGCCCAATGTGACTGCCAGCGCAGAAAAGGGTGCCATCTTTGCGGCAAACCTGTATGAGCCCCTTGGCTTCCGCTGTGTACCCAATGCGACGGAAAGCCGTCACGACATCATACAGGCCGTTGAGCTTGGCAGTGAGGAAGGCATGATCGCCTTCTGCAAGGGCATTCAGGCTGCTGCGCCCGTTGACAGCTTTGCCACCCCCATCCCCGGCGATATGCCCGGCTATGAAAGTCAGGTCATTATGGCTGCCGGTGCCTTCATCCAGGGCAGCACCATGGAGCTGTCCGCTGACGGCCCCATTCGTGAGCCCTATGCTGTCTACTTCCAGGGTGGTCTGACCTGGCACCATGCCAAACTCGGCATTCTGAACAGTCTGCAAAAAATGGTCGATGCCGGTCTTGTAAATCTGTAAAAATTATATTGAGAGGTATTTTCTATGTCCTGGTTCTGGTTTGCTATTGTTACACTGCTCTGCTGGTCCGGTTCGGATTTCTTTTCGAAAATCGGCTGCCGTGACGCAAAGGATAAGTACAGTCAGTTCAAAATGGTTATCGCCGTGGGTCTTGTGATGGGTCTTCATGCTGCGTACGAGATCTTTGTGGGCGGTGTTGAGATCAGCTTTGCTGTGATTTGGACGTATCTGCCCGTATCCATGCTCTATATTCTCTCCATGACCCTCGGCTATGTGGGTCTGCGCTACATAGAGCTTAGCATCTCCTCCCCCATTTGCAACGCCTCCGGCGCGTTGGTTGCTGTCATTGCAATCGTCACAGGCACCGCGGAACCCATGGAATTTCCCCAGTATCTGGCCATCGCTCTGGCCTGTGCCGGTGTCATCGGTCTGGGCTTTGTGGAAGCCAATGAGGACGAACAGCTTCGTGCGGCACGTCAGGAAGCCTCCAACTACAAATATGCCAAAAGCTGGCTTGCTCTGGCACTGCCCATCGCCTATTGTCTGCTGGATGCTGCCGGTACCTTTGCTGACGACCTGGTTCTGGAAACTCTGAACGAGGATTCCGCCAATGTGGCATATGAGCTGACCTTCCTGGCTGCCGGTATTTTCTGCTTCGTCTATACCGTGATCATCAAGAAGCAGAAGCTGATTCCCAGAGCGGAAGGTCCCAAGTATGTGGGTGCCGTCTTTGAAACCGTCGGTCAGTTTACCTACATCATGGCGCTTGCCAGCGGTGAAGCCGCGCTTGCCGCACCGATCATTTCTTCTTACTGCATGGCATCTGTCTTGTGGAGCCGTCTGTTCCTGAAAGAAAAGCTCAGCTGGAAGCACTATGTCTGTATTGCTGTCACCTTTGCAGGCATTCTGATCATGGGTATCTATGATATGTAATAGTCAAGACTACCGGGAAAGCAGGTGGCTTGCATAGACCTTTAAGCGGGGCTGTTTCTCACAGCCCCGCTTCGATCATTTTTTCTTTTTCTTCCCTGTTCAGCGCTTTGACCTGAATTTCGCGGCGCAGAGCTTCCGAATGATCTTTACAGGTTTCCTGATAAACCAGTTCCACAGGCCTTCTGCTGCGGGTATATTTGGCACCCTTGCCGCAATTGTGCGCTGTCAGGCGCTTCTGAACATCCGTCGTAATGCCTGTATACAGACTGCCATCCCTGCAGCGCAGGATGTATAGTTTCCAGTTGTTTTCCATACACACTCCACAAAATGGGGTCGGATTATTTCCGACCCCATTTTTCAATTGTAGCAAGACGTCCCAGAATTTTATCCAGCATGAAGAAGATGATGTTTCCCATCACGAGCATCAATGCTGTCAGGATCATGCCAAGTTCACTGAATTCCTTTGCAATCTCATCAAAGCCCAGCAGATTGATCAGCACATAATACATCAGCAAAATGACAGCGTTAAAGAACAGATACTTCACGGCTGTGCCAAGCTTCATCCTGTCAAGTCCGGGTTTGAGCATCGGATAGTATCCCAGACACACGAAAAACGCGGCGGCTTCCTTATCCGGCGCCAGCAGGACACTGAGAATCGCCACAGCGCCGTACCATGCCCAACCAATGCGGCAGCCGCAAAAACGTAAGACCAGCTGCAGAATCATCATGGTCAGCAAGGGACAGACAAACGTAGCCACGGGAACCAATCCGACAAGATTCATGATCACCAGTGCCAGTGCTGCCATCACACCGCCAAAAGCAATCTTTGCGGCCTCCCCTTTTTTCATTTAATGTTATTATCCTTCAGAAGGCCGTATTTCACATCCCACAGCTTCTGGCTCAGATCCACATAGTAGGTGTGCGGGTTGTCAAAACGCTTGACTTCGTCCCACAATTTGTCCACCTGCTCCATGCAGTACGTGCGGATTTCCTCTAAAGACGGGCAATTGTAGACCAGTTCACCGTTTTTGAAAATGGGAACCTGCAGCTCCTTGGCTTCGAAATTGTACACATTCTTCCGCTTCCAGGTTGCATCGGGATCGAAGATCTCCATATCACCGCTGTCATCAACGATCTCATCGTACACACACAGGTAGTCCGCAATGGCCTTGCCTGTGTCCCGGCCAAAGAAACGATACAGCTTCTTGTAATGGGGCGTTGTAATCTTGCCCACATTTTCGGAGATCTTGATCTTGGGAATAACCGTACCATCTTCCTTTTCCACCGCAACCAGCTTGTACACACCGCCAAAAACAGGCTCACTCTTGGCGGTAATCAAGCGCTCTCCGACACCGAACAGGTCGATTTGAGCGCCCTGACGGAGAATATCCTGAATAATATACTCATCCAGAGAGTTGGAAACACTGATTTTGCACTCCGTCCAGCCGGCATCATCCAGCATCTTCCGGGCTTTGCGGCTCAGATAAGTCATATCACCGGAATCCAGGCGGATGCCGCATTTGGTGATCCCCCTGGGCTTGAGCACCTCATTAAAAACGCGGATGGCATTGGGAACGCCGGATTTGAGGGTGTTATAGGTATCCACCAGCAGGATGCAGTTTTGCGGATAAAGCTCTGCGTAGGTTTTGAAGGCTTCATACTCCGAATCGTGCATCTGAACCCATGCGTGCGCCATAGTGCCGCCGGCTTTGACGCCAAAGAGCTGATCGGAAATGGTACAGGCAGTACCATGGCAGCCGCCGATATAAGCGGCACGGGCACCCAGGATGGCTGCGTCCGCGCCCTGCGCACGGCGGGAACCAAATTCCAGAACCGTTCTTCCCTCGGCCGCACGAACCACACGGTTTGCCTTTGTAGCAATCAGGCTCTGGTGGTTGATGGACAGCAGCAGGAATGTTTCAATCAGCTGTGCCTCAATGGCAGGGGCACGCACCGTTATTATGGGCTCACGGGGGAAGATGGGCGTGCCCTCGGGAACTGCCCAGATATCACCTGTGAATTTGAAATCCTTCAAATAGTCCAGAAATTCTTCGCTGAAAATGTTTCTTTCCCGCAGATATTCGATGTCATCGGGTTCAAAACGCAGTTCCTGAATATAATCAATGATCTGCTCCAAACCTGCTGCAATGGCAAAGCCACCCCCATCAGGACACTGGCGGTAAAAAACGTCAAAATAGGTGATCCGATCCTTGTATCCTTCCGTGAAATAGCCATTGGCCATGGTCAGCTCATAAAAATCACAGAGCATCGTCAGATTGATCTTATCGTATACTTTCATAGAGCGTGCCTCCCGTCTGTTTTTCCTGATATATTATACTTGCGCAGTTCAAAAATAGCAATCCTTTTTTGTTGACACCGCCCGTCTTTTCCGTTATATTGACATGGAAAGGATGTGCTTGTCATGGAAATAAACGTTGGAATGAGAGGCGAAGTTTTCTCCTTTGTGGAAAAGGAAGACACCGCAAAGGAAGTTGGCTGCGGTTCTCTGCTTGTGTATTCTACCCCCTGCATGATCGCGCTGATGGAAGGCGCTGCCTGTGAGGCAATCGAAGAGGCCATGGGTGAATCCAAAACAACCGTTGGTACGGAGCTTAATGTCCGGCATCTCTCCGCGACCCCGGTGGGTATGGAGATCCGGGCAGAGGCCATTGTGACTGCTGTGGATGGGAAAGTCATCACATTTGAAGTGCATGCTTATGACGAAGCGGGTGAGATTGGCAGCGGCACGCACAAGCGTGTGGTGGTTTCCTCCCAGAAGTTTTTGGACAAAGCCTACGCAAAGCTGTGATATTCGTTTCTGAACAGATTACTGCAAAGCCGTACAGCATTTTGCTGTACGGCTCAGCTTGTCAAAAAAGTATTTTTGACAAGCTGCCTATGATTTTCAAACTTTTCAAAAAGTTTGAAAATCGCTTTGATTGGACGCAGTGACAACCCTGACGGTTTTCTTTCACACTTTCTTTCCCTCCGAAACTTTCGGCTGGGAGGGTTTATTGACAGCCTGAGCCGTACAGCATTTTGCCGTACGGCTCTTCATTTACTGATTACTTATTTTTTTCGATGTCCGCGGTGATGATCTTCTTCATCGCCTCGATGCCCACCCTGATGGCACCGGAGGTGTCCTCCGTCATCTTCATGAAAAGACCTGCTTTCTCACGCTCCTGATTCCAGACCGCGTGAAAGCAGCTGCCGCAGCGGACATGAAGTGCGGATGCCACAACAAACAGCGCAGCAGATTCCATTTCGCTGGCCTTGACACCGAGCCGTTTCCAGCTTTCCCATTTCTGAAGCAGCTCATAGGAAACAGGTGACTTTTCAGGGCTGTGCTGGCCATAGAAGGCATCCTTGCACTGGACAACACCCACATGGGTCCTGTAGCCCAGTTGCTCACCGGCTGCCTTCAGTGCGGCAGTGATCTCGAAGTCCGGCACGGCGGGAAATTCGATGGGCGCATACTCCAAAGAGGTGTGCTCATATCGAATGGCGCCGTTTGCGACCACCACATCACCGGGGCATACATCCATGTCGATGCCGCCGCAGGTTCCAATGCGGATAAAGGTATCCGCACCGATGGCTGCCAGTTCCTCCATGGCAATGGAGGCGGAAGGGCCGCCGATGCCGGTGGAGCAAACCGACACCTTCTCCCCCAGAAGGGTGCCGGTCCAGATATTATATTCCCGGTTCATACCAATATGTATCGGATGATCAAAATTCTTTGCAATGGATTCACATCGGCCGGGATCACCGGGCAGAAACACATAGCGGCCAACGTCGCCTTCTTTGCAGTGAATATGAAACTGCATACCGATATCTTGCATCGTACATCCTCCTTAAATATAATTCATAAGCTCAGTATAACATATACCCGTATCTTTCGCAAGGCGCAGTCACGTATTCCTAAGCATTCAGAAAGATCAACTCATCATAGCCGGTCTCTTCATCCTGCTCTACGCCGAAATCAACGCCGGGTAGCTCTCCAATCACCAGTTCGCAGGTGGTATTGACAATGCACCCGGAGCAAAGATGACCGCCGATTGTACTGAGATCTCCTTTGGACAGGGCAATGTGAATGTGGCAGCGTTTGGCACTGACGGTACCGTTCAGGCTCACGATCTCACAGTGCTCCGTGATCTCCCGGATAGTGACGCCGCTGGCATCCCGGATTTTGCCCCGGAGAATGCAGCCGACACCGCTGAGCAAAACACCTGCCCGGATGTTCTTTTCCGCACAGACTGCCAGGATGGAGTCCTTCAGATCCTCGCCCCGTTTTAAGCGAATGCAGTGGCAAATCATCTCTCCCCTGCCGGTTACAAGTCGATATTCCATAGAAATACCTCCAAAGAAAATCAAAAGAAGCTGACCTGACTGGTATCCGGCAAGCCTCCAAACGCGCCAGCGTCCTTCAGCATCTGGATATGGGTCTTGGAAACCTTCGGACAGGCAAGCGAAAACTCTTCAATGGACAAAAACTCCTTGTCCTTTCGCCCATCCATGATGTCCCATGCGGCGCTTTCACCCAAACCCGAAATGGCCACAAAGGGCGGCAGAATCTTACCGTCTTTGATCAGAAATTTGGTTGCATGGGAGTCGTAAATGCTGATGGGCAGGAATTCAAGACCACGCAGATAGAACTCGTAGACGACCTCCATGGTGGTCAGCAGATCCTCGTCCTTTGCCGTTGCGTCCTCGTTGGTATCAATGGCATCGATGTTGGCAAGGATCGCCTCCATACCGCCGGTCATCAGTGCCGCATCGAAGCCACCCTTCTGGCTGCGGCGATAGAAATAGGCCGCGTAGAATGCCAAAGGATGATAGACCTTGAACCAGGCAATACGAAATGCCATCATGCAGTAGGCAACCGCGTGTGCTTTGGGAAACAAATACTTGATTTTCTTGCAGGAGCCAATGTACCAGTCCGGCACCCCGGCGGCCACCATCTCCTCTTCCGCACCGGGAGGCAAGCCCTTTCCCTTTCGGACGGATTCCATAATCTTGAAGGCACGCTTATCGGGCATTCCACAGGAAATCAGATAGAGCATAATGTCGTCACGGGCGCCGATGGTCTGATCCACCGTGGCGGTTTTGGAGTTGATCAGATCCTTTGCATTGCCAAGCCACACGTCCGTACCGTGGGTATAACCACAGATACGAACCAGAAAATCAAACTTCGTGGGCATGGTGTCCAGCAGAACGCCGCGGGTAAACCGGGTGTTAAACTCCGGAACACCCACTGCCCCGGTGGGACCCAAAAGCGCGTTATTCTCGTAGCCGAGAATCTTGGAGGACGTGAAAATGGACATGGTACCTTTGTCATCCAGCGGTATTGTTTTGGCATCCACCCCGGTCATATCCTCCATCATACGGATCATCGTCGGGTCATCGTGACCCAGCATATCCAGTTTCAGAAGATTTTCCTCCATGGAGTGGTACTCAAAATGGGTGGTAATCTGGTCGCTGTTCGGGTCATCCGCCGGGTGCTGCACCGGGCAGAAATCCCAGATCTCATTCTCCTGTGGGATAACCACCAGACCACCGGGATGCTGTCCCGTCGTACGGCGCACACCCACACAGCCGGAAGCAAGCCGTGCTTCCTCTGCCTTGGCTGCCGTTCGACCACGCTCCTGCAGATACTTTTTGACGTAGCCAAAGGCGGTCTTCTCCGCAACGGTGCCGATGGTTCCGGCACGGAACACATGGGACGCACCAAACATGGAGATACAGTATTTATGGGCTTCTGCCTGATATTCGCCTGAGAAGTTCAGGTCAATATCGGGAACCTTATCGCCGCCGAAGCCAAGGAAAGTTTCAAAGGGAATGTTGAAGCCGTCCTTTTCCAGCTGCGTTCCGCAAATGGGGCAAAGGGCGTCGGGAAGGTCTGCACCGCAGTTGAATTCCTTGGGCACATCCAGAATCGTGTGCTTGCAGGCAGGATTCGGACAGCGGTAATGGGGCGGGAAGGAATTGACCTCCGTAATGCCGGACATGTATGCCACAATGGACGAGCCGACGGAACCACGGGAGCCCACCAGATAGCCGTTCTCCAGAGAGTTCTGCACCAGCCGCTGGGCAGACATATAAATGACATCGTAATGGCAGGAGATGATGTCGTGAAGCTCCGTTTCCACACGGTCAACAAACAGCTGCGGCGGATTCTCGCCGTACAGGCGGTGGAGCTTGCCGTAGACCAATTGCTTCAGATCTTCCACGGAGTTTTCAATCTTCGGTGCAAACAGGTTATGGGGGACAGGGCGAAGTGTCTCACACATATCCGCAATCAAATTCGGATTGGTCACGACCACTTCATAGGCCTTCTCTTCACCCAGGTACGAGAATTCCTCCAGCATTTCATCCGTAGTGCGGAAATACAGCGGATTCGGTCTGTCCGCATCGTCAAAGCCCTTTGTTGCCAGCAGAATATGCCGGAAGATCTCGTCCTCGGGATTCAGGAAGTGGACGTCGCCGGTGGCGACGACCGGCTTGCCCAGTTCCGCACCCAGACGAACGACGGTCCGGTTGTAGCTGCGCAGCTCCTCCACATCCGCGGCAATTCCCTTCTCCAGCATGAACATATTGTTGGCGATAGGCTGAATCTCGAGAAAATCGTAGAATGAGGCAATGCGTTTGAGCTCATCGTCACTTTTGCGGTCGAGAATTGCCTGAAACAATTCACCGGCCTCGCAGGCGGAACCGATGATCAGGCCTTCCCGATATTTCAGCAGTTCGGACTTCGGGATTCTGGGCACACGTCGGAAATACTTCAGATTGGAATCGGAAATCAGGTGGTAGAGATTTCGAAGGCCAACCTGATTCTTTGCGAAAAGAATGATATGCCGTGCCTGACGGTCAGTCACGCGTCCGCCGGAGCGGAGCTTCGTCATGGCCGGGTTGATTGCCTGCAAAGAGTGAACATTGTGCTCCTCCTCCAGCTTCTGCATCAGCTTCGTCATAATCAGGCCGCAGGTCAGTGCGTCATCTCCTGCACGGTGATGGTTAAAGTCCGGCAGGCTCAGGGCATTGGAAACGATGTTCAATTTGAATTTACCAAGCTGCGGCATCAGATTCTGGGAAAGAATCAATGTATCCGCAGCGGTAAAGTTGTATTCATAGCCCAAGCGTGCGCATTCTGCCCGAATGAAGCCGGTATCAAAGTCGGAATTATGGGCAACCAGAACCCTGCTTCCGACAAATTCCAGAAATTTGGGCAGCACCTCTTCGATCTTCGGTGCGCCCACCAGCATATCGTCGGTGATGCCCGTCAGATCCACGATCTTTCGATCCAATTTCCGCTCCGGGTCGACAAAGGTTTGAAAACGATCCAATTCCTGTCCGTTTTTCAGAACGACGGCACCGATTTCAATAATGCGGTCGGTGCGGGAGGAAAGGCCGGTGGTTTCCAGGTCGAAGGCTACGAATTCCTGATCGAAACCCATTTCCCGGGTTCCGTGGACAACGATTCGGTCATCCACATCATTGACATAGTAGCCCTCGCAGCCATAGAGGATCTTGATGGTTTCATCGGTACCGGCCACTTTTGGGGGACCCTTCCAGTTTTCCACAGTATGCAGCGCATCGGTAAAGGATTGGCAGCAGCCATGATCGGTAATGGCGATGGCACGATGACCCCATGCGGCGGCCTGCTTGATGGCGGCATCCGTGGAGGTCAGGGCATCCATATTGGACATTGTGGTGTGCAGGTGCAGCTCCACGCGCTTTGCGCCTTCTGCCAGATCCATTCGTTTGGACATGGAACCGGGCATCATGGAGAAGGGCTTGAGCACCAGCTCATTGTCGTAGCGGTTCAGTTCCAGCCTGCCCTGCACCTTCAGGACGCTGCCCACTTTCACATTTTCCAGAATCGGTTTGGCTTCATTTGCTTCCATGAAGCGGTTAATCCGCACGGAACCATAATTATCGGTCATGTCGAAGCTGATGACCCATGCATTGCGTTTTTTCAGCTCCTTGTGGTCAACCGCAAAGACCTTGCCCTCCACGATCACGCTGCTCATATTCAAATTCAATTCCTTCATAGGAACCACATTGCCGTGGAAGGGCTTTCCGTAGAAGGGTTCAATCTGGGACGGGGCGGCTTTCTCTTTTTCCTTTGATACAGGCAAAGCGGCGGGACGTTCCTGCATCAGCCGGGCGCGCATGGAATCCATGGCTTCAAAAAGAGCCTGTCCTTCCAGCATCTGCCCAGCCTCGATCTGAATGGTCACCGGCGCGGCAAAACGTTCCCGCAGGGCTGTCTGCACCATGGGGACGCACTCTTCCAGCGTTTTCTTTCCGTTGGCCGCAAGCTGAACGGTCAGGTCTGTTCCGTTCCAAATCCACTTCGCACCGGCAAGGCTTCCCCGGTTCATGGAATTGATCTGCACGAATAGATCGCGCAGCTCCTCCTCTTCCACAAGACACAGCTGATTCTCTGGATGTGTCACCGTCAGTTCGAACTGCCGCAGTCCGTACAACCCGGCAATATCACTTTCCGCCTGTGCAATCAGGCGTCTCGGAATATAATGCTCCGCATGAGCAGCAATGCGGACACTTCCCCGTTCCGGATCAATATCCGCAGCTACAATAGCCGCCTGAGCAAGCGCGTTTTGCAGCGCCTCAGGCGGCTCATAGTCCGGGAACATATTCAGTAAGTAAATCTGTTCAGGCATAAACGAATCTCTCTGGTGTGGCCGGTTTTAACCGGCCGGTTCTTTCTTTACATTGCGTCAATACGTTTGAGCAGCGCACCCAGCAGCTCCTCATAGGGGAGTTTTTCTACCTGTTCTCCTTTTTCGAAGATCATGCCCCATCCGTCACCGCCTGCAATACCGATATCGGCTTCCCGCGCTTCGCCGGGTCCATTGACCACACAGCCCATGACTGCCACGGTAATGGGCTTTTCGCAGGTTTTCAGTGCTTCGTCCACCTGATTTACAAGACCTATGAGGTCAATACGGGTACGCCCACAGGTGGGGCAGGAAATGATGTTGACACCCTCCTTGCGAAGGCCGGCTGCTTTGAGAATATCCTTGGCAGCATAGACTTCCTCCACAGGGTCGTCGGTCAGACTGACACGGATAGTATCGCCGATGCCGTCCAGCAGCAGCGTGCCAATGCCCATGGCCGATTTCATCAATCCCATCTTCACCGGGCCGGTCTCCGTTACGCCGATGTGCAGCGGATAATCGCACCTGCTGCGGAAAAGCCGTGCAGCCGCAACCATGGTGGGTACAGCGGAGGATTTCATGGACAGACAGGTATCATAAAAACCGTACTTTTCCAGCAGCTCCAGATGCTCAAAGGCACTCTCCACCAGCGCTTCTGCCGTGGGATGCCCGTACTTTTCCAGCAATCTCTTGTCAAGGCTGCCGCCATTGACGCCAATACGGATGGGGATGTGTTTATCCCTGCACACATCCACCACCGCCTTAACCCGGTCTTCCCCGCCAATATTGCCGGGATTGATGCGGATTTTGGACGCACCGCCTTCTGCGGCGGCAATGGCCAGCTTATAGTCAAAATGAATGTCTGCAACCAGAGGCAGGGGGCTCTCCCGGCAAATCTCAGCAAATCCTCTGGCGGCCTCCATATTGGGCACCGCCA
Source organism: Bacillota bacterium (assembly GCA_029098045.1). Lineage (GTDB taxonomy): Bacteria > Bacillota > Clostridia > Oscillospirales > Oscillospiraceae > Faecousia. Next base: position 14,526 of record JAQXNO010000004.1, read on the forward strand.
GCCGCGCAATCTGGCAGCCCGCGGTTTTCAGCTTCCGAATCTGCTCCAAAGAAGCTTCCACATCCGTTGTCTTTGTGTTAAGCATGGACTGAATGACAACCGGGGCACCGCCGCCAATCAGCACATCCCCTACCCGAATCTGTCTTGTCATAACGATCACCCTCTGAAAATTGCAAAAATATCCTTGAACATAATCAGCGCCATCAGACCCAACAGCAGAATCATAAACGCGCCGTGGATATATCCCTCGTACTTGGGATCGATTTTTTTGTGGAGCACTTTTTCAAAGAAAGTAGTAATCAGCACACCAACCACACGCCCTCCATCCAGTGCGGGAATGGGCAGCAGATTCATGACCGCAAGATTCACGGCGATCATGCCGCCAAAGGACAGCATGTTCAGCAGGGCGGTCAGGGCGCTGTCGGATTCCTGGGCCACATCGGACATCATCTGGACAATGCCCACAGGACCGGAAAGATCCTGCACACCGGCCTTACCGGAAAAGAGCATTTGCAGGCTCAGGCGGACGTTTCGAATGTTGTCCAGAACAACCTTCCAGACAAACTGCACTTTCTCAGGGAAACCAACTTCAGCAACCCTTCCAAATACAAAACCATAGTGAAGATAGGCCGAACCATCCTCATTCTGGTGGGTGTGCCCCATCTCGAGATTATGAAATGCGAGCTTTTCCCCATTTCTCAGAACCACCACATCATGATGGGTGGTTTTATTCAGTTCAAATATCAGGGAAATATCACTGTTGATATAGATGGCTTCTCCGTCGATTTCCAGAATCTGGTCACCGACCTGTAAACCATCTTCACCGCTGAAGATACAGCAGTCGGTAAACTCATTGATTTCGGGTACCACGATTTGGCTGCCCGGCAGATACAGGAACGCAAAAATCAGTACACCCACAATGAAGTTCATGGCGGCACCGGCAACCAGAATGATCAGACGCTTCCACCAGGCGGCTTTATCAAAGGAGCGGGGATTCTCACTGCCGCCGTCTTCACCCTCCATGGCACAGAAGCCGCCGATGGGAATACAGCGGATGGAATACAGAGTCTCCCCCACCTGCTTTTTGAAAATCGCAGGACCCATAAAGATTGCAAACTCATTGACCTGCACACCGGAGAGCTTCGCAGCCACAAAGTGACCAAGCTCATGGACAAAAATCAAAATGCTGAACAGTAGAATCGCGAAAAGAATGCTCATGAAAAGACCTCGTTAAGAATCGTTCACGCAGATTCTGGCAAGGCGATCAGCCTCCAGAATCTCCTCCAACGTGGGATTTTGGATAAATGGAACGGTATCCACCGCATGGCGCACAAGACGGTAGATGTCATAAAAGCCGATCTCATCCCGCAGAAACTTGGCAACTGCTTCCTCGTTGGCACCGTTCATGACAGGGCAGGCAGTTCCACCTTTCTTCGCGCACTCCATCGCAAGTGCCAGACAGGGGAAGCTTTTCAAATCGGGTTCACTGAAGGTCAGCGGCCCGCAGGACAGCAGATCCAAAGCATCCACAGGGCAGGTTGTACGGGCAGGATAAGTCAGCGCCAACTGAATGGGCAGGCGCATATCGGGCGTACCCATCTGAGCCATTACCGCGCCGTCCACAAATTCCACCATGGAGTGAATGATGCTCTGGCGATGGATCACCACATCCACCTGCTCCAGAGGCATTTCGTACAGCCGCATGGCCTCGATCACTTCCAGGCCCTTGTTCATAAGCGTTGCACAGTCGATGGTAATCTTTGCACCCATTTTCCAGTTTGGGTGCTTCAGCGCATCCGCTTTTGTCACCTTCCGGAGCTGTTCCCTGCTCATACCGAAGAACGGGCCGCCGGAACAGGTCAATACCAGACGTTTTACCTCGCTGCGATCATGGCAGCCCATGAGACACTGATAGATTGCGGAATGCTCCGAGTCGACGGGGATGATTTCCACATTATGTGCCTTTGCTTCCGCCATGACCAGTTCACCGGCGCAGACCAGGGTCTCCTTATTGGCAAGGCCGACGCGTTTACCGGCGCGAATCGCCGCAAGGGTCGGCTTTAATCCAACCATACCCACCACAGCGGTGATCACACAGTCCGCGCAGGAAATAGTCGCCGCCTCAATCAGGCCCTCTTCACCGAAAGAAATCCTGATTGGCAGGTCAGCAATCTCTTTCGCCAGCTGATCCGCTGCTTCCTTTGTTGCCATCACTGCCAGTTCCGGACAAAACACGCGGCACTGCTGCGCCATGCGCTCCACGCTGGTTCCTGCTGTCAATGCCGCCACCTTCACACCCGCAATGCGGCTGATGATGTCCAGGCTTTGCCGTCCAATAGAGCCGGTAGAGCCAAGAATGCTGACACATTTCACCATAGGTTACACCACCAGAGGGATGAGAATCAGCAGCGATTCCATCAGGGGGCCGACCATCATCATAGAGTCAAAGCGGTCAAGAACACCGCCATGGCCTGGAATCAGGGTCCCATAGTCCTTGATACCTGTCTGCCGCTTGATGACCGAGAAGCACAGGTCTCCGAAAATACCAACCAGCGAACCCAGAAGGCCATAAATGACCGCATAGAGGAAATTGACCTGGAAGTCAAAGGCAAACTTCAGAACAATGCCGTAAATAATCATACACACAATTGCTGAAATAATACCGCCAATGGCGCCCTCAATGGTCTTATTCTGGCTGATCACAGGTGCCAGCTTATGCTGGCCGAAGAAGTGGCCGGTAAAATATGCGCCTGCATCGGATGCAAAAGCAACCACAAAGGGAATCAACACAATGTAGCGACCTACTCTGCTCATCGTCAGAATGCGAATGATACTGCCAAGCAGAAACGGTACAACGAAGCCCGCCACCATACACATACAAATCTTGTCGAAGGTGATCTTGATATGGGAAAGCATCATTTCCGCAAACAGAACGCCCGTGAAAAGCATCAGCCCGATCTGTCCAAGGGCATGGATCGCGTTGTAGTGGCTCCAAATAACTACAGCAAACGCCATAACCGCCGCATGTATTACAAGTCTGGGCTCTTTTACCAGTTCTGTGCAGTACAGCAGTTCATATGCAGCAATGGACATCAGCAACCCCCACACAATGGCAGCTGCAATGGTAGGCGCTGCCATCAGCAGAAGCAGCAGTACCGGCAGCAGTAAAACCGCGGAAATCACTCTAGTTTTCATTTTATGTTCCTCCAAAACGGCGGTTGCGCCTATGGTATTCTTCAATGGCCTGATCCAGGTCCTGTGGGCTGAAGTCTGGCCACAACACATTCATAAATACATATTCCGAGTAAGCAGACTGCCAAAGCAAAAAGTTGCTGGTCCGCAGTTCCCCGGAGGGTCGAATAATCAGTTCCGGATCGGGAATATCCCGGGAGTACATGTATTGGGAAAGCAGTTCCTCCGTCAGTTCCTCCGGGCGGTATTTTCCCGCAGCCACATCCGCGGCAAAATTACTGGCAGCACGCACGATCTCATCGCGTCCACCGTAATTGAGACAGAAATTGACCTGCACATCGTAATCCGCGGAAAGGCTTTCCGCGTCATGGCAAAGCTTCTGCAGTTCGGGGCTAAGCTTGGTCAGATCACCGAAGAAGCGGAAACATACACGATTCTTTTCCATATCCGCCAGCGCTTCGCGGAGATATCTTCCCAGAAGGCGCATGATACCCGCCACTTCGTCAGCGCTGCGTTTCCAGTTTTCGGTTGAAAATGCGTAGACGGTTAAATACCTGACACCCAGTGTACGGCAATAATTGGCAATGCGGCGAAAGCTCTCCGCACCGGCAGCGTGCCCGGCTGTACGAGGCAGACCGCGCTTCTTCGCCCACCGGCCATTGCCGTCCATGATGATGGCAATATGCTGCGGGGGTGCCGCATTGTCCATTTCAGGAAGCTCCAATTTGAGCACCTCTTTCTGTTTATGATAACAGTTCATTGGGGGCGCAGCGCACCCCCAATGCCAAGACCATTCATCAGATGGCCATCAGTTCCTTTTCTTTTGCTGCCAGCGCATCGTCCACCTTTTTGATGTACTTATCCAGCAGGGTCTGCAGATCCTTCTCTGCTTTCTTCTGGTCGTCCTCGGTGATCTCAGAATTCTTCTTCAGCTTCTTCACATAGTCCATACCGTCACGGCGGATGTTCCGCATGGCAACCTTTGCATCTTCACCATACTTCTTAACCTGCTTTGCCAGTTCCTTACGGCGCTCTTCCGTCAGCTGCGGGAAAGTCAGGCGAATCACACGGCCATCATTCTGGGGGTTGATGCCCAAATCGGACATCTGGATTGCCTTTGCAATATCCTTCAGCAGCTTGGTATCCCAGGGTGAGATCACCAGAGTGCGGGCATCCGGAGAGGAAATGGTGGCGACACCATTGAGCGGAGTTTCACTGCCATAGTATTCAACGCTGATACGATCCAGAACCTTTGCATTGGCACGGCCGGCACGGACGGCATCGAACTCATCCTGCAGGTGGTCGAGGGCCTTGCCCATTCTTCTTTCAAATTCCTTAAAGTCAACTGCCATTGTCATTACACTCCTTAAAATTTGTTTTTGACGGTGGTTCCGATTTCTTCACCGCGTACCACGCGGATAATGCTGTCTTCCTCATCAAGACCGAAGCAAACCATGGTCATGTTATTGTCCATCGCCAATGCCATGGCGGTAATATCCGTGGCGCGAAGGTTCTTTGCCAGCGCCTCGGCATATGTAAGCCGGGAATAGCGAACAGCATTGGGGTCCTTATTGGGGTCAGCAGAGTAGATGGCATCCACATTCTTTGCCATCAAAATCGCATCGGCTTCAATCTCAACACCCCGCAGAACCACACCGGTGTCAGTGGAAAAATAGGGATTGCCGGTACCGGCAGCGAAGATTACAACCTTTCCCTCGTTCAAATAGCGATCGGCAAGATCCCGGGTGAAATACTCACAGAACTTATTCATCTCCACGGCGCTGAGCACTCTTGCATCCACACCGTGCCTACTGAGTGCATCGGCAACAGCAATGGAGTTCATGACCGTGCCAAGCATACCCATGGCATCGGCATGGGAGCGCTGCATCTTATCGGCACCGTCTTTGACACCCCGCCAGAAATTGCCGGCACCAACCATCAGACCTACCTGAACGCCCAGTTCCGTGCATTCTTTAATGGCTTTACAGACAGAATTGATGACATCAAAATCCAGGCCGCGGTGAGCGGGGCCAGCCAAAGCCTCGCCGCTGACCTTCAGCATAATGCGCTTATACTTGATTTGTGACAAAGTATATCCTCCTCTTCTGCTTCATCTTTCCCTATTTTAATATATGACAGCCAAATTGACAACCATATTTTTTCGCTTTTTAGATTGTTTTAAGAAATTTCATAAACTTTGACAATTCTGTACAAGTTGAACACAGCGAAATCTTTATGAGGAGTCTGATTTATGCGTGTTTTTTTGTTGCAAATTCCTTCGCTTTCGGGTATAATAGCACATTATTGAATTTTGGATAAGAGAGGATGCTTATCATGGCTGAAATGACTGAAAGCAAAAATTTCATCCACGCTTTTATCGACGAGGACATCGCCGAAGGCGGTCGCTACGAAGGTCAGACTGTCCATACCCGTTTTCCGCCTGAGCCTAACGGCTATCTCCATATCGGGCACTGCAAAGCGCTGATCATCGATTTCGGTACCGCAGAAAAGTACAACGGCATGTGCAACCTGCGTATGGACGACACCAACCCCACAAAGGAAGATGTGGAGTTTGTCGAAGCCATCAAGGAAGATATCCACTGGCTGGGCTTTGACTGGGGCGATCGTTTCTTCTATGGCTCCGACTACTTTGAAAAAGACTATGAGTATGCCGTTGAGCTGATCAAGAAGGGACTGGCCTATGTCTGCGAGCTGACCCCCGAGCAGGCCAAGGAATACCGGGGCGATCTGAACACCCCTGCCACATCTCCCTGGCGCGACCGTCCCATTGAGGAAAGCCTGGATCTGTTCGCCCGGATGCGCGCCGGTGAATTTGAGGACAACAAGTACACCCTCCGGGCAAAAATTGATCTTGCCTCCGGCAACTTCAATATGCGCGATCCCGTGATCTACCGCATCCGCCATATGCACCATCACCGTCAGGGTGACAAGTGGTGCATCTATCCCATGTACGACTTTGCGCATCCGATTCAGGATGCCCTGGAAGGGATCACCCACTCTTTGTGTTCTCTGGAGTTTGAGAATCACCGTCCCCTGTACAACTGGGTGGTGGAGAATGTTTCCGTGCCCCATACGCCTCGTCAGATCGAGTTTGCGAGACTGGGCATTGACCACACGGTTCTTTCCAAACGCAAGCTGAGAGCACTGGTTGAGAATGGCTATGTTTCCGGCTGGGACGATCCCCGTATGCCCACACTCTGCGGTCTGCGCCGCCGTGGCTATACACCTGCCGCCATCCGCAACTTCTGCGACCGCGTTGGTGTTGCCAAGAGCCCCAATACCATCGAGTATGGCTTCCTGGAGCACTGCCTGCGGGAGGATCTGAACGAAACCGCACAGCGTGTAATGGCCGTTCTGAAGCCCGTAAAGCTGACCATCACCAACTATCCCGAGGGTCAGAGTGAAGCCATGGTGGTTGAAAACAACCCCAACCGTCCCGAGGACGGTACAAGAGAAGTCACTTTCTCCAGAAATCTCTGGATTGAGGCGGACGATTTCCTTGCCGTACCCGTGCCCAAGTACAAGCGCCTGTATCCCGACGGCCCCGAGTGTCGCCTGAAGGGTGCTTACCTTATCAAGTGCACAGGCTGCGTGACCGACGCGGACGGCAATGTGGTGGAAGTTCTTGCCACCTACGATCCCGCGTCCCGCGGCGGTGATCCAGCCGATGGCCGCAAGGTTAAGGGTGCCACCATCCACTGGGTGGACGCACAAACCGCTGTGGATGCGGAAGTTCGTCAGTACAGTAATCTGTTCGACGATCCCGACCCCGATGCCGCAGGCAAGGATTTCCTGGCCTGCCTGAATCCCAACTCTCTGGAAGTGCTCACCGGCTGCAAGGTGGAAGCTTCTCTTGCCTGCGCACAGGCAGGCTCCTCCTACCAGTTCATGCGTCTGGGCTACTTCTGCCCCGACTCCAAGGACAGTGCTCCCGGACATCTGGTATTTAACAGAAGCGTCAACTTGAAGGATTCCTTCAAGTCCAGCAAGTAAAATACGAAAGACCGCACCGGCAACGGTGCGGTCTTTCGTTATCAGAATTCTCCAATCTGAAATGCGCCCGACAGCGCAGCTTACTTCCCTCTTCGAAAATACCGGTCACGGTATACGACCAGCTCTGCCAGCAGGCACATGGGCAGCGCCGCGAACAAGTCCAGTGCGGAATGCTGCTTCACAAACATGATGGAAATACAGATGAGAATCACCCATAGCACCAGGGCGATTTTCCAGACGAGGCTTGCGCTGCGCTCCTTCAGCCAGACGGAAGCAATGCCCAGAGAGTAGCCAACATGCAGGGATGGGCAGACGCCGGTGTTGGTATCAAACGCGTATAGTATTCCAACAATTTTTGTCAAAATGTTATCCTGTGCGAATTCGGCCGGACGCAGATCCTGCCGGGATGGGAAAATGATATAGATCGTCATTGCTATGACCTGTGTAATGATAATATATTTGGAAAGGCGTTTGAAGCTGTCGATATTGTAAAGTGCAAAATATCCCAGAGAAAAGACGATCAGAAGATACCAGGAAACATAGGGGATGACAAACCACTCGCAAAAGGGAATCATATCGTCCAGAGGAATATGGACACTGTAACACTTTTCGGCGGGGATCAGATTCTCCGTGAGAAAATACAGACAAAAGTAACCCACCCAGCCAAAAAGCAGCTTTAGGTGCGCAAATTGCGGGTCGTTCAGTCTGGAAAGCCGAAACTGGCGGTAATCAACAACTGGTTTTTTCATGGGTAGTAACCTCTTCCGGAATATTGTAGGGGTAGTCCTTTTTCGAAATATTGAGATAAGGTACCATCTTGTGCCGGGGCAGCGAAACCGCGATTTCCGTAATCGCATCCATCAGCTTGCCGGTAATGCGGCGGCGCTCTTCTTTGCCGGGCGCCTCCGGGTCAAAATATACGGGTTCGCCCAGCACCATCTCCCGGAGCTTGGGCGCGAGGTACATGGGCACAAAGGCCAGTGCTTTCCCGGTCTGGCTGTAGTAGCTTTTCGCCACGCTGACGAAGCCGTCCTGAAAATCACACAGGACATGGTTGTGGGGAGCATCATGTTCCGGGAAGATGATCACATTGGCACCATCGCGCAGCTTTTCCACCGTTTCCCGAAGTGTGAGAATGACTCGTTTATCGCGATAGACAGCAATGGTATCCGCGCAGTTGAATACGCAGACTGACAGCGGCGCAATGATATAGGACAGCAATTTGTAGAGTGGCTGGAGAACTTTGGGTTTGCGGCTCCAAAAGTCCCGATACGCATAGGCCGGTACTTCCTTCATAAACATCATTTCATGAGCACACCAGATATAACGCTTACCGGGAAAGTACAGCTGTCCGGCAATGGGGCCGTTCATCTGCGCGTGGTTGCCCACGATCACACAGGGCTCCTCCGGCAGGTTTTCAAGTCCTACCAACTTTATTGGGGGATACAGCAGCTTGATGATCCAATATATCAACCGGTAAACCGCATTTTTGAGTATTTTCACACATTGAACCTCCATTTCGGGAATTTTCAGGCAGTGATAGCAGGTTCTGAACAGCGCTGCGCGACTAGCGCATAATGCCGACGCTTCGGAAGATGATACATCGGAAATCTAAACTGAAACGAAACAAATGCACCTTCATATTCTCCTGCCTGGCAAAAAAGAAAACGGCTGAATCAGCACCATGGCTTTCCGGTGGTGCTGATTCAGCTCTTTCTTGTCTTGGAAAAGCTACGGTTTTCTGACGCTCCCGGAGCGGAAAGCACAAAAAGCGGCCGCATCAACCACCTCAAAAAACGTGGCGGCGGCTCCCCATCCACGCAAGCGGTCAGCAAAAGCACACAGGACGAACACGGAAACTGCAAAATTTCTCTCATTATAGCTCATTCGGATTAGAAAAACAAGTCAGAAAAAAGTACCGTATAAGCGCCTCAGTTTTTCGCCCGCGCACAACCATTTGTGTAAATCACCACTGATTCATCAATTGCTGTTTCTTCGGCGCTTATGTTTCAAAAGTACTTTACGAATCTCAAAAATGTGATATGATAGAAAAAACAATTTATGGAGGTACTGTTATGGATCAGGATCAAAGAACGCTGGAGCTGTTGGAGCGGATTGAAAAGGCAAACCGCAAACAGGTGTTTTATGCGCGTCTGCAGTTCGTATGTACCATTGTGGCGGCGCTGTGCTGCAGTCTGCTTCTGTTTGCCGGAATACGAATTCTGCCGGAATTGCAGGCAACAACTGCCCAGGCCGAAACTGTGCTCCATAATTTGGAAACCGTCACAACAGAGCTTGCAAAGGCAGATATCGGCGGCATGGTTGCGGATGTGGATGCGCTGGTCAGTACCAGTCAGGTGGGCGTGGAGCAGGCAATGGCCAAGATCAATGACATCGACTTTGATTCGCTGAACGATGCGATCAAGGATTTGTCCGATGTGATTGAGCCGATTGCCAAGTTCTTTAACAGCTTTAAATTCAAATAACGAATCCGGGCCGGATTTATAGAGTATCATCAAAAAGGAGAACGGAGGAATTTCGTTATGGAATACCGCATATTGGGCAAAACAGGTTTGAAGGTTTCGGCCATGGGCTTCGGTGGCATCCCCATTCAGCGCATCGACGCAGCCGGCACCAGACTGCTGATGGAGAAGCTGATTGAGAACGGCATCAACTATATTGACACTGCCCGTGGCTACAGCGTCAGTGAATCGTATCTGGGTGAGGCGCTGGAAGGCATCCGCGAGCATTTCATCATTGCCACCAAGAGCATGGCCCGGGACAAAGCATCCATGGCAAAGGACATCGGCATCAGCCTTTCCAATTTCCGCACAGATTACATCGTTTTGTATCAGGTACACAATCCCAGCATGGCGCAGTTGGAGCAGATCATCGGTGAAGACGGCGCATTGGAAGCGTTGCTGGAAGCAAAAAGCGCCGGTAAAATCGGTCACATCGGTTTGACCGCTCACTCCGCAAAGGTTTTTGAAAAAGCATTGGAGCTGGATTGGGTGGAGACAATCATGTTTCCCTACAACATTGTGGAGACGCAAGGCGAAGAGCTCATCAAAAAGTGTGCCCAAAAGAATATCGGTTTCATCGATATGAAGCCTCTAGCAGGCGGCGCGATTGAGAATGCCACCCTTGCCATGCGGTTTGTGGCAGCCAACAGGAATATATCCGTCACCATTCCCGGCATGGCAGAGATTTCAGAGCTTCAGCAGAATCTGGCAGCCGTAAATGATACCACTCCCCTGACCTGCGCAGAATATGCAGAAATGGAAAAAATCCGCAAGGAGCTGGGCACCCAGTTCTGCCGCCGCTGCGGCTACTGCGCACCCTGTACCGTCGGGATCAGCATTCCGAATATGTTTGTTTTCGAAGGGTATCTGTCCCGGTATGGCCTTGCGGATTGGGCAAAGGGGCGCTACGACGCGCAGCCGAAGACCGCATCCGACTGCATCGGCTGCGGAATCTGCGAGACCCGCTGTCCCTATCACCTTCCCATCCGTAAGATGCTGGAACGCACCGCGAAAGCTTTCGGTAAGTAACCAAAAGGAACCCGGAAACAGGAGGAAACCGGCAGGCTTTCTCCTGTTTTTTCTTTTTGCACTTTTCTTTTTCGCGTTTGTGTGCTATACTACCTGAATCATATTCAAAAGGAGTTTCCCTATGCAGACCATTGCAGAAATTCTCTCCCAGGAGCTGGGGCAGAAGCTTCAATATATCGAAAACGTCATTTCCCTGATGGACGAAGGCAATACCATTCCATTCATTGCCCGTTACCGAAAGGAAATGCATGGTGCCATGGATGATACAACCCTGCGCAATCTGGAGACCAGACTTGCTTATCTGCGGAATCTGCAGACCCGCCGGGATGAAGTGAAGAAATCCATTGAGAATCAAGGAAAAATGACGGAAGAATTGTCTGCCGCCATTGACAACGCGGTGACCTTATCTGAAGTAGAAGACCTCTACCGGCCCTATAAACAGAAACGCCGTACCCGTGCCAGTGTCGCCCGGGAAAAAGGGTTGGAGCCGCTTGCTGCCGCAATATTTGCTCAGGATGGGCAAGACCCCGAAGTGCTTGCAGCAGGCTATGTAGACCAGGAGAAGGGTGTTGCTACCATTGAGGACGCGCTGGCTGGCGCAAGTGATATCATCGCCGAGGATCTTTCCGATGACGCAGCCATCCGCAAGCAGCTGCGGGAACTGATGAACCGTAAAGGTGTACTGACGTGTAAGGCGGAAGACGAAGATCCCGATTCCGTTTACCGCATTTATTACGATTTCAGTATGCCCATCGCACGGCTGCAGGATCATCAGATTCTCGCCATTAACCGGGGAGAAAAGGAGGGTGTTCTGAAATCCGGCATCACACTTGCAGGCAATGAGGGTGCGGCGCTGGTGTGCCGCGCCGCATTGAAGCCAACCGCGCATGTGTCCACGTTTGTCCGCGCAGCGGCGGAGGATGCCTACGAGCGGCTGATCTTCCCCTCCATCCAGCGGGAGATTCGCGCCGAACTGACAGAACGTGCCGGCGCCGGTGCCATCCGCAATTTTGCGCTTAATCTGAAACCGCTTCTGATGCAGCGTCCCGTCAAGGGTTTTGTCACCATGGGTCTGGACCCCGGATACCGCAATGGCTGTAAGGTTGCGGTGGTCGATGCCACCGGCAAGGTGCTGGCAACTTCCGTGGTGTATCCCACCTTCAGCGAGCGCAAAAAGCAGGAAGCCATTGATACCCTTGATAAGCTGATGCTTCGCTATGGGGTACAGCATATTGCCATCGGCAACGGTACTGCGTCCCGGGAGACGGAAGCCATGACAGTGGAGCTGCTGAAAAAGCACCCCAATGCCAGCTATATGATCGTCAATGAAGCCGGTGCCTCCGTTTACTCCGCCTCTCCCCTCGCGGCAGAGGAATTCCCGGAGTTTGATGTGAATCTGCGTTCTGCGGTTTCCATTGCCCGAAGACTGCAGGATCCCCTGGCTGAACTGGTCAAAATTGACCCAAAAGCAATCGGTGTCGGTCAGTACCAGCACGACTGTCCCCAAAAGGAGCTGGATGCCGCCCTCGGTGCGGTGGTGGAAGACTGTGTCAATGCAGTGGGTGTTGACGTCAATACCGCATCGCGGAGTCTTCTGCAGCAGATTTCCGGTCTGACCGCCACAACCGCGAAAAATATCGTTGCTTTCCGGGAAGAGAACGGCCCCTTCACAAGTCGCGCACAGCTGAAAAAGGTTCCCAAGCTTGGCCCCAAAGCCTTTGAGCAATCCGCCGGCTTCCTGCGGGTTCCGGAGAGCAAGGAAGTGCTTGACAACACGGGCATTCACCCTGAATCCTATGACGCTGCCAGAAATCTGCTGAACCTGCTCGGCTATGGCAGAGGTGACAGCTTTGCCGGACTGTCCGAGCGGCTGAACGCCTTCGGCAGTGCAAAGGCAGCCGCAGTCTGCGGTGTCGGAGAACCCACATTGCTGGATATTGCCAAAGAACTGGCCAAACCCGGCCGTGACCCCCGTGATGACCTCCCCGCCCCGATTCTGCGGAAGGATGTTCTGGAAATGAAGGATCTGAAACCCGGCATGGAATTGACCGGTACGGTTCGAAACGTGATCGATTTCGGTGTGTTCGTGGATGTGGGCGTCCACCAGGATGGCCTTGTGCATATTTCTCAGGTTGCAAACCGCCGGCTGCGTCATCCCAGCGAAGCAGTCAAGGTGGGAGATGTCGTAAATGTGGTGGTTTTGGAAGTAGATGAAAAGCGCCACCGCATCAGTCTTTCCATGAAGCAGGCAAAACAGAATTAAGGCAATACCGCAGGATATTCCTGCGGTATTTTGTTTCTATTTTGTAACTTATTTGGCAGCTGCCCTTGACTTTCGTCGTAAACCGTCGTATAATTCATGGAGATTCCCTCAGAATGGAGCATTTATATGAAGAATTCAGCCAAAAGGTTGGTACCGATTCTGTTGGCATTTCTGATCATTGCCAGTGTGTTTTGGTACTGCTTTGTTTATGACCGAGACTTTACCCGGGATATGCTGCTTCAGCAGGCCCGCTATCATTCCACCAACGGCAATCCCAAAATTGCATCCTGGTTTTATGATCTGGCTTACCGGCACTCCGGTCAGGATGAAAATGTTGCCATTGAGCTGGCTAACCAGTTTAAGGCTGACGGCAATTACACCAAGGCAGAGTATACGCTCTCCAATGCAATTGCCGATGGCGGTACGGCAGAGCTTTATATTGCACTTTGCAAAACCTATGTGGAGCAGGATAAATTGCTGGATGCGGTAAATATGCTTGACAACATCGCCGATGCGTCCATCAAGGCAGAGATCGATGCCGTCCGCCCTGCCGCTCCCGTGGCCGATCCCCTCCCCGGCTTTTACAGCGAGTATATCCCTGTGAGCCTCTCCACTCCCTCCGGCACTATATATTATACGACCAACGGAGAATATCCTTCTGTTGAGGATGCCCCCTTTACGGATGCCGTTACCCTGGGCGGCGGTGAGACCCTGATTTATGCGGTAAGCGTGGACGACAATGGTCTGGTCAGTCCCCGCAGCATTTACGCTTATACCGTCGGCGGCGTGATTGAAGAAGTGATGTTCGAGGATTCCGCAATTGAAAGCGCTGTCCGCCAACTGATCGGGCGAAACGACGGAGAACCTCTGTATACCAGTGAATTGTGGAACATCAGTTCTTTTTCTGTTCCCAAAGAAGCGAAATACTGCGATGACCTGACAAAGCTGTCCTATCTGAAATCCCTTGAGATTTCCGAGCAAACCTTTGACTCCCTGCGGTTTCTTTCTTCTTTGAGCAGCCTGACGGAGTTGACAATTACTGATTGCCGGTTTGGCGCTGAAGAATTGTCCGTCATCGCCGCACTGCCCAATCTGCAGCATCTGACGCTATCCAATTGCGGACTATCCACCGTCTCCGGTCTGGAGAATGCCCAGAGTCTCATCTCTTTGAATCTTGCCAACAACACCGTCAGAAATCTGGAGCCGATCGCACGAATGGTGAAGCTCCAGGACCTTGATTTGCAGCACAACGCGCTGACCGGTCTGAATTCTCTGAGCGGTTTGAATGAGTTGCAGAAGCTGAATGTATCCTACAACTCTCTGACTTCTCTTGCGCCCCTTGCTACATGCACCAAGCTGGCATGGCTGGATGTTAATAATAATGAGATTGGCACACTGAGCGGCATCAACAATCTGCCGCTTCTGAGTTACCTCGCGGCAAACCACAACAATTTGTCCGATCTTTCCCTTTTGAGTGAAAGTATCATGCTGACAGAGCTGTATGTGGCAGACAATGAGCTGACAGACATCACTTGCCTTGGTTCTCTGAACAATCTGGAGGTGCTTGATTTTTCCAGCAATCAGATAGAAGTGCTGCCCGCCTGGTCAAATGATGCCAGCCTGCGCATCATCGACGGATCTCACAACAAGGTAAGCTCTTTGGCCAATTTGAAAAATCAGATGAATCTGACCCATGTTTATATGGATTACAATGCCATTACTTCCATTTCCGACCTGCAGAACTGCTACAAGCTGGTGATGGTCAATGTTTACGGCAACAAAATCGACGGTGTACGTGAACTGACCGATCATGACATCATTGTCAATTGGGATCCCACCTGAGACGCTATGTGTAATGTCTGCAGTATTGGTGTGATTGGCTGTGCCGATGGCCCTACCGCCATCTTTATCACAGGCAGCTTCCCCTGGGGCTTGCTCCTTCTGGCAGCAATCTGCGCCGCAGCGGCTATCTGGTTTTTCAAAAGAAAAAAGTAACAAAAAATCCACCGAATTGTGACACCCGGTATCGGAGTTACAATTCGGTGGATTTTTGATTAATACTAATTCTTATTTGGAAGATTTAATCAGCGGCGCAGGGATATTGGCGCAAGACAAGGCAAAAGGAGCGCAGCCATACTCTATGTATGGCAAGTGACGATAACGCAGTATTGCGTCAATAGGCCCAGCTGATATGAAAGATTTTAATTAAGGATTCGTATAACCATTGTATTGCAGGATCAGTTCCAGCGCGGCTTCAATGGTCTGGGTGCGCACCGCGTCCCGATTCCCCTGAAAACAGAAATGCCGGACAACTGTCGCATGTGCATCCTCATAGCCAATGAAAACTGTACCAACGGGATTTCCATATTCGTCGCCGGTGGGTCCGGCAAGTCCCGTGACAGACACCGCAATGTCGGCATCAAGCAGCATGCGTACTCCGGCGGCCATCTGACCCGCCACCTGTTCGGAAACAGCCCCGTACCGTTCCAGAGTATCCCTCTGCACGCCGAGCACCGACTGCTTCACTTCGTTGGTATAGCTGATGACACCACCTTTGTAGACGGCACTGCTGCCCGGCACGGCTGTCAGTGCCGCGCCGATGCCGCCGCCGGTACAGCTTTCAGCCGTGGCAAGCGTCTTCCCGGAGAGCCGTTTGATTACTTCAGATGCGCGGCTCATCATAATACTCCAGCTTGAACTTCTCAATATTATCCATCGCTCTCGTAATCAGTGCTTCCCGATCCAGATTCCGCTCCGCATACAGCAGCTGCTCCAGCGTGGGCTTTGTTTTGGGATGCTTGGGCGTGAAGACGGTACAGCAATCCTCGTAGGGTAGAATGGAAGTCTCCAATGTGCCGATCTTCCGGGCTATGGTGACAATTTCTTCCTTATCCATGCCGATAAGCGGCATAAAAATCGGGATGTCCACCACGGCACCGGTGACAGCCATGGCTTCCATGGTCTGGGAAGCAACCTGTCCCAGGTTCTCACCGGTAATCAGGGCGCCGCATCCGTCATGTTTGGCAAGGCGCATGCTGATTTCCATCATAAAGCGGCGCATGATCAGGGTGAAGTATTCTTCCGGGCACTTGTCACGGATTGCCTCCTGAATCTCGGTAAAGCCCACCACGTTGACCGTCATCTTGCCGGAGAACCTGGTAACCAGTCTGGCCAGTTCCAAAACTTTGTCCTTGGCCAGTTGGGAGGTGTATGGGTAAGAGAAGAAGTGAACCGCCTCGACCTCTACGCCCCGCTTGGCAATCATGTAGGCCGCTACGGGCGAATCGATACCGCCGGACAGCAGCACCATGGCACGTCCGCCAACGCCTGTGGGTAAGCCGCCTGCACCGGGCACTGCGGGTCCATGGACATATGCGGCCAGATCACGGATCTCCACAAAAACAGTGTAGTCAGGGTGATGAACATCCACTTCCACATGAGGATGTGCTTCCGCAAGACGTCCGCCGATGTCCTGAGAAAGCTGGATGGACGTCATGGGGAAAGCCTTGTCGGAACGCTTGGACTCCACCTTGAAAGACCTGGCACAGTCCAGATCATCGCCCAGGTACTCCTCAATGGCGTTAAAAATGGCGTCCAGATTCTTTTCACAGGCGCGGCTGCGGCACAGGGATACCACACCAAAAATGCTGCTGCAGGCTTCCCATGCGCCGTCCACATCACAGCTGTCATCCATCGGCTCCACATACAGCGTGGACTGCATCAGATACACATCAAAATTGCCGTAGTATTTCATGCGGCGGCGCACGTTCTGACGCAGTCTGGATTCAAACTGACGCTTGTTTGCGCCCTTCAGGACAATCTCGCCCAGCTTTAGCAGAAAAATCTCTTTCATAATTACCTCAAACATTCTTGATCTCTATATGCCCCGTAAACGCCGCCTACGAACGGCAGGACGTATCCTTTTCCCGGTACATCGCTTTATCCATATCCGACAGAAACGCATCCGTATCGTATCCATCATAATAGGCGCTGCCAATGGAGAGGGATAGTGTGTAGGGCTTCTCTTTCTTTTGGTTCAGTTGGTCAACCTGATTCCGAATTGTTCGCATCAAGTCCTCTGTTTGTTCCTGTGAGCTGCCGGGGAGCAGAACAACAAACTCGTCACCGCCGATACGCAGGACGATGGAACCAATCGGCGCGGATTTCCGCAGCAGACTGCCAATGGTGCGTATGACATCGTCTCCAACCAAGTGTCCGTAGCTGTCATTGATCATCTTATATCTGTCAATATCCATCATGATTCCATAGACGTTGCCAATGCTCTTTCGCCGGATCAGCGTAAATGCATGAGCAAGGTAGTTTCGGTTGTAAAGCCCGGACATGTCATCCAGGAAGGCGCTTTCACTCTGCAGGTTCAACTGCACAAAAATGAATGCAATGGATACTGTCAGCCATCCGATGGTAATCCCGTAGAAAAGGCCCTGGATGATTGTTCCCACCACACACGGAACAATAAAGTACAACACGGGAAAGAACTGCACATTCGGGATCTTTTTCCAGGAACGGAAGGTGATAATCACACTGTACAAATAGTAACCGCCTAGCAACAGATAGACTGCCAGACAGTACTTTCCTCTGACATAGAGATTATCCGGGGAAATCTCAAACAGAATCGCCGCGCCGAACATATCCGCAAGAAGCAAAAGCAAAATAATTACTGTTGGGATACCGAGCCATACAGCTTTTTTCTTCACAGGAATCCCGTTCCTGTGAATACGATAAACGGAGTAAAGGCACCATACATATCCAACAACGACCGTTGCACCAACGCAAAAAGCGTTGACCAAATACAGGAGGGCACGGCTGAACGGGAAGCACTTTCCGTCGATCAAAAAGCAGATGATCTCCGCGATGTTGGCAGCAAAGGTGACAAGAAGCATAATATCAAACAGCCTCTCACCTTTTGTTTTTGTCTTGCGGTATTTTGACCTTGACAGATGCAGCATTGCGACCAGCGCAGCGCCAACACCGTTGGCCACCACAATTTCACTCAGATTCGGATTCATAGAAAAACCTCAATCCGCGGCACTGATACGGCACATTTACAGGATGCGCACGCAAAAAACCGCAATCGTTACGGGGGGAATTATCGATTTCCGATATTCACGGCCCGGTATTGAATCGCTTCAGCGATGTGCTGGGGCTGTATCACGTCGCTGCCGTCCAGATCCGCAATGGTTCTTGCCACTTTCAGGATGCGGTCATAGCTGCGTGCCGTCAAGCCCATGGCGTCGAAAGCCCGTTTCATCAGATCGGCGCAGGTTTCGTCCAGTTGGCAGAATTTACGCATCTCGTCGGGGCCCATGCGTGCATTGCACATCTGTCCGCGATTTCCGAACCGAAGGTGTTGTCTTTCCCGGGCGGCATCCACGCGCTCCTTGATCTGCGCGGAGGGCTCCGCCTCCTCCCTCGCCCGCAGCTCATCAAAATGCACCGCAGGAACTTCCACAACAATATCGATACGGTCAAGAAGGGGGCCGGAGATCTTGCTTCGATACAGATCGACAGCCGATTGATTACATTTGCACCGGCCGGAAGGGTCACCATACCAGCCACATTTGCAGGGGTTCATGGCACATACCAGCATGAATTCCGCCGGGTAGGTAACCGAACCGGATACCCTGGATATGGTCACACGGGAATCTTCAAGAGGCTGGCGCATCAGATCAAGGGTATCCTTCTTAAATTCCGGCAGCTCGTCCAGAAAGAGCACACCAAGATGTGCCATGGAAATCTCACCGGGCCGTGGGTTTGTACCGCCGCCGGCAAGACCCGCGTTGGAGATGGTATGATGGGGACTGCGGAAGGGGCGGAGCATAACAAGGGGATTGTCCTTCGTCAATAGCCCCATGACAGAATAGATCTGACTGACTTCCAGCGCTTCCTCGCGTGTCATATCAGGCAGAATGGAAGGCAGCCGCTTCGCAAGCATGCTTTTGCCGGAGCCGGGTGGGCCGATCATCAGCACATTATGACTGCCTGCTGCCGCGACTTCCAATGCACGCTTCACATGCTCCTGACCGAGCACATCCTTAAAGTCCAGCGCAGAATGCTCCGTCGGCTTTGGCTCCCAAACAGGCGCGGGCTCCAGTGTCCGCTCACCGTTCAGGCCCTCGGCCAGTTCTTTTATGGTGCGGATGCCATAAACCACAGGGCCGCCCGCCAGTGTCGCTTCCGGCGCGTTTTCATAGGGAACAAACAGTGTTTTGATTCCCTCGCGCCGGGCAGCCAGAGCCATGGGCAGAACGCCGGATACCGGGCGAAGCTGACCGTCCAGACTCAATTCACCCAAAAAAGCGCAGTCAGACCTTGGACGGCGCACAG
Organism: Bacillota bacterium; assembly: GCA_029098045.1. Lineage (GTDB taxonomy): Bacteria > Bacillota > Clostridia > Oscillospirales > Oscillospiraceae > Faecousia. The sequence continues at coordinate 33,891 of JAQXNO010000004.1, forward strand.
AACCGGATGCACAGAGGATACTGAGCAAAATGGGCAGATCATAATGACTTCCTGCCTTTTTCAGGCTTGCAGGAGCCAGATTCACAGTAATGCGGCTAACGGGAAAACTCAGAGAACTGGACTTTGCCGCAGCCCGGACACGCTCACGTGCTTCCTTTACAGCAGCATCCGGCAGACCCACAATGTCAAAGCCGGGCAGTCCGTTGGAGATATAGCATTCTGCGGTAACGCTGCTGCCCCGAATTCCCTGAATGCCCAGGGTTCGCACGCTGCAAATCATCTGCGTTCAACTCCCAACTCTCCAAATTTGTTACATTATAACCGATTGGGGCATAAAAGACAATACTTTTTTTATTTTCTGCCGGGTTCGGTGCCCATTTCCCCATAGTCTCTGTTGCGCACTTTTTCGATGCGGACAAAGTTTATTTCGTATAATTCGTCCGATAAGTGCTTTACAAAACGCCCGCAAGGTGCTATGATGTAGGGGACAAAATTTGCAATACTTTAGGAGGTATTCATTTTGGCTAGAAAATTCAAAACCATGGACGGCAATACTGCTGCCGCCCACGTCAGCTATGCCTTCACTGAGGTCGCTGGCATCTACCCCATCACCCCCTCCAGCCCCATGGCCGACAACGTTGACCAGTGGGCCGCTGCTGGCCGCAAGAACATCTTCGGTGACACTGTAAAGGTCGTTGAGATGCAGTCCGAGGCTGGTGCTGCAGGTACCGTCCACGGCTCCCTGGCCGCCGGTGCCCTGACCACCACATACACTGCCTCTCAGGGTCTTCTGCTGATGATCCCCAATATGTACAAGATCGCCGGCGAGCTGCTTCCCTGCGTGTTCCACGTTTCCGCACGTACCGTTGCTGCACAGGCTCTGAACATTTTCGGTGACCATTCCGACGTTTATGCCTGCCGTCAGACCGGTTTCGCCATGCTGGCCGAGACCAACGTTCAGGAAGTCATGGACCTGGGTGCCGTCGCGCATCTGGCTGCTCTGGAAGGCCGCGTTCCCTTCATCAACTTCTTCGACGGTTTCCGTACCTCCCACGAAATCCAGAAGATCGCTATCTGGGATTATGAGGACCTGAAGGAAATGACCAACATGGATGCTGTGGCTGAGTTCCGCAAGCACTCCCTGAACCCCGAGCGCCCCGCAATGCGCGGCTCTCACGAAAACGACGATATCTTCTTCCAGCACCGTGAGGCCTGCAACAAGTACTACAACGCGCTTCCCGCCATTGTTGAGAAGTACATGAACAAGGTCAATGAGAAGCTGGGCACCGACTACAAGCTGTTCAACTACTACGGTGCTGCTGATGCTGACCGCGTCATCGTGGCGATGGGCTCTGTCAATGACGTCATCGAAGAAGTCATCGACTATCTGAACGCCCATGGCCAGAAGGTTGGTCTGGTCAAGGTTCGTCTGTTCCGTCCCTGGAGCTCCGAGCACCTGCTGGCAGCCATCCCCGCTTCCGTCAAGAAGATCGCTGTTCTGGACCGTACCAAGGAGCCCGGCTCTCAGGGCGAGCCTCTGTATCAGGATGTTGTGATGGCTCTGGCCAAGGCCGGCAAGTCCGACATCAAGGTCATCGGCGGCCGTTATGGTCTGGGTTCCAAGGACACTACCCCCGCTTCCTTCTTCGCCGTTTACGAGGAGCTGGCTAAGGACGATGTCAAGGAAGAGTTCACTCTGGGTATCGTTGACGATGTAACCAACCTGTCCCTGGATGAGAAGGTTTCCCCCAACACCGCAGCGGAAGGCACCATCGAGTGCAAGTTCTGGGGTCTGGGCGGCGACGGCACTGTTGGTGCAAACAAGAACTCCATCAAGATCATCGGCGACCATACCGATAAGTACGTACAGGCCTACTTCCAGTACGACTCCAAGAAGACCGGCGGCGTCACCGTTTCTCACCTGCGTTTTGGCGACAAGCCCATCAAGTCCCCCTACTACATCAACAAGGCTGACTTTGTGGCTTGCCACAACCCCTCCTACATCACCAAGGGCTTTAAGATTGTTCAGGACGTCAAGCCCGGCGGCGTGTTCCTGATCAACTGCCAGTGGACGCTGGAAGAGCTGGAGCACCATCTGGATGCCGCTTCCAAGCGTTACATCGCTGAGAACAACATTCAGCTGTATACCATCAACGCCATCGACCTGGCGATCAAGGTTGGCATGGGCAAGCGCACCAACACCATCCTGCAGTCTGCATTCTTCTCTCTGGCAAAGGTTATGCCTGCTGAGGAAGCAATCAAGTACATGAAGGATGCCGCTGAAAAGTCCTACGCCAAGAAGGGCATGGACGTTGTCGAGTGCAACTGGAAGGCCATCGACGCAGGTGCAACCGCTTATGCTAAGGTCGACGTTCCCGCTGCATGGGCAACCGCTGAGGATCACAAGGTTGAAGCTGCTCTGGAAGGCCCCGCAGCTACCGTTGCTGTTGCAAAGAACATCCTGTCCCCCATCGGCAAGATGGACGGCTACAGCCTGCCCGTCTCCGTTTTCAACGGCATGGAAGACGGCCAGTTCCCCCTGGGTGTTTCCGCCTACGAAAAGCGCGGCGTTGCCGTTACCGTTCCCCACTGGGATGAGACCAAGTGCATTCAGTGCAACAACTGTGCATATGTCTGCCCCCATGCTACCATCCGTCCCTACGCGCTGACCGAGGCTGAAGTGGCTGCCGCTCCCGCCGGCACCCGCGTTGTCCCCGTCAAGGCCGGAAAGGGCAAGGGCGTGTACTCCTTCGCTCTGTCTGTTTCTCCTCTGGACTGCATGGGCTGTGGTGTCTGTGTCGGCGTCTGCCCCACCAAGGCCATCGCCATGGTTCCCCAGGAGCAGGAGCTGCCCGAGCAGGATGTCTGGAACTACATGGTTTCCAAGGTCTCCCGCAAGAGCGAGATGGAAGACAACACCGTCAAGGGTTCTCAGTTCCGCAAGCCTCTGCTGGAGTTCTCCGGCTCCTGTGCCGGCTGCGCTGAAACTTCCTACGCGCGTCTGGTAACCCAGCTGTTCGGCGACCGTATGTACATCTCCAATGCTACCGGTTGTTCCTCCATCTGGGGCGGCCCCGCTGCTACCTCTCCCTACTGCGTCAACGAGAACGGCCACGGCCCCGCCTGGGCAAACTCCCTGTTCGAGGACAACGCAGAGCATGGTTTGGGTATGTGGACCGCACAGTCCGTCATCCGTGAGTCTCTGGCCGCAAAGGTCCGCAAGGTTATGGAGACCACCACTTGCGATGAGCGCAAAGCTGTCTGTGAGAACTGGCTGAATACCTACAACGATGGTGAAGCCAACAAGGCTGCTACCAAGGCTCTGATTGAGAATCTGGAAGCAAAGGTCTGCTGCGATACCGTCGCTGACATCCTGTCCAAGAAGGAATATCTGTCCAAGAAGTCCGTGTGGATCTTCGGTGGTGACGGCTGGGCATACGACATCGGCTTCGGCGGTGTGGACCATGTTCTGGCTTCCAACAAGGACGTCAACATCTTCGTCTTTGATACCGAAGTTTACTCCAACACCGGCGGCCAGGCTTCCAAGGCTTCCAACATCGGTCAGGTTGCTCAGTTCGCTGCCTCCGGCAAGGAAACCAAGAAGAAGTCTCTTGCGGAGATCGCAATGAGCTATGGCTATGTCTATGTTGCTCAGATCGCCATGGGCGCCAATCAGGCTCAGACCATCAAGGCTATCTGCGAGGCTGAAGCTTACAATGGTCCTTCCCTGATCATTGGCTACGCTCCCTGTGAGATGCACTCCATCAAGGGTGGCATGATGAACTGCCAGTCCGAGATGAAGAAGGCTGTTGACTGCGGTTACTGGAATCTGTTCCGCTTCGATCCCTCCAAGGAG
>JAQXNO010000005.1 GCA_029098045.1 Bacillota bacterium
TTGATTTAGGAGGATGATTCCAATGATTACCTGGAAAAATATGGACGAGCTTGCTTCCTTTGATGCGCTGAAGCAGGCAAAGCCCATCGATCTGGCGCAGGCCATGCGCGGCGAAGGCGGCGCGCAGCGCGTTAAAGCCTACACCGTCCCTATGGGTGCAGGTCTTCACTTTAACTACGGCGCAAGACCCGTGAATGCGGAAATTCTGGACAGGCTGTCCGCCTTTGCCAAGGAGCAGCAGCTGACCGAGAAGTACGCTGCCCTGTACAATGGCGAGGTCATCAACACCGGTGAGAAGCGCCGCGTGCTGCATCAGCTGACCCGCGGTCAGCTGGGTGACGATGTCATTGCCGACGGTGTCAACAAGCGCGCGTTCTATGTCGGTGAGCAGCAAAAAATTGCGGAGCTTGCCAACAAGGTACATAACGGCGAGATCACCAACGCCGCCGGAGAGAAGTTCACCACCGTGGTGCAAATTGGCATCGGCGGCTCTGATCTTGGCCCCCGCGCCATGTATCTGGCTCTGGAAAACTGGGCAAAGGTCAACGGCAAGCTGAAAATGAAGGCCGAGTTTATCTCCAATGTGGACCCCGACGACGCTGCCGGTGTTCTGAGCAGAATTGACGTGGCACACTCCATTTTCGTTCTGGTGTCCAAATCCGGCACCACTCTGGAGACGCTGACCAATGAATCCTTTGTCAAGGATGCACTGGTCAAGGCCGGTCTGGACGCATCCCGCCACATGATCGCCGTCACAAGCCAGACTTCTCCCCTTGCCCAGAGCTCCGATTATCTGGCTGCTTTCTTCATGGATGACTACATCGGCGGTCGTTATTCGTCCACCTCCGGCGTGGGCGGAGCGGTTCTTTCTCTGGCCTTCGGTCCCGAGGTCTTTGCCGATTTCCTGAATGGCGCAGCCGAAGCGGATGCCCTGGCCAAAAATGAAAATCTGCTGGAAAACCCCGCCATGCTGGACGCTCTGATCGGTGTTTATGAGCGCAACGTGTTGGGTTACCAGACCACCGCCGTTCTTCCCTATTCTCAGGCTCTGTCCCGCTTCCCTGCCCACCAGCAGCAGCTGGACATGGAATCCAACGGCAAGTCCGTCAACCGCTTCGGCGCCCCTGTGAACTATGCCACCGGTCCCGTCATCTTCGGTGAGCCCGGCACCAATGGCCAGCACTCCTTCTATCAGCTGCTGCATCAGGGCACCGACATCATCCCTTTGCAGTTTGTGGGCTTCAAAAACAGCCAGATGGCAACGGACGTCCTGATTCAGGGCAGCACCAGCCAGCAGAAGCTGTGCGCAAATGTGGCCGCCCAGATCGTGGCATTTGCCTGTGGTAAGGATGACGAGAATCTGAACAAGAAGTTTGCAGGCGGCCGTCCCTCTTCCATCATCATTGGTGAAAAGCTGACTCCTGCCGCCCTGGGTGCGCTGCTGGCACACTTTGAGAACAAGGTCATGTTCCAGGGCTTTGCATGGAATCTGAACAGCTTTGACCAGGAGGGCGTTCAGCTGGGTAAGGTTCTGGCCAAGAAGGTTCTGGCCCACGACACCGACGGCGCGCTGAAGGTCTACTCCGATCTTCTGAACATCTGAAACCAACAAAAATTCCTGAAATCTTCGGATTTCAGGAATTTTTATGCAAATGACCGCTGACAGTCCGGTCAGCGGTCAAACAGATTATCTTCTTTGATCGGAAGATCGTAAATGGACGAAAGAGCCTCCGTGCCGATCAGGCAGGCGCCCAGCTGCGCAAGTTCCTCCATGGCTTCGCTGCCATCGGCAAATCCGTACACATGGCTCCAGCCATGGCGCAGGTTTTTCACCGTGCCGTCCCATGTTCCGCCGGTTCTCAAAGACGACTGCGCCACGAAGGTCTTCAGTCCCATGGCGTGAATCACCCGGTTACGGCTGATGGCACGCTGGGCACTGAAGGTCTCCTCGAAATCATTCTCGCTGATGCAGAGAACGCCTTCCCGCAGCGGCTGTTTCCACAGCTCATCGGCCACTACGCAGATCACTCTCCCGCCGGCTGCCAGGCAGCTTTCCTGCGCCGTACGGTCGGCACCCCGGGCATTTCCCGACACCAGCACATAGCCCTGCTGTGCTGCCTGACGGCCAACCTCCGCCGCAAAGCTCCAGTTTTCCTCTTTCAGCTCCCGGCTGCCAACCAGCGCTACCATGGGCTGCTCCAGAAGGCTCAAATCTCCGCGGGTCCAAAGGACGCCGGGGCTGTCAAGCCCCAACCGCTTGCGCATGTGGAATGGGTATGAATCACTGACCCGGGTGATGGGCGTGCATCCCAGAATTTCTCCCTTGCGCAGATAGTAATCCAGCACATCCTCTTCACCCAGCAGCTGGCAAATCCGTTTCGCCGTCTGTGCCGGATAGCCCAGTTCCGTCAAATCCCGGATTTCCAGTTCCCTGTCCTCCTTCGGCAGCTGCGCCCAACGTACACGGTCTGCCAATGTGCGAAGCTGCGCCGTTGTCAGCGGCTTTCTCTCGGGTTCCCCCAGATGGGAGGACAGCAGCAGGAATCCCCGTTCCCGCCCGTTCAACGGAATCTCCTTTTGGGTGCCGCAGGCGCTTTCACTTCTTCTTCCCGCAGCAGGCCGTCCGCGCCCAGAACCATGGCCCTGACGGTGTAATTGGAATACTTTGCAATCTCATCCAGTTTTGCCTTTTCCGGGAAGCTGCCAATGATGCTCCAGGCCACACCCTTGCGCTTGGCACGACCGGTACGGCCGATGCGGTGGACATAGTATTCATTTTCCTCCGGCACATCAAAATTGATGACACAGTCCACATCGTCCACGTCGATGCCCCGGGAAGCAACGTCGGTGGCAATCAGCACCTTCAGTTTGCCGTCCCGGTACTTCTGCATGGTCTTTTCCCGCAGGCTCTGTTTGATATCGCCGTGGATGCATTCGCAGTCCAGACCAGCCCGCTGGAAATCATCACAAAGCCGCTGGCACATATGCTTGGTATTGCAGAAAATCATAACCCGCTCGTAGCCCTGCGACTGGATCAGGCGCAGGGTGGTTTCCGCCTTTTCCAGCGGTGTCACCGTCATGCAGTACTGGTCAATGTCGGGGCGGTCTTCCTGCTTGGGCTCTACCGTGATCTCCACCTCATCGCGCTGATACATCCAGGAAACGGTCATGACCTCCTGGGATATGGTGGCTGAGAACAGACCCAGATTCCTGCGGTTTTTAATCTTTTCAATGATTCTGGTCACGTCCTTGAAGAAGCCCATATCCAGCATCCGATCCGCCTCATCCAGCACCACAGTCTGAATCTTATCCAGACGGATGGTCTTGCGATTGTAGTGATCCATCAGCCGGCCGGGGGTTGCCACCACGATTTGGGGCTTCTTTTCCAGCTGCCGGATCTGACCGCCGATTCCCGCGCCGCCGTAGAGCACCGCCACACGGATGCCCTGATAATAGGTCAGCAGACCCCGCAGTTCGTCGCCAATCTGAATGGCCAGCTCCCGGGTGGGGGCAAGAATCAAGCCCTGCACCGCCTCGGATTCCGCGTCAATATGCTCAATCATGGGGATGCCAAAGGCAAAGGTCTTACCGGTACCGGTGGGTGCCTTGGCAATGACGTCCTTCCACTGCATAAAATGAGGGATGGCTTCCGCCTGAATGGTGGTGGGATAGCCGTAGCCTTTTTTCTCCAAAGCCTTCAGCATGGCCTCCGAAAGGCCCAAATCCTGAAAGGTAATATTGCTTTCCATAAACTTCTTCCTTTGTGTCTGTATTCATTATCCATACTATTCTATCAGTTTTCTTCCGAAAGCGCAACCATATTTGTCCGTTTGCAGAAAATTAAGATTTGAAATTCATGTAGCGGTGGACAAACCGCCGGAAACATGGTATGATAGGGAATCATATTGTGAGAAGCTATGCGGTCTGATTTCCTGTAAATTCTAAACCGCACTCCTGCAAACACAGGAGAGGAGATATTACTTATGGGCAAACTAATCGTGATCGAGGGCACGGACGGTTCCGGGAAATCCACACAGTTCCGTCTTTTAACCGAGCGCATTGCATCGGAAGGTTATGATTTTCAAAAGCTGGTATTCCCCCAGTACAAGGAAGAGAGCTCTGCGCTGATTCGGATGTATCTGGGCGGCGAGTTTGGAGCCAGACCCACGGATGTCAATGCCTACGCCGCTTCCGCGTTTTACGCCGTTGACCGCTATGCCTCCTACAAAAAAGTATGGGGTCAGTGGTATGAGCAGGGCGGTCTGGTGCTCTCCGACCGCTATACCACCTCCAACGCCGTCCATCAGGCCTCCAAGGAACCTCCCGACAGGCAGGGAGACTTCCTGAAATGGCTCTACGAATTTGAATATGACAAGCTGGGACTTCCCCGTCCCGACCTGGTGATTTATCTGGACGTCCCCACGGACTTTACGGAGAGGATGATGCGCAGCCGGGAGGCTGCCACCAACACATCCGCAGATATTCACGAACAGGATCTGCAATATCTGCGCACCTGCCGCCAAACCGGCAAAGCCGCTGCCGCGTTCTACGGCTGGACCGTCATCGATTGTGTCAGGGATGGCACGATGCGCTCCATCGCGGATATTCACGAAGAAATCTACCGCCATGTGCGTACACTTCTGGAGGAATCACTATGATCTATATGTTGCTGGGAACCGGATTTGAAGAAATGGAAGCCATTGCGCCGCTGGATCTGCTGCGCCGTGCAGGCTTGGACGTGATGACCGTCGGCGTCAACGGAAAAATTGTTCGCGGCAGTCACAACATCGGCATTGAAGCTGACATCACGTTGTCTGAAATGGATCTGACGTGCCTTGAAATGATCATTCTGCCCGGTGGGCTTGGTGGTGTGACCTCTGTTCGCGCCAGCGACGAAGCCATGTATGCCCTGCGCTTTGCATGGGAAAACGGCAAATTCGTTGCAGCCATCTGCGCGGGACCCACGGTGCTGGCAGACCTTGGCATCACCTCCGGCAGGCAGGCCACCTGCTTCCCCGGCTGTGAAAGCGGCATGGGTGATGCTGTCATGGTTCCGGATGCTGCCGCAGTGCGGGATGGCTGTCTGATCACCGGCACCTCTGCCGGCTGTGCCATCCCCTTCGGACTGGAGCTTATCAAAGCTCTGAAGGGTGAAAAGGAAGCGGAGCGCATCAGAGAGCAGATTGTCATCCGCTGAAAGGAGTACCCATTATGAAAGAATCCAACTTTCCCGAAGAATATGAATACACCGATGACGGACTTTTGCCCGGGGCATCTTTGCCGGATGATTCTCTTTCTCCGAAAACCTTCCCGGATGAGTCCGAATACGCGGAGGCGTTTATTTCAGGGGAAGGTCTGTCCGAGGAGGATTTTTCCGACGAAGCCGAACTGCTCGAAGGTCTGAATGATCCCGTGTCCGAAGCCGAACCGAATGCCGCAGACCTTTCCATGTATCCCGACAAAACAGCACAGCCTGTAGAGGAGACCTTCCGGTTCACCGAAGAAACACCTATGGACAAGGATTTTCTCGAAACCGACGACGAAGGGCTCTTCCTGGAAGAAGCGCCTGAAGAAGTCCCGGAAGCCGCTTCCCGTCCCAAAGAACGGCCTGTTCGCAAGGGGCGTCCCGCGCGCAAAAAGGGTTCCGGCTTCCTTGGTATTCCTCAGCTTCTGGCGACTGTGATCTGGCTTCTGATCATTGTTGCCATCGGCGTCACCCTGGGTCGCGCCCTGTGGGTTTGTGCGGCGGATGTTCTGGCCTTTGGCAGAGAGGACAAGGATGTGACCATCTCCATCACCACGGACGATACCATGGAATCCATTGCCCAGAAGCTGCAGCAGGCAGGTCTTATCCGCTATCCGCAGCTGTTCCTGCTGTACGCCGATCTGACCGATGCACAGGAGGATATTACCTCCGGCACCTTCACCCTGAATACGGTCTATGACTACCACGCGCTGGTCAGTCAGATGTCTCCCCGCTCCGGCAATCGGGTGGTTGTGGAGGATGTGCTGATTCCCGAAGGCTACAACTGCCGCCAGATTTTCGCACTGCTGGAGGAAAAGGGTGTCTGCAAGGCTGCCGATCTGGAAAAGTGGGCAGCGGAAGGAGAGCTGTCCGAATACTGGTTCCTGGAGGGTGTGGAGCGCGGACACATCTACTGTCTGGAGGGCTTCCTGTTCCCGGACACCTACGATTTCTATGAGAACAGCACCCCCAGAGCTGCCCTTGAAAAGATGCTGGACGGCTTTGAGTACCGTGTCAACGAAGAACTGCGCTCTAAAATTCCCGTACTGAACGAGCGATTGACCGCAATGATGCGCGGCAATGGCGACAGTGAGGAATACATCGCTGCCCATCAGTTTGATATTCGTGACGTGGTCAACGTGGCGTCTCTGATTGAAAAAGAGACCGCCAGCGATCAGGAAAGCTATACCATCGCATCGGTTATCTACAACCGTCTGTTCAACTGGGGCAATACCCCCCGCTATCTGAATATTGACGCCACCATCATCTACGCATTGGGCGGCAAAACCAATCTGACCTCGGAGGATATGGCCGTTGACAGTCCTTACAACACCTACACCAACACCGGCCTGACGCCCGGCCCCATCGCCAATCCCGGTCTTGCAAGCATTATGGCAGCCCTCGATCCGGAGACCACTTCTTACTATTATTACGTTCTGGATCCCAACTCCGGCGTCCATCAGTTCTCGCAGACCCTGGCGCAGCACGAAGCGAAAATCAAGCAGCTCTATGGTAATTGATCTATGAGAAAGCTGGAACTGTTAAGCCCTGCCGGCGATATGGAGCGGCTGAAAATGGCCGTTCTCTACGGCGCGGATGCGGTATACCTTGCCGGCACTGATTTTGGTATGCGCGCCTTTGCGGGAAATTTCACGCCTGAGGAGCTTCCTCAGGCGGTGAAGTTCGCCCACGATCATGGTGTGAAAGCCCATGTGACCGTAAACATCATGCCCCGCAACGATGAGGTTGCAAACCTGCCCGCCTATCTGGAACAGCTGGATGATGCGGGTGTGGACGCGCTGATTGTGGCCGATCTGGGTGCCTTCATGCTGGCCGGCAAATACGCCCCCCACTGCCAGCGGCACATCTCCACCCAGCAATCCGTTGCCAATTATGAATGTGCCCAGAGCTGGTTTGATTTGGGTGCAAAGCGGGTGGTGCTGGCCCGGGAGTGCAGCCTCAGGGAGATTGCCGAAATACGGCAGAAGGTATCCCCCCAGCTGGAGATCGAAACCTTCGGTCACGGCGCCATGTGCGTCAGCTATTCCGGCCGGTGCCTGCTGAGCAATTACATGACCGGGCGGGACTCCAACCGGGGTGCCTGTGCCCAGCCCTGCCGCTACAGCTATGCGCTGATGGAAGAAAAGCGCCCCGGGGAATACTTCCCCGTCTATGAAGACGAAAAGGGCACCTACATCTTGAACTCCCGGGATATGTGTACCATCGACCACCTGAAGGATCTGATGGACGCGGGCATCGACTGCATCAAAATCGAAGGCCGTGCGAAATCTGCCTACTATGCAGCCATCGTCACAGGTGCTTACCGCCACGTGATCGACGACATCTATGCAGGCCGCCCCGTTGACAGGGTCTGGCGGGATGAAGTGGAGCATGTTTCCCACCGCATTTATTCCACCGGCTTCTACTATGGTGAGCCGGGTCAGTACACGGAAAACTCCCGGTACATCCGCCAGTGGCAGATCGTTGCCAGAGTCGAAAGCTGCGATGAAAAGGGACTTGCTCTTTGCAGCCTGAACAACAAGTTCCGCGCGGGAGACCCGCTGGAGGTCGTTGGGCCGGATCTGCGCCCCTTTGAAGTGATTCCCAAGGCTATGACCGACATGGACGGCGCCCCCCTGGAGGAGCCCAGAACCCCTCAGATGAAGTTTTATCTGCGGCTGCCCAAGCCTGTCCCCGCCTTCAGTATGCTGCGGCGCAGCGTGGATCTATCCGCAAAATAAGCAAAGCACCGGATTTCATCCGGTGCTCAGCTTGTCAAAAAAGTATTTTTGACAAGCTGCCTACGATTTTCAAACTTCGAAAAAGTTTGAAAATCGCTTTGATTGAACGCGAAAGACAACCCTGACGGTTTTCTTTCACACTTTCTTTCCCTCCGAAACTTTCGGGTGGGAGGGTTTATCGACAGTCTGAAGCACCGGATTTCATCCGGTGCTTCCTTTTTACAGCTCATATTCCCTTGCGTTGGCGTTTGCTTCGGAATAGCAGGAGAATTCCTCGTTGGTCATATCCTCAAAATAGGTGCGTACAATACGGCAGACACCGCCGTGGCAGACCAGAAGAATGGTCTTTCCGGGATGTGCTTCTTTCAGTTCCTCCAACAGACCGTAGACCCGGTGTGCCACATCCAGCATGGATTCTCCGCCGGGATAGCGGTATGCAAACCGGCGTTTGTTGGCAAGAAAGCCCGCATCCAGCCGATCCTTACCCTCGTAGATCCCATAATCCTGTTCGATCAGGCGATCGTCGGTCACAACAGGAATTCCGATTTCCTGTGAGACTGCCGCAGCCGTCTGCCGGGCACGAATCATGGGCGAGGCGATAATCAGATCAATACCCTTACCTGCCAGTTTTTCGGCAAGAGCCTTTGCCTGGGCTTCGCCCCGCTCCGTCAGGGGAATGTCTGTTCTGCCGCAAATCCTGCCCTGGGCATTCCATTCGGTTTCGCCGTGGCGGGCTACATACAGTTTCATCGTGACCCCCGGTTATCAGTTTTTCAGGCTCTGAATCGGTGCGGGAATCCGTCCGCCGCGGGCGACAAAGGCTTCCGCCGATGCCCCGAGCACCGGCATCACCGGTGCGCTGCCCAGAAGTCCACCCATTTCCACCCGGTCGCCCACGGTCTTTCCGGGGGCCGGGATGATGCGAACGGCAGTGGTTTTGGTATTGATCATACCGATTGCCGCCTCGTCCGCGATAATGGCCGAAATGGTCGCCGCGGAGGTGTCACCGGGAACGGCGATCATATCCAGTCCCACGGAGCAGACACAGGTCATGGCCTCCAGCTTGGAAAGGGTCAATGTTCCGCTTTCGGCCGCGGCAATCATACCCTCATCCTCGGACACGGGAATGAAGGCGCCGGACAGACCGCCCACATGGTTGGATGCCATCACGCCGCCCTTTTTCACCGCATCGTTGAGCAGCGCCAGCGCCGCCGTGGTGCCATGGGTGCCGCAAATTTCCAGACCCATCTCTTCCAGAATCCGCGCAACGGAGTCTCCCACAGCAGGCGTCGGCGCAAGGCTCAAATCCACGATGCCAAAGGGCACACCCAGCCGCTTGGATGCCTCCTGTCCAACGATCTGACCCATGCGTGTGATCTGGAATGCAGTCTTTTTCACCGTTTCCGCCACCACATCGAAGGGCTGACCCTTGACACTCTGCAGAGCGTGGTACACAACGCCCGGGCCGGACACGCCCACATTCAGCACGCACTCCGGTTCCCCCACACCGTGGAAGGCACCGGCCATGAAGGGATTGTCCTCCACCGCATTGGCAAATACCACCAGCTTCGCACAGCCAAGGCCGTCGTTATCGGCGGTGATCTCGGCGGTTTTCTTGATGATGCGACCCATTTCCGCCACCGCGTCCATGTTGATGCCCGCCTTGGTGGAGCCCACATTGACACTGGCACAGACGCGCTCGGTGGTGGCCATGGCTTCGGGGATGGAGCGGATCAGCTTCCAGTCGCCGCTTGTGGCGCCCTTCTGCACCAGCGCGGAAAAGCCGCCGATGAAATTGACACCGCAGGTCTTTGCCGCCGCGTCCATGGTCTGGGCGATTTTCACATAGGAATCGGTTTCACAGGAACCTGCCACCAGCGCAATGGGTGTGACGGAAATGCGCTTGTTGACAATGGGAATACCGAATTCCTTTTCAATCTCACAGCCCACCTTTACCAGATCTCTGGCGCGGGTGGTGATTTTGTTGTAGATCTTCCGGCAGCAGCGGTCCAGATCCGTATCGCAGCAGTCCAGCAGGCTGATGCCCATGGTGATGGTACGAATGTCCAAATGCCGCTTGTCGATCATATCGAGGGTTTTTAGAATATCCTTCTGGCTGAACATGGCACTACCTCAGATACGATGCATGGCTTCAAAAATATCTTCACGCTGCAGGCGGATGGACAGACCCTTTTCCCTGCCCATCTCCTCCATCAGAACCACCAGCTCCGCCAGCGGCTTGGTGCTGTCCGTTACATCCACCACCATCATCATGGTGAAGTAACCCTGCATAACGGTCTGGCTGATGTCCAGAACATTGACATTAAACTCCGCAAGCTTGACACAGACGGACGCAATGATGCCCACCTGATCCTTGCCCACAACGGTTACAATCGCTTTCATATGCCTTACTCCTTATACGTCATAGTCAGCGGCTACACGGGAATCCAGCATATGGAAGAAATGGCCTTTCGCTTCCTGGTGCAGGGGGTGGGATGCATAGTTTTCCAGTGCCTCGCGGCTTTCAAATTCCGCGTACAGGGCATAGTCCATACCCTTGAACGCGCGGCGAATCTCCATGTGCAGCAGGCCGGGGATCTTGCCCACCAGCGGCTCCAGAACCGATGCAATCAGCCTGACCGCGTCATCCTTGTTCACATCCTCTTTCAGGGTATACAGAACAATATGCTTGACCATTGTTATCCTCCTCTATAAGAAAACCGGGGCAGGAATTGCCCCGGTTTTCATTTCTCAGAAATTACTCAGCGACTTCCTCGGCAGCCTCAGCCTTCTGCTCTTCCAGCAGCGCGCGGATGGACAGAGAGATACGCTTATTCTCAGCATCGACATCGGTGATCTTGACCTGCACATTCTGGCCTTCGGACAGGACATCCTCGGGCTTGCCGATGCGCTTGTCAGCGATCTGGGAGATGTGGATCAGGCCGTCTACACCGGGCAGAATCTCTGCAAATGCACCGAAGGTCATCAGCTTCACGATCTTCGCGTCAACCACATCGCCGACGTTGTAATTGGTCATGAACTGATTCCAGGGGTTCATCTCGGCGGTCTTGTAGCCCAGAGAGATCTTATGCTTCTCGGGGTCGAAGGAGATGACGTAAACATCAATCTCGTCGCCGACCTTGACAACCTCAGCAGGTGTCTTGATGTGGTTCCAGCTCAGCTCGGAAACGTGAACCATGCCATCCACGCCGCCGATATCCACGAATGCGCCGTAGGAAGTCAGGGACTTCACGGTGCCGTGGTACTTCTTGCCGTTCTCAATCTCAGCCCAGATCTTCTCCTGCGCAGCCTTGCGGGTCTCGGAAGAAACAGCGCGGATGGAGCCGATCACACGGCGGCGTGCGCGGTTGACTTCGGTAATCTTCAGCTGAACAGTCTTGCCCACCTGAGCAGCCATGTCGCCGCCCTTGGCAACGCCGGACTGGGAAGCGGGGACAAAGATACGGATGCCCTTGAAGGTAGCAACCAGGCCGCCCTTGTTCTCTTCGGTGATGACGGCTTCGATGGTGGTCTTCTCCTCTGCGTAGGCAGCCATGTCGTCCCAGATCTTCAGGCCGTCCAGCTTCTTCTTGGACAGCTGAACCGTGCCCTCCTGATCGTTGACACGAACAACGAACACTTCGATCTCGTCACCGACGTGCAGAATGTCCTCAGGCTTCACAGAAGGATCGGCGCTGACTTCATCGTAAGGGATGTAGCCGGCATGCTTGGTGCCCAGATCCACCTGGATCTCAGTGTTACCGATACCGGTAACGGTTCCCAGAACCTTATCTCCTGTATTTAAAGTCTTGATGGACTGCTCGAGAAGCTCAGCAAAGTTCTCCTCCTGCACAGCCTCAACATTGATAATTTCGCTCATAGTCTTGTTGACCTCCTTTATAATCCACGCCGGCGTGGATGCACCGGCCGTGATTCCAACATCAGTTGCATCGCAGAACATGGTGCGATCAATTTCAGACGCATTGTCCACCAACGCTACCCTGCTGCAATGTTCCCGGCAAATCATAGCGAGTCGGCCTGTGTTGGAACTCTTGGGGTCTCCTACAACGACCATTGCCTGACATTTCTTACTCAGTTCTGCTGCTTCGGTTTGCCTGATTTCAGTTGCTCTGCATATTGTATCAAAAATTTTCAAATTAGTAAACTGTTTTTTTGCAATTTTACCGCACATTTTCCACAAAAATTCAGTGCTGGTTGTTTGTGAAACCATACAAAGGGGGGTGTCCGCAGCCGGATTTTCTGTTTCGATCCATTTTTGCAGTTCCTCCGGGGTTTCAAAAATCAGGCAGCGGCTGCACCAGCCGGCGATGCCCTCCACCTCCGGGTGGGCACGGGTGCCGATGATGATGGGAAGTCTTCCCTCTTCCTCGGCGGTGCTGACCAGTCCGTGGATGCGCTTGACAAAGGGGCAGGTCGCGTCCACGATCCGGACGCCCCGCTCCTGCAGCCGCTGGTAAACGGCACGGGAGATGCCGTGGGAGCGGATAATCACCGTAGACCCGGCAGGCGCTTCCTCCGGCGCTTCGATGACGCCCACACCCAGCGCTTCAAATCTTCCCACCACATGGCGGTTGTGGATAATGGGGCCCAGGGTGACAACCCGGTTTCCTGCCGCCGCTTCCTTTTCCACGGTTTCCACCGCGCGGCTGACGCCAAAGCAGAAGCCGGCATTTTTTGCAAGTCTTACACTCATACGGGAATCTTCTTTCCGACAATCGTCTTGATCTGCCCGATGACCTGCTCAATATCCATATCGGAGGTATCCACTTTGACGGAATCCCGTGCCAGCTTCAGGGGCGCCACTTCCCGATGGGTATCCTGATAGTCCCGCTGCTGGATCTCCTTGAGGATCTGGCTATAGTCGGCTTTCTGCCCCTTGGCCAGAAGCTCCGCGGTACGGCGCCTGGCGCGAACTTCCGCGGAAGCGGTCAGGAATATCTTCACATCGGCCCTGGGCAGCACCACGGTGCCGATGTCGCGGCCGTCCATGATCACGTTGTACTTTTTTGCCACATCCCGCTGCATATCCAGCAGCATATCCCGGACCACGGCATGGGCAGAAACAAGGCTTGCCTTCTGGGAAATATCCTGGGTACGAATGTCGGCGGTAACGTCCATGCCGTTCATCATCATGTGCTGGGTGCCTTCTTCATCGTATTCAATCTGAATCGTCAGCTCGTCGATGTAGCGGGTCACGCCGTCAATGTCCTTGGGGCTGACACCCCACAGATCGAGAAAATACGCCACAGTACGGTAGATGGCACCCGTATCCACATACTGGTAACCCAGCTCCTTTGCCAGTCGCCTGGCGACGGTGCTTTTGCCTGCACCTGCAGGTCCGTCAATGGCGATGGAATATGTTTTTGCCATACTTCTTTCCTTCTTTCACTGGTCGTTGGATTCAAACATCCGCAAATTTTTACTCGCTTCTCAGCTTTGCGAGGGCAGCGGCTTCCCGGGCTACCACTTCTTCGGGTGTCAGGTTCAGCTTTCTGCCAACCTCCTCCGGGCTCAGCGGCAAGCCGCCCTCCAGACCGAAGCGCAGGGTCAGAAGCTTTGCGTCGGCATCGTCCAAAGCTGACAGCAGATCGCTGATACGCTGGTGCATCTGAAACAGCGCAGTATCCTCCACATGCTGCTCCTCCTCGCTCTGTTCCTCATCCGGCTCGTTTTCGGTCTTTGCCCGGTTCAGCAGTCGGGCACTGTCCAGCATATTCTTCACAAGCGCCGTTTCCTCGGTGCTCATGTGTATTTCCCGGGCAATCTCTTCCATGGTTGCGTTGCGGCCCAGCTCGGACAGCAGCCGCTCATCCACGGCTTTGTAATCCTCCAGCGCCTGCCGCAGCTTCTGACCGACGCCGTTGCTGCGTGCCTGCAGTGTAATGAGCTTTGCCATGGACTGGCGGATGAACCAATCCCTGCGGTCTTCGAAATTGCCGCCGTCGAAGCTGACGATTGCCTGCCACAGCCCCAGACTTCCCTCCTGAATCAGATCCAGAAGCAGCACACCGTAGCCGGTCAATTCCCTGGCGATCTCCACCACACGGCTTAAGGAGAGGTTCAGCAGCTTCTCCTGCGCGCCCGTTTTGCCGGCCGTGCATTCCTCTGCCAGCAGCCGCACATCCCCGCAAACGGGAATGGCAGCCAGCTCTTCCAGATACAGCCGCAGAGGATCATTGTCATCCAGCGCCTCCTGAAAGTTGGGGTTCTTCACGAGCTGCTCCTCCCGGCGCAGCCGAACGGCCGCCTCGCCGGTGCCGGCCGCTTTGGGCAGATCGGAAATATCCAGCATGATGCCGCGGCTTTCCATTTCCAGCAGCGCATCCTCCATCTGCTCCTGCGTCTGATCCTCCATGAGGGTCAGAAAATGGGCAGCGGAAAGCTTACCGCCGGGCGCAATGGCATCAAAGGCCGGTTCCCAGGGGTTCTCATCAAATGTAAATTCCAAATCATTCATTCAAAAAATCCTCCAAGCCCATGTCCGCACCCAATTTTTGCAGCTTTTCCATGGCCTGTTTTTCAATCTGGCGAGTCCGCTCCTTGGAGATCCCCAGGCGTTCGCCAATTTCCTCCAGCGAGTGGCAAATTCCGTCGTCCATGCCAAAATGCAGCCGCAGCACCTGCTGCTGCCGTGGATTCAAAGCCGCCAGCAGTTTGTCCATGGTCTGCACCAGTTCTTCATGCACCAGCTCTTCATAGGGTCTGCGGGACTGGCTGTCCTCCAGAAGGATGCCCAGTGTCCCCTCCTCGCCCCCCGCAGGCGCATCCAGCGAACAGATCCGGGGATTTTGCCGGATGAGGCTTCGCACCTTGTCCTCCGGGATGCCGCAGCGCTGCGCGATCTGAGAAATCGTAGGTTCTTCGCCGGTTTCCTGAAGCAGCTGAGCGCGTATCTGCTCCACCCTGCGAATGCGCTCGGCCGTGTGAACCGGAACACGAATCAGCGCGCCGTGGTTGTACAGGCTGCGGCACACACCCTGACGAATCCATTTCGTGGCGTAAGTAGAAAAACGGCAGTCCATTGTGTAGTCAAACTTCTTTGCCGCAGCCAGCAGGCCAATGGAGCCCTCCTGAATCAAATCCAGCAGCGGCACACCACGTCCCGCGTATTCCCTTGCAACGGACACCACCAGCCGCAGGTTGGAGTTGACCATCAGGCGAATGGCTTCTTCGTCTGCCTCGGCGCAGCGCCGCGCCAATTCCCGCTCCGCCTCCGGGCGCAGCAGCGGATAGCCCTGAATTTCGCTCAGGTACTGGCGCATATCATCCTCGCCTGAAGAAGGAGGCATATTCAGTTCCTTTCCCTCGGGGGCTGTATTCATGTATGAATTCCTTTTCTTCCCTGTAATGCATTGCGAATTGCCATCAGGTCATCCTCGGAGTTGACGCTGGATGCACGATGTTCGCTCTGAATGGTGCGGACGCAGTCTGAAAACGCGTTTTCGTTGACCGGGCCCGTCTGGCGCTGATAAATACCCGTAATGTGGGACATCTCCTCGCCGCTCAGGTTCTCCAGCACGGCAAGGGACACATCCAGTCCCTGCTCGTGGCGGCGGCGCAGCTGTGCATAAACACTTCCCAGAAGTGGGCTGGAAAATTCCTCCGCGCTCAAATTTTTCGCCGTATCCAGCAATGCCGGGTCTTTCAGTGCCATGGCAAGAACGGTTTCCTCCGCCATGGCAGATTTTACATTGTCATAGCGGATGGAGCGGGATTTGGGCTGCAGTGCCTGTGCAGGCGCCAGATCGATCTTCTCCTGCTTTTTGCGCTCCCGTGCCATGCGCCGCTTGAAGGCCTTGTTGACCTCCAACTTCATGGCATCATAGCTGATCTTCGCTTCGTCCGCCGCCCGGTGCCCATAGACCTCCCGCTGAACGGCGCTGCCCAGGGTGCTTAAGAACTCCGCCGCTTCCGCGATGAACTTGACCCGCTGGTCATCTTCCCCCAGATCATATTTCTTCCGAATGGCTTCCAGCTGATATTCCACACGGTTGGAGGATTCCTCCAGCAGCAGCCGGAACCGATCCGCACCGAACTTTTTCAAAAATTCGTCCGGGTCCTTGGCGTCCTTCAGTTGGAGAACCTTCACCTGCATACCGGCCTTTTCCAGAATCGGGATCGCCCGCTGGGTGGCATTCTGTCCCGCCTTGTCGCCGTCGTAGATCAGAATGATCTGATCGGTATAGCGGCTCATCAGCGTCGCCTGTTCTTCCGTCAGGCTGGTGCCGAGGGATGCGATGGCATTGTCAAATCCGTACTGATGCAGCGACACCACATCAATGTTGCCCTCCACCAGAATCAGTGACCCCGCCTTGCTCTTCTTCGCAAGATTCAGACCGAACAGATTCTTCCGTTTGTTGAAAATCAGGGTCTCCGGAGAATTTAAGTACTTGGCAGCATCCGAATCCTTTTTGATAATACGGCCGCCAAAGCCGATCACATTGCCCCGGACGTCGATGATGGGAAACATCAGGCGATCCCGGAACCGGTCAAAAATATTGCCGTTCTTCTGGGATATGGACACAAGCCCCGATTCTTTCAGCTCTTCCTCGGTGTAGCCCTTGGCCTTCATGGCCTTGACCAGTGCATCCCAGCTGTCCGGCGCGTAGCCCACACCAAAGGTGGTGAGAATGGATTTCGACATACCGCGGCCGAAGGCATACTCCAGAGCCTCCTTGCCCACAGGGGCATAGAGCTGGCTGTGGAAGAAGCGTGCCGCCTCCTTATGCAGCGCCCAGAGCCGTTCCTGCTGACGGTAGCGGGACTGGTACTGCTCATCCTCCGGCACTTCCATCCCGGCTCGTTTGGCAAGGGCGCGAACGGCGTCGGGATAGCTGAGGCCTTCCACTTCCATCATGAAGTTGATCGCACCGCCGCCCTTATGGCAGCCGAAGCAGTAGTAGATGCCCTTATCCGGGGAGACGGAGAAGGAGGCAGTCTTCTCGCCATGGAACGGGCACAGCCCAAAAAGATTGGAACCGGAGCGCTTGAGACTCACGTACTGCCCAACCACATCTTCGATGGGATTTCTTGCAATCAGTTCGTCCAGAAATGAGGGGGGAAATGCCATAGCGCTTGCCTCCTTTCAAAAAAATTGGCTTTTATTATATCACATTATCCCCGAACATTCCACCCTGCGGGAATAAAAATCTCTTCAAATTTATCCACAGCGTAGTTGTCGGTCATGCCGGCAATATAGTCGCAGACCGTCCGCTCCATACCGTCAAAGCTCAGCTGGGGCTGAAAATCCTCGGGCAGGCACTCGGGGTGTTTGATGTAGTACTCGAACAGGCGCTGAAGCATATCCTTTGCCTTGCTCTCCTGTCCCTTTGCAACCGGGTTGCGGTAGACCCGTTCAAACATAAAGCTGCGCAGATCCCGCAGTGCCTTGTCCACATTGGGCGACAGTGTCACGGTGCCCGCCTCCCGGGAGGTACGGATTGCATCCAGCACAAGGGTGTTGATGCGGGCGGAATGTGAATGACCCAGCACATCCGTGATGGCCGCCGGAATGTCGTCGTTGGTCAGAATGCCCGCCCGGATGGCATCGTCGATATCGTGATTGACATAGGCAATCTGGTCGCTGCGGCGCACCACCATACCCTCCAGCGTATTGGGCCAGGGGTCTGCCGTGTGGCAGAGGATTCCGTTTCTGACCTCATGGGTCAGGTTCAGGCCGCAGCCATCCCGTTCCAGCACGTCCACCACCCGCAGGCTCTGCTCGTTGTGCCGGAAGGGCTTGCCCATGCAGCGGCTTAAGGCATCCTCGCCCGCATGGCCAAAGGGGGTATGTCCCAGATCATGACCCATGCCAATGGCTTCTGCCAGATCTTCGTTCAGACCCAGTGACCGGGTGATGGTTCTGGCAATGCGGGTCACCTCCAGCGTATGGGTCATGCGGGTACGGTAGTGGTCGCCCTCCGGCTGCAGAAAAACCTGGGTCTTGTGCATCAGTCGGCGGAAGGATTTGCTGTGTACAATGCGGTCGATGTCCCGCTGATAGCAGGTTCGCATATCATCCTCCCTGTCCGCCTCAAACCGGGGACGCCCCTTGCTGCAGTCGGCAAAGGATGCCAGAGGATTCAGTCTCTTATGCTCCTGTCGTTCCAGTTCTTCCCGTACCGTCATAATCTCTCTCCTTTATCCGTTGGTATTGATTGGAAATGCCCGGTACTCCCTGCCGGTTTCCATGCCCTCCACGGTGGCAGCGCTCATGTCCGTCAGCCGGTCAAGGAAGGGCTGGGTCTGTGCTTCGGGGAACAGCAGCTCCAGCTCCACTTCCGCACCGAACTGGGTGTCCCGGATGATGCCGCCGAAGGCGGCAACCTCCAGTTTCACACGCTCGTAGTATGAATAGGGGCATGGCACATACAGAACCGTCCAGACCCGCTTCATGCTCTTTCCTGCTGCATCCACGGCAATCTTCGCGCCTTTGGTATAGGCCCGCACCAGCCCCCCCGCGCCCAGCAGAATGCCTCCGAAATAGCGGGTCACCACGCACACGCAGTTGAAAAGCCCCTCCCGCTGCAGCACCTGCAGCATGGGCATTCCGGCGGTGCCGCCGGGCTCGCCGTCGTCGGAAAAACGCACCGCGCCGTCGCGGATGATATAGGCCCAGCAGTTGTGGGTGGCATCGTAATGCTGTTTTTTCATCTGCTGGATTTTTTCCAGTGCCGCTTCTTCCGTTTCCACCGGCCAGAGCCTGCCGATGAAACGGGATTTTTTCTCTGTAAATTCATCCTCGCCGAAGTCCGTCGGCACCAGATACTCGTCCAAAATTACACTTCCCTTATGACGTAATCCCGTACCCGTCCGTACAGAATATCATCCAGAATCGCTTCGATCTCAATACCTTCCCCGGTGTATTCCGTATTTTTAACCTGTGCATTGTTGTGAAGTGTCTCCACAAGGCCGCCCATGGCGTAGGGAAGGCGCACAATCACATGATGCCGCGCCTGTCCCAGTGCCCGCTCGATGGCCGCAAGAAGGTTTTCCATACCTCTTCCCTGTCTGGCCGAGATGGCAACCACATTCTCACCGACGGGAATTTCCTCCCGGCTGACCAGGTCTGCCTTATTATAGCAGCGCAGCACCGGCACACCGGGCTTTGCAAGCTTTGTAATCAGCTTCTCCACCACTTCGATATGCTCCTCCCTGTGCCCATCGGAAGCGTCGATCACATGCAGCAAAAGATCGGCGTATTCCAGTTCCTCCAATGTGGCGCGGAAGGCATCCACCAGATGATGGGGGAGCTTTGCAATGAAGCCCACGGTGTCGGAGAGAATCACGTCCAGATTGTCGGATACCTTCAGCTGGCGGGATGTGGTATCCAGGGTGTCAAACAGCCGGTTGTTGGCGGGAATTCCCGCACCGGTCAACTGGTTGAGCAGCGTGGACTTACCCGCGTTGGTATAGCCCACAATGGCCACCACCGGCACAGAATTTTTCATTCTCCGTTCCCTCTGAACGGAACGCACCTTGCGCACCTGTTCCAGCTCCGACTGCAGCCGGTCGATCCGCTCGCGGATGTGACGGCGGTCGGATTCCAGCTTTGTTTCACCGGGGCCACGGGTGCCGATGCCGCCGCCCTGACGGCTCAGGCTCAGACCCATGCCGGCCAGCCGGGGCAGCAGGTACTTGTACTGGGCAAGCTCTACCTGCAATCTGCCCTCTCTGGTTTTGGCCCGCTGGGCAAAAATATCCAGAATCAGCGCGCTGCGATCCAGAACCGTCACGCCGATGATCTCTTCCAGCGCCCGGATATTGCCGGGAGAAAGCTCGTTATCGAATACCACCATGGTGGACTGTGTGAACTCCACCAGCATTTTCACTTCCTGCGCCTTTCCCTCTCCGATGAAGCTGTGGGAATCGGGGGTGTGCCGGTTCTGCAAAATTTTGCCCGTGCAGAAGCCGCCCGCGGTTTCCAGAAGCGCTTCCAGCTCTTCCAGCGTTTCGTCCGTGGCCGTCTGTTCCTTCGTAAAGCAATCGGCATTGAGGCCAACCAGCACCGCCCGCTCCTGCACAGCATTTTCCAAATTCATTTCCATAGATCGATTATCCTCCGTTTTGATTATTATACCACATCAAGCCCGGTGCAGGAAGTGATTTGGTCAAAAAAACACAAAAAAACCGCACCACGCTTTCCGTGATGCGGATTTCTTTGTCTTACTTCAGGCCAAAACGCTTGTTGAAGCGATCAACACGTCCACCGGTGTCAACCAGCTTCTGCTTGCCGGTATAGAAAGGGTGGCACTTGGAGCAGATCTCAACACGAATCTCCTTCTTGGTGGAGCCGGTAGTAAAGACGTTACCACAGTTGCAGCGGATCGTGGTCTGTTCGTACTTGGGATGGATACCTTCCTTCATTTCGTTCACCTCTTTCTTATCAGTTAAAGGGCATAAAAACCCCAGCAATTTCAATCGCTCGAATATACTATCATACACTCGTGCGAAATGCAAGTGTTTTTTTCGCTTTTACGAAAGTTTTTTAGAATGCCCAGTTGCCGCTGCGGAAAACGGGCACCACTGCGCCATCCTCACAGATGGCATCGATGTTCATGCTGTCGCAGCCGATCATGAAATCCTCGTGGATCATGGAATCGTTGACACCCAGCGCGCGGCACTCTTCCAAGGTCTTGTTGTGATGATCCCGGATGGTGTCGGCAAAGCCCATGCCCACCGCCAGATGGCAGGCGGCATTTTCGTCAAAGAGCGTATTGTAGAACAGAAGACCGCTCTGGCAGATGGGGCTTTGCTGGGGAACCAGCGCGCATTCACCCAGATAACGGGCGCCTTCATCCATATCCAGCATGGTGTTCAGCAGTGCCTCGCCCTGCTTCGCTCCGGCTTCCACCACCTTGCCGTTTTCAAAGCGCATAAAGAAGCCGTCGATCAGCTGTCCCTGATAGGACAGGGGCTTGGTGGCATAGACGATACCGTCTGCCTTGCCGCGCATGGGGCTGATAAAGCATTCCTCCGTGGGAATATTGGGATTGAAGAAAATGCCCTGGTGGGAAACCTCTCCGCCGCCGCAGAACTGTGCCTCGGGAATCATGCCCACCGTCAGATCGGTACCGTTGTCCGCGGTATAGTGCAGCTGCCTGATTCCAAGGCTGTTCAGGTACTGGCATCGTCTGGCAAGGTTATCATTGTGTGCTTTCCAGGCAGCCATTGCATCGTCGCTTACACGGGATGCAAAGAGAATCGCTTCCCACAGTTTTTCAATTGCCGCGGCGGTACGCAGGCCGGGGAACACCTTCTTTGCCCATGCCGCGCCGGGTACGGCGGCGATGCACCACTGCTGTTTCCCCTCCCGGGCATCCGCATAGGGCTTCAAAATAGGATAGGAAAGCTTCCGCGCCTTGGCAATCTTTTCCATATTCATGCCCTTCAGACCGTCGGGGTCTTCGGAAGTCAGATACAGGCGGGCAGGCAGCGCGTCGCAGTAGTGCTGCTGGCGTGCCTTCTCCCATTCCTTCACCTCACCCATGGTTTTGACGGTCTGATAGCGGGTGTGGATTTTTTCCAGAGGCTGGTAGCTCCAGTGGACGGTGACCTCCTTGGCCTTGGCCTTGTAGCAGCACTCCACAACCATCTGCACAAACTCAGGCTGTTCAATGCCGGTATAGATCAACACCTCCTGCCCTTTCTGCACATTCAGGCCGCAGCGGACAATCAGGTTTGCGTATTCTCTCAGAATGGATTTTTTCATAGCTTCACGCTCCCTTTTCATAAATCTTCCCTATTCTAGCAAAAGAAATACAAAAGGTCAATCCTTCTTGCATTCTTTTGGGATTTGGCATATAATACCGGAAAACATATTTGTGAGGTAACGCCATGCTCACCAAAGAAGAATTTCAGAATCTCGTAAAGGACGCCCCCTTGCTGCTGGACGGCGCCACCGGCTCCAATCTGCAGCGGTGCGGTATGCCCAAGGGCTGCTGCACGGAAAGCTGGGTGCTGAGCCATCCCGAGGCATTGGTCAGCCTGCAGCGATCTTACGCCGAGGCGGGCTCCCACATCATCTATGCGCCCACCTTTCAGGCACAGCCCATCGCATTGGAGCGGGTGGGACTTCAGAGCCGCACGGAAGCCGTCAACGCTCAGCTTGTGGCGCTCAGCCGCTCCGCCGCCCCCGGCTGTCTGATTGCAGGTGATCTGACCACCCTTGCCACCTTCTGCGACAGCTGGGATGACGCCTGTTTTGATCTGCTGGTGGAAAACTATCGCCGGCAGATCCATGGGCTGATTGACGGCGGCGCGGATCTGCTGGTGGGTGAAACCCTCCTCTACCCCCAGGAGGCGGAAGCCATTCTCTGTGCCGCGGAGCTGGAGGGGGCAGGTGCCAGTATGTACACCTTCACCATGCAGCCCGACGGTTCGCTTTTCTCCGGCCGTGACGCGGGGCCCGTGCTGCGCAGTCTGGAAGAAGCAGGCGCCGCTGCGGTGGGGTTTAACTGTGTGGCTGCGGATATGATGACCCCCCACCTTGTCAGCAAGCTGCGGCGCAGCGTGAAAGGTCCGCTGATCTGTAAACCCAATGCCGGTGTACCTGTGATCGGCGCCGACGGCATCCCCGATTATCCCCAGACCCCCCGGGAATTTGCCTCCATCCTCAGAGACTGCCATGCCAGCGGCGCGCAAGTTCTCGGCGGCTGCTGCGGCACTGCGCCCGGCTACATCGCAGCGCTGAAAGAGGCTGTCGAATCATCCCAAAAGCGGTCGCACTGACCGCTTTTTTCATATTTGTTGACCAAATCAAATATTGCCATAGTGCAAAACATCTGTTATAATGGCACCGTTATGGAAAGAAAAGTGAGTCTTTACGTCAGCAGAAAAAACCCGCTGACATGGCTGATGGCACTTTGTCTGGTCGGCTCGGCAGTGGCCCGCATTGTTATCTTTTCCGGCGTGGAAGGAGTCGGAGCGTGGAGCCAAATCGTTCTGCCAATCGCAGCCTGCCTGCTGTATGTGCTCATCGCAATCTTAAATGGCAAGGAGATGTTCTACAAAACAGCCATTCCGGTTTGGATGGCATCCCTCTATTCCGCCATCTGGATTCGCAATAACATCGAAAACAGGATAGGTGTCTGGCTGTTCTGGGTCGCGCTGTTCTTCTTTGCATTCATGTACACAGATATCACAGCCGGCCATCGAAAGCGCGGCATTTTCCTGTTGGTTCCGCTGGTTCTGTCCCCCATTGTATTCATCCTGTATTTCTACCGCGATGCCCTGATGGCCGGACAAATCAGCAGCCTCATCCCCGCGTTGCCGGATCTTCTGATGCTGTCGGGTGTCTTCCTGCTGATTTTTGCCCTGCGGATTCATACCGACGGTGCCTATCATCCCACCTGGGGTGACCGAATTGACGGCCGCCGCATCCGCACCCTGGCGCCCATGGAACAGATCAGCGCTTATTTTCAGGTGGAACGCAACACCTGTTCCAACCTGTTTGACGAGTCCTTCGAGATCACCCCTGTGGAACGCTATATCCGTCAGAAGCGCCGTGAGGGTCTGACCGATTTTGGTATTCTCCATGTTCTGCTCGCCGCCTATGTCAGGGGCGTTGCCAAGTATCCCCAGCTGAACCGCTTCATCTCCGGTCAGAAAATCTATTCCCATGGCAGCGACATTCAGTACTGCATGACCGTCAAGAAAGAAATGTCTATGGACTCCCCCGACACAACGGTCAAGGTACACCTGACGCCCGGGGACACCGCTGCGGATGTGTATCACAAGCTGAATGCCGCCATTGAAGAGGTCAAGTCCACGCAGGAGCTGGATTCCGGGCTGGATAACCTGGTTCAGTATCTGAATCTGGTGCCCAGTGTGGTGCTGAAGTTCACCGTGTGGCTGCTGAAGCTGCTGGACTATTTCGGACTGGTGCCCGGATTCCTGCTGGAGCTGAGCCCCTTCCACGGCAGTCTGTTTTTTACCTCCATGGGTTCGTTGGGCATCCGCCCCGTCTACCACCATCTGTATGACTTTGGCAACCTGCCCGTATTTGCCGCCTTCGGCTGCAAGCGTAAAGCTCTGGAGCTTCAGGAGGATGGCAGTGTGGTTCAGAGAAAGTACATCGACTGCAAGTTCACGTTGGACGAACGTATTGCGGACGGTTACTATTACGCAACCTTCTTCAAGTACTATCGCCGGCTGCTGCGCAATCCCGAGGTTCTGGATCAGCCGCCGGAAGAAATCGTACAGGACGTTCCGTAAAGATGAAAGAACATATCATTCGTGCTCTGAAGGAATCCTGCCCATGGCAGGATTCTCTTCTATGGTTTCCCTGCATTGACTCTACCAACACCCGTGCCCGGGAGCTGGCACGGCAGGGAGCGCCTCACGGCACCGTGCTCATCGCCGACCGCCAGACCGGCGGCCGCGGACGCATGGGGCGCAGCTTTCATTCCCCCGGAGGTGTCGGCATCTACATGAGTGTGATCCTCAGGCCGCACTGTGCGCCTCAGGCGCTGATGCACCTGACCTGTGCAGCGGCAGTTGCTCTGTGCGATGCGGCGGAATCCGCCGTCGGATTTCGTCCGGGTATCAAGTGGATCAACGATCTTGTGGTTCAAAAGCGCAAGATCGCAGGTGTTTTGACGGAATTAGGCTTTGACAGCCAGGGGATGGTTGATTTTGCTGTGGTAGGCATTGGCATCAACTGCTGTCAGCAGCAGTCCGATTTCCCGGAGGAACTCCGCCATGTTGCCGGTTCGCTCTGCTCGGTCACGGGAAAGGAAATTGACCGTATCCGGGTTGCCGCCGCCATGATGGATGCCCTTTACCGGATGGATGCACAGCTTCTGACCGAAAAGGCGCGTATCATGGAGCAATACCGCCGGGACTGCATCACCCTCGGGCAGGAAGTATCGGTGATACGCGGTGACGAGATCCGCTGCGGAACAGCGCTGGACATCGACGAATCGGGCGCACTGCTGGTGCGGTTTTCCGATGGTCAGGAGGCGTTCGTCAATTCCGGAGAGGTCAGCGTCCGCGGAATGTACGGATACGCGTAATTTTTCTAAAACTTACCTTTTTCGTGCAAAATATCATTGCATTTTCCTCTGCTGTTGGTTATAATGTTAGCAGTAATATTTGATTATGGAGGTTGTTTCTATGAAAACCATTCTGAAAGTCCTGAGCGCTCTGGCCGCAATCGCCGGTGCAGTCTATGTCATCGCCACCTACGGTGATAAGATCGTCGCCTGGGCCAAGAAGATTATGGCTTCCTGCCCCTGCTGCTCCGAGGCATGCAAGTGCGCCTGCGAGAGTGAGTCCGATACAGAAGCTCCCGCAGAAGAAGCCCCTGCTGAGGAAGTCCCCGCAGAAGAAGCCCCCGCTGAAGAAGCTCCCGTGGAGGAGGTCGTCATCGCGGACAACGAGCCTGTGGCTGTCGATGAGGACTTCGCCGAGTAATCCAAACGCACATCTGCAAAACCGGGATGGCCTGCACCATCCCGGTTTTTGCGTATTTGTGTCACAGATCTGTGGCAATCTGAATCAGCATCTTCACGCACAGCTCCATATCCTCCACGGGGATGAACTCAAAGCGTCCGTGGTAGTTTTCGCCGCCGGTACACAGATTCGGGCAGGGCAGTCCTTCATAGGAAAGCCGCGCACCATCTGTGCCGCCGCGAATGGGTACTTCCACAGGGTTCATACCCACGGCTTCCATGGCCTTCTTTGCCCGCTCCACCACGTACATACAGGGCTCGATGCACTTTTTCATGTTATAATAGCTGTCGCGGATCGTCAGCTCCACGGTGCCTTCGCCGTACTTTTTGTTGATAAAATCGGCAGCCGCAGCCATGACCGCTTTCTTCTCCTGAAATTTATCCATGTCATGATCGCGGATGATCCAGCGCAGTGTGGACTGCTCCACTTCCCCCGCCATGTCGGTCAAATGGATAAAGCCCTCGTAGCCGTCCGTATGCTCCGGCTTCTGGGCGTTCGGCAGCAGGCTCTGATACTCCATGGCAATATACTGGGAGTTGACCATCTTATCCTTGGCAGAGCCCGGATGGATGTTCAGACCGCGAAACACCGCCTTCGCCCCGGCTGCGTTGAAGTTCTCGTACTCAATTTCCCCGATGGGGCCGCCGTCCGCGGTATAGGCATAATCCGCCCCAAAGCCCCTGACATCAAATCTGTCCGCACCGCGGCCGATCTCTTCATCGGGCGTGAAGCCGATTCTGATGGTAGCGTGGCGCATTCTGGTGGTCATCAAAAATTCTGCGGCGGCCATAATTTCCGCAATGCCGGCCTTATCGTCCGCCCCCAGAAGCGTGGTGCCGTCGGTGACGATCAGGTGTTTGCCGCAGTGATTTTTCAGGCTGGGATAGTCGGACTGCCGCAGGAAGATGCCCTTTTCCTCATTCAGGCACACATCACCGCCCCGGTATTCTACGATCTTTGCCTTGATGTTGGCCCCGGAAGCATCGGGGGAGGTGTCCATATGGGCAATCAGACCGATGGTGGGCAGCCGGGGATCACCGGGCACTGTGCCGTAGACATAGCCATTTTCATCCATAAAGGCGTCACAAATGCCGATTTCCTTCATTTCCTCCACCAGCGCCGCACCAAGCAGCTTTTGCTTCCGGGTGGAAGGGCAGGTATCGGAGAATTCATCGCTCATGGTATCGAAAGATACATATTTCAAGAACCGTTCGGTCACTGTTTTCATTTTCATAACTCCTTTTGCGGAAAAGAGCCGCCGCAAATGCGCGGCGGCTCCGATTTTAGGGATTCTTTACTTTGCCGCGTTGACCAGCTCAGCGGTATCCTGTGCGATCATCAGCTCTTCGTTGGTGGGAACGATCCACACCTCAACCTTGGAATCGTCGGTGGAAATCTTGATTTCCTTGCCGCGATTCTTGTTCAGTTCGGGATCGATCTTCACACCCATGAAGCCCAGATACTCACAAACGGCTGCACGGACGTTGCAGTCGTTCTCACCCACGCCTGCGGTGAAGGTCAGAACATCAATGCCGTTCAGTGCGGCGGCATAGGCGCCAACGAACTTGGCAACCTCGTAGCAGAACTTGTCACGTGCCAGCGCGCAATCGGCATTGCCCTCTGCCGCGCCGCTTTCCAGGTCGCGGAAGTCGGAGGAAACACCGGAGATAGCCAGAACACCGGACTTCTTGTTCAGGATGTTCAGGCACTCGTCCACGCTGTAGCCGTACTTGTTGCACAAAAACTGCACAACGGCGGGGTCGATATCACCGGAGCGGGTGCCCATGGGAACACCGGCCAGAGGCGTCAGACCCATGGTGGTATCCTGGCACTTGCCGTCCTTCACAGCGGACATGGAAGAGCCGTTGCCCAGATGGCAGTTGACCATCTTGAACTGCTTTCTGCCGATCAGCTCTGCGGTACGCTTGGCAACATACTTGTGGGAAGTGCCATGGAAGCCGTAGCGGCGGATGGAGTCATTCTCGTAGTACTCCGTGGGGATGGCATAACGGTAAGCCTTGGGGGGCATGGTCCTGTGGAATGCGGTATCGAACACAGCGACCTGGGGCGTGGTGGGCATAACAGCCTGGCAGGCACGGATGCCCATCAGGTTTGCGGGGTTATGCAGGGGGCCCAGGGGAATGCACTTCTCGATGGCCTTGATGACTTCGTCATTGATGATGCAGGAATCGAAGAATTCCATGCCGCCGTGCAGAACACGGTGACCGACCGCGTCGATCTCATCGGTGGACTTGATGACACCGTTCACAGGGTCAACCAGAATGTCCAGCGTTGCGGCGATTGCTTCGGAATGGGTGGGCATGGGGATATCCCTGACAATCTTCTGGCCGTTGGCATTGTGGTTCAGACGGCCGTCAATGCCGATACGCTCACACAGACCCTTGGCGGATACAACGCCGGTCTCGGGATCCATCAGCTGATACTTCAGAGAAGAAGAACCGGCGTTGATGATCAAAATGTTCATTGGAATCTGCCTCCTAAAAATATTGTTAATTTTGGTGACTTATGATATGATAGCAGAAGCTTCTGTTATTATATTTGATTTTTCTGAATTTCTCAACCCCTGAACAGAAAAAATTTGAAAAAGGAGGGAGTTTTTTGAAAACGGTCGGTGTTATCTGTGAATATAACCCATTGCATAAGGGTCATGTGAAGCAATTTGACGCAATTCGCAGTCTGCTGGGGCAGGATACTGCCATCGTCTGTCTCATGAGCGGCAATTTCGTTCAGAGGGGCAGCCCTGCCATCATCGACAAATCCCTCCGTGCATCCGCCGCGGTGCGCTGCGGCGCGGATCTGGTGCTGGAGCTGCCCATCACCTGTGTCCTTTCCTCGGCGGAGGGCTTTGCCGCCGGCGGTGTGAAGATCCTGAGCGGCTTCTGCGACGAGCTTTGCTTCGGCACGGAATCCGCTGACGAAAGCACATTGATCCGAACCGCCACAGCCCTGCTGTCCCCGGACTTCCCTCCCCTGCTCCGCCATCATCTGGACACGGGAAAGTCCTTTCCTGCGGCCCGTCAGGCTGCGCTGGAGGAATTGGAGGTGGATGCCGGTATTCTGGGCAGCCCCAACAACATCCTCGGTGTGGAATACTGCAAAGCCATCATTCGTCAGGGTTGCACCATGAAGCCGCTGCCCATTCACCGGGGCGGCAGCTATCACAACGACCTTCCCGATTTTGAAAACCCTTCCGCCACTGCTGTGCGCAGACTTCTGCTGGAAGGCGGGGATTATCAGTCCCTTGTGCCCGACGGTGCCCGGGAAGTTTTTGCAAACGCGCCGCTGCACACCGTCCGTGCCGGTGAACGGGCGATCCTTTCGAAGCTGCGGACCATGACGGATGCGGAGTTTGAAATGCTGCCCCACGGCAGTGAAGGGCTCTGGCGAAAGCTCATGCATGCCAGCCGCAAGGAAGGGACACTGGCGGACATCATTGCCGCCACAAAGTCCAAGCGCTACACCCGCACGCGGATTGACCGTATGATCCTGTGTGGGTTTCTGGGCATCACGGCGCAGGAGCTGTGTGCGGCCGCTCCCTATACCCGGGTTCTGGCACTGAGCGAGCGGGGCCGCAGTGTCCTGAAGGCTGCCCGCCAAACCGGCACATTTCTCAATGCGGGTGAGATTCCGCCCACTGACTACGGCGCCAAAGAGCGGCAGATCGGCGACCTCTACGGTCTTTTTTGCGAAAGTGACCCCGAAGCACCGGGTTTGGAGGCGAATCGCCGCATTTATTATCACAGCAAGGAGTTCTAATATGTTTCCCAAACTGAAGCTGTCCAACTGTCTGATCCTGCTTCTCGGCAGTATCATTCAGGCCATGGGCATTTATAACATCCACGCTCTCTCAAACGTGACGGAGGGCGGCATTTTCGGGCTGACGCTTCTGATCCAGCACTGGTTCCGAATCTCCCCCGCGATCAGCAGTCTGGTGCTGAACCTCGCCTGCTACCTGCTGGGCTGGAGAACGCTTGGCAGAGAATTCATCGGCTATTCGCTGCTTTCCGTCTGCTTTTATTCCGCAAGCTACGGCGTCTGCGAGCTGTTTCCGCCCCTGTGGCCTCAAATCGGTGCGTATCCCCTGCTGGCTTCCGTGCTGGGCGCCCTGTTCATCGGCATCGGTGCCGGTCTTTGTGTCCGCGCCGGCGGCGCCACCTCCGGGGACGATGCACTGGCCATGAGCTTCCACCATCTGTTCCGCTGGCCTGTGGAGCGGATCTATCTGGTCAGCGATCTTGTGGTGCTTGTGCTGTCGCTTTCCTACATCCCCGTCCGGCGGATTGCGTATTCTCTGCTGACGGTGATCCTGTCGGGGCAGATCATCGGCCTGATCCAGAAGCTTCCGGCCAAGAAATAAAAGGAACCTGCTGCAAGCCTTTTCCTGCAGCAGGTTCTTTTGATTCTGTTACAGATGCAGGACTCTGTCCTTGATCTCCTGGGTTCTGCCCTGATTCCAATACTGGGTGCCGATGTAGCCACAGGTACGGCGGGCAACGTTCATCTTGCTCTGGTCGGTATTGCCGCACTGGGGGCACTTCCAGATCAGCTTGCCATCGTCTTCCTGAATCTCGATCTCGCCGTCGAAGCCGCAGCACTGGCAGTAGTCGGACTTGGTATTCAGCTCCGCGTAGATGATGTTGTCGTAAATAAACTGCATCACTTCCAGAACCGCGTCGATGTTCTGCTGCATATTGGGCACTTCCACATAGGAAATCGCGCCGCCGGGAGACAGATGCTGGAACTGCGCCTCGAAGCCCAGCTTCGCGAAGGCATTGATCTCCTCACTGACATGGACGTGATAGGAGTTGGTGATGTAATTCTTGTCGGTGATGCCGGGGATGATACCGAAGCGGTTCTGCAGGCACTTGGCAAACTTGTAGGTGGTGGACTCCAGAGGGGTGCCGTACAGGGAGAAGTCGATATTGGACTCCGCCTTCCACTTTCTGCAGCCTTCGTTCAGAGCCTCCATGATCTGCAGGGCAAAGGGCGTTGCCTCGGGGTCCGTGTGGGACTTGCCGGTCATATACTTGACGCACTCATACAGACCCGCGTCGCCCAGAGAAATGGTGGAATAGCCGTCAAAAAGCAGTCTGTCGATGGGCTCGCCCTTCTCCAGACGTGCCAGCGCGCCGTACTGCCACAGGATGGGGGCAGCGTCGGACAGGGTGCCCTTCAGACGCTCGTGGCGACACAGCAGCGCACGATGGCACAGCTCCATGCGCTCCCAGAAAATCTCCCAGAACTTGTTCACATCGCGGCCGGAGGACAGCGCGATATCCGGCAGATTGAGGGTCACGACACCCTGATTGAAGCGGCCGTAGTACTTATGCTTGCCCGGCTCGTAATTGCCGGCATTGGCGATATTGCCCACGCCCGCATCGGTGAAGCGGTCGGGCGTCAGGAAGGAGCGGCAGCCCATACAGACGTACACATCGCCCTTCAGCTCCAGCATTTTCTTCTCGGAGATATAGTCGGGAACCAGGCGCTTGGCCGTACACTCGGCGGCCAGTCTGGTCAGATACCAGTAGGGTGTGCCTTCCCGGACATTGTCCTCTTCCAGAACGTAGATCAGCTTGGGGAACGCAGGTGTGATCCAGACGCCCTTTTCGTTCTTGACGCCTTCATAGCGCTGACGCAGGGTCTCCTCGATGATCATGGCCAGATCCTTCTTCTCCTGCTCATTTCTGGCCTCGTTCAGATACATGAACACGGTAATGAAGGGTGCCTGTCCGTTGGTGGTCATGAGGGTAACCACCTGATACTGGATGGTCTGAACACCGCGGCGGACTTCGTCGCGCAGCCGGTCCTCCACCACCTTGCTGATGGTTTCTTCCGGTACCTGGACGCCGAAAACTTCCATTTCCTTTTCCACGGTTTTGCGGATCTTATCGCGGCTGACCTGCACAAAGGGTGCCAGGTGGGTCAGGCTGATGGACTGACCGCCATACTGGTTGGATGCCACCTGGGCGATGATCTGCGTGGCGATATTGCAGGCGGTGGAGAAGGAATGGGGCTTCTCGATCATGGTGCCGGAGATGACGGTGCCGTTCTGCAGCATATCGTCCAGATTCACCAGGTCGCAGTTGTGCATATGCTGGGCAAAGTAGTCGGAGTCATGGAAATGGATAATGCCCTGATTGTGCGCATCCACGATCTCCTTGGGCAGCAGAATGCGGTTGGTAATATCCTTGGACACCTCACCTGCCATATAGTCACGCTGCACGGCATTGATGGTGGGGTTCTTATTGGCGTTCTCCTGCTTGACTTCCTCGTTGTTGGATTCAATCAGGCTCAGGATGCGGTCGTCCGTGGTGTTTGACTGACGGGCCAGGGAACGGGTGTAGCGATAGGTGATATACTCCTTTGCCACTTCAAAGGCGCCATGAGCCATGATGGACTTTTCAACCAGGTCCTGAATCTCCTCCACGGAGGGGCTGCGGCCCATCTGCTCACAGGCGATCAGCACATGCTCGGTGATACGCTGGATCTGCAGCGGGGTCATGCGGTATTTCTCATTCGCGGCAGCATTGGCCTTGGTAATGGCCATTTCGATCTTGGAAATATCGAATTGCACTTCAGCGCCGTTTCTTTTTATAATCTTCATAATGGGTTCCTCCTGTGTGAAGATGCGTTCTTGCAGGACTTATTATACTAGATATTGTGGTTTTGTCAAGCGCAAAACACAAAATATAGATTATTAATTTCTAACCGCAAAAAAGTTTCGATTTCCCGGGATTTCTTCCGGACATTACCGTTCTTCAAAATGCCCGTCAAAATCCCGCCCTTGACGAAAAAGGGTTTGAAAACAGTTCATCCGTATGCTATTATTGTCGCACAAACGCAAATACCCTGCCCTGCGTGTTTGCTCGAAAAAGTGAAAGGAGTTGTCTATGAAACAATCTTTTGGCCGTCTTGCTTCCGGTGAGGAGGCTCAACTTTACACCATATCCTGTGGTGCGCTGACTGCAACCGTCAGCGATTTCGGCGCCCATCTGGTATCTTTGCTGGTTCCAGACCGCAATGGCTGCGCCGCGGATGTTGTCCTCGGTTTTGATGATGCCCAAAGCTACTACAGTGCAGATGGCTTCATCGGTGCCCCTGTGGGTCGAAATGCCAACCGCATCGCCGGCGCGTCCTTTCTTCTGGGGCAGACCGAAGTCCGTCTGACACCCAACGAAGGCCGCAACAACCTGCACAGCGGTCCCGATTGCTACCATCTGCGCTTCTGGAAGGTCGAGGAGCATAGGAAGGATTCCATCACCCTGTCCCTCCAAAGTCCCGATGGCGACCAGGGCTTCCCCGGCAATGCCGCCATCCGGCTGACCTACCGTCTGGATCAGGAGGGCGGTCTGCACATCATTTTTGATGCGGTGGCGGACAAAGACACCGTGTTCAACCTGACCACCCACGGCTACTTCAATCTGAAGGGGCACCAGCATACCGATGCTGCCATGGACCAGGAGCTGATGATCCCCGGCTGCCATTTCTATCCCGACGATGCCGAGAATATCCCCACAGGAGCGCTGCGCCATGTGGAAGGCACGCCCTTTGATTTCCGGGTCTTCAAGCCCATTGGCCGCGACATTGGGATGGATGATGAATCTCTGAAGCTGCAGGGCGGCTATGACCATAATTTTGAAGTCTGCGGCAATCCCTGCGCCATTCTGCGCGACCCCGATTCCGGGCGCGCTATGTCCGTTTATACCGACTGTCCCGGCATTCAGCTCTATGCCGGCAACTTTCTGGATGCGGTTGGAAAGGGCGGTATCCACTATGGCAGGCGCAGCGGTGTGGCACTGGAAACCCAGTTTGCGCCGGACGCCGTCCATCATCCCGAATGGCCTCAGCCCTTCACCAGAGCCTTTGAGCACCGCATAAGCGAAACAATTTACAAATTCAGCTGGTAATCGCTTTTGGGCGGCTGTGCAAAACAGCCGCCCGTTGATTTTCCGTTGACACCTCCGACTGCTTCTTGCATAAACTGTCCTATGAGCGATTCGCTTGCCCTCATTTTTCATTGGGAGGTATCAACATGTCTGAGCAATGTCTGGATACTCTTCGCTGCAATCCGGAGGATCTGCAGCAGGCCATGTCCATACACACCCGAAAAATCACCGATTCCTGCCGCGACAAGGACTGCATCGAAGATCTGCGCGTTTACTTAACCGCCGGTTCTCAGGAGGCTCTGGATGCCTGTGCCGGCGCAAAGGTGCGCTGCGCGGAGCTGCTGTACGCTGCAATTGAGGTAGAGCCCGTGTCCTTCGACCGTAACCACTATTGCATCGACGTTACATTTTACTATCAGATTCTTGCCGATGCCATTGTGGGCAGCCACCGTCCTGCCGCGCTGAGCGGTCTTGCCGTCTTCTCGAAACGGGCTGTTCTGTGCGGAGAGGATAGTCGTGCCCACATTTTCCGCAGCGATACCCGCATCTGTGCCCCCGACGGACGTACCCAGCGCTATTCCAACCGTCCCACCGCCGTGGTGGAGGTTCTGGACCCCATGGTACTCAGCTCCAGGGTGCGGGAAAGCTGTGAATGCACCGGCGGCAGTGTGGTTCAGATTCCCACGCAGGTTCGGCAGATGTTTGATGAGGAGCTGGTGCTCTCCGGGGATCAGCGCCGCCTGTTCGTCACCCTGGGTCAGTTCTCCATCATCCGTCTGGAGCGGGATGCACAGCTGATCGTGCCGGTGCTGGATTACTCCATCCCCACCAAGGAGTGCTGCGACTCCCCCGGCTGCTGTGCGGAGGATCCCTGTGAAATGTTCAGCCGGATTCCCTTCCCCACCGCCGAGTTCACCCCCCGCGGCTGCGACAATGCCTGCAGCCGGGACGGCACGCCTGACCCAGCGTCTTGCTGCGACTGACCAAAAACCGCCGGAATTCCGGCGGTTTTCATATTACAGAACATAATCAATATTGATTGCTCTTCATCATGCGCTTTCTGGCGATGTTGATGGGGCCCTCCGTCATGTGGTTGATCCAGGCAAGACTCTTGCCGCAGCCATAGGCGGTACAGAACTCCGGGTCATCTGCCACGGTGCAGGGAATGCCGGTACGCTCCATCAGCAGGGCATCGAAGCCATACAGCTGACTGCAGCCGCCGGTCAGGGTGATGCCCGTTTCGGAAATGTCGCTGACAAGCTCCGGGCTGGTCTGTTCCAGTACGCTCATCACCTCGTCCACAATCTGGCGGGCAGGGCGGCGCAGCACCTCAAAAATCTCAGAGGACAGCAACGTCACCACTCTGGGCATGCCGTTCTTCACATCGCGTCCTTTGACATTCATGCTCACTTCATCGGCGCCTGCGTAGACACGGCCGATCTGGATCTTTACGCTTTCGGCGGTCACCTGTCCGATGGCCAGACCGTGCTGGCGGCGCACATAGCGGGCAATCAGATCGTCCATATGGTCACCCGCCACCTTCAGGGAGGAGGATACCGCAACGCCGTTCATACTCAGAACCGCGATATCCGTGGTGCCGCCGCCGATATCCACCACCATATGACCCTTGGCACCCTGAATGTCCAGACCCGCGCCCAGCGCGGCTGCCAGGGGCTCTTCAATCAGGAACACTCTGCGGGCGCCCGCTTCCAGCGCCGCATTGATGACACTGCGCTCCTCCACCTCCGACACGCCGCTGGGAACACTAATGACCACGCGGGGCTTGGGTGTGAACACGGAGGACTTATTGGCGCTGCGCAGCATGGCCTGAAGCATACTGACGGTCATTTCGTGGTCGGAGATGATTCCCTCGCGCAGGGGCTTCATGGCCACAACATTGCCGGGGGTTCTGCCCAGCATACTGCGCGCTGCGGCACCGACCTGCAGAATCTTGCCGGTATTTTTGTCGATCGCAACCACGGAGGGCTCCCGGACAACCAGTCCCTTGCCGTCGGCCTAGATCAGAACGTTGGATGTACCCAGGTCAACACCCAGGTCATTGGAAGTTAAACTAAACATACTCTCACCTGTTGGAATTCATTTCGTAATGGCGGGCTGCGGCGACGAAGCCGCAGTGTACTTCTTTTGCCCCGGCGGTCAGCAGCATCCGGGCACATTCGCCGGCAGTGGCACCGGTGGTAACGATATCGTCCAGGAGCAGCACACGTTTTCCCGGAATCTGCTGAGAAAGCGTGACCCTGTAGGCGCCCAGCACATTGGCACGGCGCTCTGCCTGTCCGACGATGCGGGACTGGGGACGGTTGTGGCGAATCTTCTTCAGGGTACGGACCGGAGTCATCCCCAATTCGCGCCCCACCGCTTCTGCCAGAAGCTCCACCTGATCGTAGCCTCTTTTGAGGCGACGCAGGGGACTGACGGGCACCCACGTCAGAAGATCAAAGCCCTCCGGGTATTCCTGCTGCAGCCGCATGGCCAGATGCCGGCCGTAGGTAGGCGCGTAATGCCGTGCATGGTGGAACTTATAGCGCAGCAGACTGCCCCGGATGTTCTCTTCATAGTACCAGACCGCAGCCCAACTGTCAAGAAAAGAGAAATTTTTGTGCTTCCCCGCACATACCGGGCTGTCCGTCCGGCAGGCTCTGCACAGATCTGTTTCGTGCCTTTCCAGCACTTTTCCGCACAGAACACATTTGGGCGGAAACAGCAAATTCAAAACCGATTCAAACAGCATCATTCAGCCTTTCCCTGCAGCCGCAGCTTCAGTCCCGAGTACCGGCGGTTCTTTTTTGCGTTTTCCGTCATGACCTCCACCACCTCTTCCCTGCCCACGATGATCAGAAGCTCCCGGGCCCGGGTAATGGCGGTGTAGAGAATGCTGCGGCTGAGCAGATACGGAGAGCCGGAAAAGGCTGCCAGAATCACGGCGCGGTATTCGCTGCCCTGGCTCTTATGTACCGTCATGGCATAGGCAGGCTCCAGTTCGTTCAGCTGGGTGAAATCGTAATCTGCCACCCGATCGTCAAACACCACAGTCATGGTCTCCTGCTGCGGGTCAATACGTGAAATGATGCCGATATCCCCGTTGAAAATGCCTGTCCCCACGGCGCTGCCGTCACACTTTTTCCACATAACATCATAATTATTGCGAATCTGCATGACCCGGTCGCCTTCCCGGAAGGTAAACTCCCCGGACTGGCGCTCCTTCTTATCGGGCATCTTGGGATTCAGTGCATCCTGCAGCAGCCCGTTCAGGCTCCATGTGCCCACACCGCCCTTACGGGTGGGGGTCAAAACCTGAATTTGATCCGCCGGAATGCCCATGTTCTTCGGCAGTCTTGTGGTGCAAAGATCCCGGATGGTCTGGCGCACCGCATCCTCCGACTGGCGGCGCATAAAGAAAAAGTCACTGGTCACATTTTTCAGATCCGGCATTTGACCCTGATTGACCCGGTGCGCATTCATGACGATGAGACTTTCCTGTGCCTGTCTGAAAATCTCCGTCAGCCGGACACAGGGCAGCTGTGCGCTGCGCAGGCAGTCGCTGAAGGGAAAGCCGGGACCCACCGGGGGCAGCTGGTCGGGATCACCCACCAGAATCAGCCGTTTACGTTGGGGGATCGCCTGCAACAGACTGTGCAGCAGCTGCACATCCACCATGGACATCTCATCAATAATAATGGCATCGGCCTTCAGGGGATTGCTCTCATCCCGGGCGAATACCATCAGCCCCGTATTGGGGTCGATTCCCGCTTCCAGAAGGCGGTGGATGGTAGATGCTTCCTCCCCGGTGACCTCCGTCAGCCGCTTGGCAGCGCGGCCGGTGGGCGCTGCCAGCAGGTAGCTCAGCTGCATCTGTCCCAGCACGGAAATGATGCCGTTGAGGATCGTTGTCTTGCCGGTACCGGGGCCGCCGGTGATCAGCAGCACACCGGAAACAGCCGCCGCCCGGATGGCTTCACGCTGCTGCTCGGAATAGCGGATACCGCTTTCCTGCTCTGTGGCGCGCAGCATTTTTTCCAGATTCCCGGGGGCGGGAAACCGGGTGGATGCCAGCTCCAGCAGCCGCCGGGTACAGTTGGTCTCCGCCTCATAAAGCTCCGGCAGGTAACAGACCGTAACGCCCGCAAGAAACGAGCGCACCAATCGCTCTGCTTCCAGCAGCCGAAGGACACCACCAGATACCGATTCTGTATCAATATTCAGAAGCTGTGCCGTGGCGGCAATCAGCTTTTCCTCCGGCAGGAACGAATGGCCGGAGGTCAGATTGTAGCGCAGCTCAAAAAGAATACCGGCTTCCACGCGCCTTGGATCGTCTCCTGCCACACCCAGCTCAATGGCGAACCGATCCACAGCCCCAAAGGGTGCATCCAGTCCTTCATCCATCAGCAGGTACGGATCGTCATACAATAGCTCCACCGTGGTTTCGCCATACAATTTATAAGTACGCACGGCCAGCTCCGCAGGCAGATGGTGCAGCGCAAAAAACTCCATGAGCGAGCGCATTCCCACCCGCTGCTGAAATTCTTCGCCGATGAGCTTCGCCTTTTCCCGGGAAATGCCGGAAACCTCTGCAAGGCGCAGGGGTTCCCGCTCCAGAATCGTCAGGGTTTCATCGCCGAAGCGCTCCACAATCCGTGCCGCCATTCTGGGGCCGATGCCCTTAATAATGCGGCTGGACAAATAGCTCAGGATCTCCATGCTGGTCTGGGGCATCATGCGCTCCAGGAATTCCGCTTCGAACTGGCGCCCGTAGCTGGAATGGTTGCTCCATTTCCCGGTGACCATCAGCCGCTCGCCCACCGCTGGCAGCGGAATGGTTCCCACCACGGTCACATGCTGATTGCCGCCCACGCCAAGACGCAGCACCGCATAGCCATTGTCATAATTCTGATAAACAACCGCGCTGATCACGCCCTGTATAATTTCCAATTCCTGCTGCATCAACAAAATCGCTCCAGTCTCAAAGAATAAGGAATCGTCTTTGATGTTCATTTTACAATAAAACAGGGAAAATGAAAAGACCCTGTTGATTTCTTTTTTGGCTGTGGTGAGATTCGCTAAAAATTCTTCATGATCTTGTGCACTCTATCTAAAAAAAATTTAATTGTTTGTTCAGAAATGAAGCTTGCATCTGTCCGCTGCGTCGGGTATAATAGCATGAGAATATTGTGGGAAGTATGTGAATTGAGGGACTTATGAAAAATCTCAATCTGCTTGTTTGGCTGACCCAATTGGGGATTTCCGTTGCAGGGCCGCTTGCCGGGTTTATCCTGCTTGCCGTCTGGCTGCGCCAACGGTTTGCGCTTGGCATGTGGGTGATTCTTTTGGGCATCGTTCTTGGAATCGCCGGCGCTGTTGACGGTTTCCGGGTATCCATGAAGGCAATGGATCGTATGTCAAAGGACAAGCCCGATGGCAATGACCCGCCCCCCGTTTCCTTTAATGACCATGCGTAACAAATGGAGGTATCCATGAGCAAACCCAAGTACATTCTCTTTCAGGTACTGCCTGTCCTGATCGGGCAGCTTCTTCTGTCGGCTCTTATGGTTGGCGTTTTCGCCGCCCTGGGCTATTTTGACACAGGCGTGGTGTATGGCGCCGCTGCGGGTGCGCTGATTGCCACCTTGAATCATCTGGTTCTCGTTTTTGGTGTCGTGGCCGCGTCTGACAAAGCCGAAAAGCAGAACGTCAAAGGCGGTCAGGCGCTGGTTCAGATTTCCTACATTGGGCGGCTGATTGTCCTGTTTCTGATTCTGGTTCTGTGTGCCAAAAGCGGTGTTTTCAATCTGCTGGCGCTGGTGCTGCCCCTTGCATTTACCCGTCCGATCCTCACAGTCGCAGAATTTTTCAAAAAGAAAGGTGGGAGTGAAGCATGAATATGAGTGTTGATGGTGCATTTATCTATTTCACCATCCCCATTTTCGGTGGTATCAACATCACCCAGACCACGGTTTCACACCTGATCGTGACCATTTTCCTGTGTACGCTCAGCGTCATGCTTGGAAAGAATCTGAAAAAGCGTCCCGATGGGCTTCAGGTCATGGTTGAAAAGGGTGTCATGATGCTTCAGAACATGGTCATCGAATCCATGGGTGCGCACAATGTCCACTGGACGCCGTTCATCGGCACCATTTTTCTCAGCTCGCTGTGCGGCTCCTTTATTGGTCTGACCGGTTTTCTGCGCTCTTCCACCGCGGACCTCAGCTGTACGCTGGTCTGGGCGCTGATGGTTTCCGTGATTATCTGGTACAATAATATTAAGCACAACGGCTTCGTGGGCTGGCTCAAGGGCTTCACCCAGCCCATCGTGGTCATGACTCCCATGAACATCATCAGTGAAATCGCCCAGCCCGTGTCCATGGCATTCCGTCATTTCGGCAATCTGGCCGGCGGTGGCGTCATTACCTCCCTCATCTATACCTCTTTGAGTCTTGCTTCCGTTGCTGTGCTCAATCTGGTCACCGCCAGCGGTTGGATTCCCAGTGTGATTCTGCTTGCTGTGGGTGTTGGTCTGATTTTCCTGTGGAAGAGGAACCGCAAGACCGTCGCGCTGGTATTTGGCATTCTCTCCGCCGTGGTCGGCGTTTCAGGTCTGCTCCATGTCACCGGAATCCTCCCTGAATTCCCCTTCCTGACCTACGGCATTCCCGCAGTTCTTTCCTGCTACTTTGACCTGTTCTCCGGCTTTGTCCAGGCCTATGTGTTCACGCTGCTGACCATGGTCTATATCGCCGGTTCCCTGCCCGAGCCAACGGACGCCCAGGCAGCCTGAAATCATCAACCATAAAATTTATATAAACAACTTTTAGGAGGACTTTTTTATGGATTTAGCATCTGCAATCGCAATCGCCGGCAAGGCAATCGGTGCCGGTCTGTGTATGGGTATCGGCGCAATCGGCCCCGGTGTCGGTGAAGGTAACGCCGTCGCGCACGCTCTGGACGGCATGGCTCGTCAGCCCGAAGCCGCAGGTACTCTGCGTTCCACCATGATCATGGGCTGTGCAATCGCAGAGACCACCGGTATTTACTCTCTGATCATCGCTTTCCTGATCCTGTTCCTGCTGTAAGCTCTTTTTACCCCAACAGAAAGGAGCAACGCAAGTGTTTGAATCATTTTTGGGAGTCAATCCCTGGACTGCGCTGTTCATTCTCCTGAACACACTCACCATCTATTTCGTGGCGAAGAAATTTCTGTTTGGCCCTGTGATGAAGATCATCTCTGACCGGCAGGCGGAAATTGACGGCATGTATGCCGCTGCAAACGATGCGCAGCAGCAGGCCGAAGCCATGCAGACGGAGTATCAGCAGAAGCTCTCCTCCGCCCAGCAGACCAGCGAACGCCTTGTCAAAGAGGCCATGGAGCGTGGTCAGGCCCGGGAAGAGGAGATCATCCGCAAGGCAAATGCCGATGCCGCCGCCATCATGGACAAGGCCAATGCCGACATCGCCATGGAGAAGAAAAAGGCGCTCAACGATGCCAAGGACGAGATTTCCGGTCTTGCCATGGCCATCGCCGGTAAGGTCGTTGGACGCCAGTTGAATGATGCCGACCAGAGCGCTCTGATCGACAGCTTTATCGACGAATTGGGTGATCATGTATGACCCAGGTCGGAAGTGTTTATGGAGAGGCGCTGTAC
Organism: Bacillota bacterium; assembly: GCA_029098045.1. Lineage (GTDB taxonomy): Bacteria > Bacillota > Clostridia > Oscillospirales > Oscillospiraceae > Faecousia. The sequence continues at coordinate 41,027 of JAQXNO010000005.1, forward strand.
ACTCTGGCACAGGAAGAGGACTTAAGCCGCACCATTCTGGAAGAACTGTCCGTTCTCGATCAGTCCTTCCGGGCCGAGCCGGATTTTATCCGGCTGCTGCGTTCTCCCAACCTCAGTGCGCAGGAGCGCTGCAACATCCTGGACGACTGTTTCCGGGGAAAAGTGCATGAATATGTGCTGAATTTTCTGAAAATTTTGACTGAGAAGGGTTATATCCGCTACTTTTCCGATTGCTGCAAGGCATACGAGAGCAGCTTTAACCATGATAACGGCATTCTGCCCGTCACCGCCATCACCGCCGTCTCTCTGAGCCCGGTGCAGGCGCAGAAGCTGACCGAAAAGCTTTGCAGGATCACTGGCAAACAGGTGAAGCTTCTCAATCGGGTGGATCCGGCAGTCCTGGGCGGTGTCCGTCTGGACTATGACGGCAAGCAGCTGGATGATACCGTATCCCACCGTCTGGATGCGGTGGGCGGCTTGCTTAAAAACACCGTACTCTGATAAGAAAGCAGGGACACTATGGAATTAAGACCCGAAGAAATAACTAAAATCATTCGTAGCCAGATCAAGAACTACGAAAATCGTGTGGAAGCCAGTGAAACCGGCGTCGTCATTCTGGTTGGTGACGGCATCGCCAAGGCTTCCGGTCTGGACAAGTGCATGGCCGGTGAGCTGGTGGAGTTCCCCAACGGTTCCTACGGCATGGCACAGAATCTGGAGGAAGAAACCGTCTCCATTGTTATCCTCGGTACCGATCAGGGCATCAAGGAAGGCGATACGGTCAAGCGTACCGGCCGCGTCGTGTCCGTGCCCGTAGGCGCAAATCTGATTGGCCGTGTCGTCAACGCACTGGGCGAGCCCATCGACGGCAAGGGTGCCATTGAAGCGGAAGCCTTCCGCCCCATTGAAATGCCCGCCCCCGGCATTATTGAGCGTCAGCACGTGGATACCCCTCTGCAGACCGGTATCAAGGCCATCGACTCCATGATCCCCATCGGACGCGGCCAGCGTGAGCTGATCATCGGTGACCGTCAGAGCGGCAAGACCACCATTGCCACGGATACCATCGTCAACCAGAAGGGCAAGAATGTCATCTGCATTTACGTTGCCATCGGTCAGAAGCGCTCTACCGTCGCCCAGGTGGTTGAGAATCTGACGGTAAACGGTGCCATGGATTATACCATCGTGGTTTCCGCCACCGCATCCGAGCTGGCTCCCATGCAGTACATCGCTCCCTACACCGGCTGTACCATGGGCGAACACTTCATGCATCAGGGCAAGGATGTGCTGGTCATCTATGATGATCTGAGCAAGCACGCGGTTGCATACCGTGCGATTTCTCTGCTGATTCGCCGTCCCCCCGGACGCGAAGCCTACCCCGGCGACGTTTTCTATCTGCACTCCCGTCTTCTGGAGCGTGCAGCCCGTATGTCCGATTCCAAGGGCGGCGGCAGTCTCACTGCCCTTCCCATCATCGAGACCCAGGCAGGCGACGTTTCTGCCTATATCCCCACCAACGTCATCTCCATCACCGACGGACAGATCTTCCTGGAGACCGAGCTGTTCAACGCAGGTGTTATGCCCGCAGTGAACCCCGGTATCTCCGTTTCCCGTGTTGGCGGCGATGCCCAGATTAAGGCCATGAAGAAGGTTGCCGGTTCCCTGAAGCTTCTGTACTCTCAGTACCGGGAGCTGCAGAGCTTTGCCCAGTTCGGCTCCGATCTGGATGCCGATACCAAGGCTAGACTGGCGCTGGGCGAGCGCATTGTGGCCGTTTTGAAGCAGAAGAACAATGCTCCCGTGGAGGTTGCCCATCAGGTGTGCATCATCTATGCCGTCACCAAGGGCTATCTGAACGATATTGATGTAGACAAGATCCCCGAATTCGAGGCAAGGCTCCGGGAATTCATGGAAAACTCCCAATACAGCCGCGTACTGAGCGCCATCCGTGAAAGCGGCAAGCTGGAAGCGGACACGGAAGAAGCGCTGAAGGCAGCCCTCGGGGAGTTGCTGGTCGAATTCAAGAACTATAAATAAGGAAGGAGTCCCCACATGGCTGGTGTTTCCACCAAGGAAATTAAAAACCGAATCCGCAGCATGGAATCTACCAAGCAGATCACAAAAGCCATGGAAATGGTCGCTGCTTCCAAGCTGCGCCGGGCGCAGGCTCAGATTCAGAATTCCCGTCCTTATTTTGAAATTCTGCGCGATACCATTGATGATATCGTGGAAAACAACCACGACTTCTCCTCCCCTTACCTGACCGGGCGCCCCGTCAAAAAGGTTGCCTATATCGTCATTGCCGGTGACCGCGGTCTTGCCGGCGGCTACAACAGCAATGTTCTGAAGCTGGCTCTGTCCCATATCGGTTCAAAAGAGGCTGTGGTTCTGCCCATCGGTAAGAAGGCGGTGGATTTCTTCCGTTCCAAACACATTGAGATCCTCAGTGACAATTACGCTGTTGCGGCCGATATCTCCATCGGCGGCTGTTTTTCCGTGGCAAAGCAGCTGAGTCAGCTTTTCCGCAGCGGTCAGTTCGACGAGGTTTATGTGGTCTACACCGATTTTGTGTCAGTTCTGTCCCAGACGCCGGCAATCATGCAGCTGCTGCCGTTGGTGCGGGAGGATCGGAAACCCCAGGGCGTATCCCGGGATTTCCTGTACGAGCCGGACTGCACGGAAGTTTTCGAGCGGATTGTTCCCGAGTATCTGGGCGGCATCCTCTACGGCGCTCTGTGCGAAAGCCGTGCCGCCGAGCAGGCTGCCCGCCGTACCGCCATGGACTCCGCTACCTCCAACGCCGAGGATATGATCGCAGATCTGAGTCTGAAGTTCAACCGGGCGCGTCAGGCTGCCATCACGCAGGAGATCACGGAAATCGTCGCCGGTTCTTAAGGCGGCATCATACAAACACAAGGAGTTGAATCCTATGGCCAAAAATATCGGAACCGTGATCCAGATCATGGGTCCTGTTCTGGACATTCGTTTCGCAGATGACTGCCTCCCCGAGCTGCTGTCTGCGATTGAGATCAAAAACGGCGAACATACCATCGTCGCCGAAGTTGCACAGCACATCGGTGACAATGTGACCCGCTGCATTGCCATGTCCTCCACGGACGGCTTGCAGCGCGGCACGGAAGCTGTGGATACCGGCGCCCCCATCAGCGTTCCCGTCGGTGAATGCTGCCTGGGCCGTGTCTTCAATCTGCTGGGTCAGCCCATCGATGAAAAGGACGCCCCCGGTGCGGACGAGCGCTGGCCCATCCACCGTTCCGCTCCCTCCTATGAGGAGCAGCAGCCCGCAACCGAGATTCTGGAAACCGGCATCAAGGTCATTGACCTGATCTGCCCTTATGCCAAGGGCGGTAAGATTGGTCTGTTCGGCGGTGCGGGTGTGGGCAAGACCGTTCTGATCCAGGAGCTCATCTACAACATCGCCACCGCCCACAACGGCTACTCCGTTTTCACCGGCGTCGGCGAGCGTACCCGCGAGGGCAACGACCTGTACAACGAAATGACCGAGTCCGGCGTTATCTCCAAGACTGCCATGGTCTTCGGTCAGATGAACGAGCCCCCAGGAGCCCGTATGCGCGTGGCGCTTTCCGGACTGACCATGGCAGAGTACTTCCGTGATGTGAAGCATCAGGACGTGCTGCTGTTCATCGACAACATCTTCCGTTTCACCCAGGCAGGTTCCGAGGTTTCCGCACTGCTGGGTCGTATGCCCTCCGCCGTCGGCTACCAGCCCACTCTGGCAACGGAAATGGGCGCACTGCAGGAGCGCATCACCTCCACCAAGAACGGCTCCATTACCTCCGTTCAGGCAGTTTATGTTCCCGCCGACGACCTGACCGACCCCGCTCCCGCAACCACCTTCGCCCATCTGGACGCCACCACCGTTCTGGACCGTGGCATCGCCTCTCTGGGTATTTATCCCGCCGTGGATCCTCTGGACTCCACTTCCCGTATCCTCTCCCCCGAAATTGTGGGCAGAGAGCACTATGAGGTAGCCCGTGCCGTGCAGAACATTCTGCAGCGCTACAAGGAGCTGCAGGACATCATCGCCATCATGGGTATGGACGAATTGAGTGAAGAGGACAAGACCATCGTCAACCGCGCCCGTAAGGTGCAGCGTTTCCTCTCCCAGCCCTTCCATGTGGCGGAGCAGTTCACCGGCTATCAGGGCAAGTACGTCCCACTGAAGGAAACCATTCGCTCCTTCAGAGAGATCATCGAGGGCAAGCACGACGAGATTCCCGAGTCCTTCTTCCTCTTCGCCGGCTCCATCGACGAAGTCGTTGCCAAGTACAAGGGCGGTGAGGGCAAATGACACCCTTTCCCCTGAAAATCGTCACCCCCGACGGTCTGATTTTTGACGGTCAGGCAGAGGAATTGGTGGTTCGAACCACCTCCGGTGATCTGGGAATTCTTGCAGGTCACATCAACTGTGTTGCCCCGCTGGGCATGGGACGTGCCACGGTCGTTATGGAAGGCAAACGCCGCTATGCAGCCTGCATCGGCGGTATGGTCAGCGTTGTAAACGGTGCTGTGACGCTGGTTCCCACCACCTTTGAGTGGGCAGAATCCATTGACGCGGCCCGGGCCGAAGCATCCCTGCAGCGCGCGGAAGCAATTCTGCATAAGAAAGACACCACCGATACGGAGCTGAAGCTGGCGCAGGCCAGATTGCACCGTGCTCTGGTTCGTAAAAGCGTTGCATCCGGTAAATGAGCAAAAGCATCCGATTCAAACGAGTCGGATGCTTTTTCATTTTGTTACGGAAACATTGAAAATTTGTGGCTGCTGCCATCAAGCGGCGCATACAGGCGGCAAATGCTTTTCAGCGCTTTCTCATTGGCAAGCGTAAATTTTTCTTTCAATTTTTCTAAATCATAGTGAAATCATAGCGCCATAGGATAGAATGGGCACAGATAGAATAAGCGGGGAGCAGATACCCCGAAAAAAGGAGGCAAGCAGATGCGCGGAAGCCGTATGTCACCCATTGGCGCCAACATATTTGGCATCTACATAGACGAAAGTGCCGATGGAAATGTCCGGGGTCGGATTTCGGGCTGCGGCGGGGCGCAGGAGCGATCCTTCACCAGTCTGACG
>JAQXNO010000006.1 GCA_029098045.1 Bacillota bacterium
TGACGGCGACCACGCTTTGTGTGAGGCAGCACTTTCTGTCCAGGGCTTTTTGCGGCTGGTGGAACTGGGTGTTCCATTCCCGCATGACCGCTATGGGCAGTATGTGGGCTATAAGACAGATCACGATCCGCGTTGCCGTGCTACCAGTGTCGGACCCTATACAAGCCGGGAGATGACGGAAGCACTGGAGCGAGCCGTACGTGCTCAAAAGATCGAGATTTGGGACGGCTTGTTGGCAATCTCCATCCTAACAGATGGACAGCAGGCGCAGGGATTGCTTTGCTTGGACTGCCGACATACGGAGAACCCCGAAAAGCGTTTTGTTGCATTTTGCTGCAAAAACATCGTCTGGGCCACGGGTGGACCAGCGGGCATATATTCTGCCAGCGTCTACCCGTTCGGCCAATATGGTGCCACAGGTACTGCGTTTGCGGCGGGTGTTGTGGGTAAAAATCTGACGGAATGGCAGTTCGGATTGGCATCAGTAAAACCCAGGTGGAATGTTTCCGGCACTTATATGCAGGTATTGCCCCGCTTTATATCAGCAGAGCCGAATGGAAGTGACGAAAGAGAATTCCTGAACGATTTTTTTGCAGATGAAGGCGAAATGCTGACAAAAATTTTTCTGAAGGGCTATCAATGGCCATTTGATGTACGCAAGGTGGAAAATGGAAGTTCCCTAATTGACATTCTGGTCTACTTGGAACAGAAGAAGGGCAGACGGGTTTATTTGGATTTTCGCTGCAATCCGGGAGAAAGACCAATCAATTTCAACATGTTGGCGCCGGAAGCGAGGGAATATCTGGAAAAAGCGGGAGCGTGCTTTGGTACTCCACTGGAACGGCTGATGCGGATGAACGCACCTGCCGTGGAATTCTATCGCGGCAAGGGTGTGGATTTGGCGATCCAGCCACTGGAAATTGCGCTGTGTGCGCAGCATAATAACGGTGGAATTTCCATTGATGCCTGGTGGCAGACCAACATAACCGGACTGTTTGCGGTGGGCGAAGCAGCGGCAAGCCATGGCGTTTACCGCCCGGGCGGCAGTGCGCTGAATGCTGGACAGGTAGGCTCTACCCGCGCAGCGCAGTATATCTCAGCACGCCGCACGGGATCGCCGGATATCGAGGCATTTTACCCTCTGCTTCACAGTACGCTGGCTGAGTGTGAAGCACTATGCGAAACAGTGTTGGATCCCGGCGCAACAAGTACGGTGGACGAGTTAACTGCGCAGGCAACTGACGCCATGAGCCTTTATGCCAGTGCTGTGCGCAGTGAGGATGGACTGACCAAACTGCTGCAATCTATTCGCACTCTGCGCAGGGATTTTTTACAGGAGGTGCGAATCACACGACCAAAGCAGCTGAAAAAGGTATTTCGCTTACGCGATATTCTGCTTTGCCAGCAAGTCTATGCCGAAGCGATGCTGGATTATCTGAATCAGGGCGGTCACAGCCGCGGCAGTGCATTGTATACAGAATTATCGGGTAAACACCCGTATGCGGGACTGCCTGTGACCTTCACGTATATCTTGGACGATGATCGCCATGGCAACATTGTGCAGGAGGTGCAGTGGAAAGAAGATTCATGCTGCTTCACGCGCAGGGAAGTGCGCCCTATTCCTCAAGAAGATGAATTCTTTGAGAATGTTTGGCGGGATTTCAGGAGAACTGGAAACACATGGTAACCGGGAGATATCATCGATTCCCATGGGACTGGAAATGTGCTGTAGGAAGCTTCTGATTAAAGGCTGCACAAAATGGAAAATATCTGAGGAATTCTAAGCAAAACAATGGCAGAATCATGATGAACTCGTGTGTGGCACAAAGACCATAATGCGAACTACTGCCGAGAACTCCAAAAGAGAATCGGACAAGGTGCAGGAAATAGCTACTTGGGCATCTATGCTCGTTCCCGTGAGAATTTCCGTTTTGGGGTGGTGTTTACCGATGTGGAGCGAAGGCGTGGAAGTGATGATCACGCAACGGTCAGGCACCGGATAAAATGATCGAAGATGAAATGGCAAACAGCACCGTTTTCTGAAACGGTGCTGTCCAATTGGTTGACCAAAGCTAACCAACACAAAACGGCGCTGAGAGAACTGACTCTCAGCGCCGTAAAAAATTGCACCGCTATAAACAAAGAAAAGGCTATTCACCGAATACCGGTATGGAATGATTCATGGGTATTCTCCTTCGGGAACAAGTCCTGCATCAGGTATGCGCCGTAATGCAGACCGTCATGGAAAGCTTTTCGCTCGTAGGCAGTGCAGAGGCGGCAGCAGAGGGCAAAGACGGCGTTGTTATCGTTCAGGGGAAGGGATTCCAGAAAAGATTCCAATTCTTTGAAACCGTTACTAATTTCCGGCGGGTCGGATTCGTGGGATTCGCAATAGGCTTGGTAGAGCTGATCCAGAACGGTTTCTACATCGCAGCTCCCAGGGTCAAGGGGATGGTTGCGCGTATAGGCTTTCAATGCTTCGGCAAAGGATTGCAAGATAACACCTCCTAAAAAGTTTGTGTGATGTTAGCTTAGAAGTGGGGAAAAAGCAAGTTATTTCTTCTGGAAAATACGCGGAAAAGAGATCATCTGCACAACCTGTTGTTGTGAACCGCTTCCCGGTGTGGTATAGTAAAGGAAAGCGTTTTTGAAATCTTTTTTGGAGGAATGAATATGAGAAAGAATTTTGGCGCTAAGTCCATGTGTTATCCTATGCCTGTGTACATCATCGGCACCTACGGCGCCGACGGAACGCCCAATGCTATGAACGCTGCCTGGGGCGGTATCAGTGAGGATACGGAAATCTCCATCTGCATCAGTGCGGATCACAAGACGACGGAGAACATCCTGCTTCGGAAAGCCTTCACCGTATCCATGGCGACTGCCAAGTACATTGCCGCCTGTGACTATGTGGGTATCGTGTCCGGGAGTAAAGTGCCGGATAAATTTGCCAGAGCCGGTTTCCACGCTTCGAAATCCGAATTTGTGGACGCGCCCCTGATCGACGAACTGCCCATGGCGCTGGAGTGTGCGCTGATCTCCTACGAACCAGAATCCTGTCGCCTGGTGGGTCGGATTGTCAATGTGTCTGCCGACGAGTCCGTGCTGGGGGAGAATGGAAAAGTGGATGTCAACAAGCTCCAGCCGATCACCTTTGATCCTATGAACAACCACTATCTAGTGCTGGGGGAGAAGGTTGGGCAGGCGTTCCACGACGGCGTGGCGCTCAAGTAGATGCGCACACGGGGGAAGTGTATGAAAGAAGAACATACTTTGGTTCAGGAAATCCCCGCGGTTTTATACGGCGACAGCAGCGAAAAGCTGTTTTTGTACATCCACGGCAAAATGGGCTGCAAGGAAAAGGCTTCGCTTTTTGCGGAGATTGTCTGCCCCAAGGGTTATCAGGCGCTGAGCGTTGATTTGCCCGGCCACGGGGAGCGGACAGGGGAAATGGAGCGGTTC
>JAQXNO010000007.1 GCA_029098045.1 Bacillota bacterium
CGTCTACCGGGAGCTGGGCATCGACACCATCTGTCCGGCAGTGCTGTCCGCCAATGAGATTGACAAGCTGCTGGAGAAACCGACCCGCACGAAGGAGGCTGTTTAACGATGAAAGGGAATGTACTTTTGGTGGGCGGCAGAAGCAAGGCAAAGACCCTTGCCCAGTCTCTGCTGAAAAAAGGCTATCGGGTCACGGTCATCAATAAGGATTTGCCCGACTGCGAAAAACTGGCGGAAAATGAAAAGCTCACCGTCATCCACGGCGACGGCACCAAGCCCTATGTGCTGGAGGATGCAGGTGCCGGGAATATGGAGATTGCCATTGCCCTGACCCCCAGAGATGAAGACAATCTGGTCATTTGTGAACTGTGCAAGAAGAAGTTTCGGGTTTCCAAAACGCTGTCATTGCTGTCCGACCCGCAAAAAATGGACTTCTTCTATAAAATGGGTGTGGACAGTGTGGTCTGCGCCATTTCCGCCGTCACCAGCATCATTGAACAGCAGGCGTTCATGGAGGAAATGGCAACAGCTATCCCCATTGGAGAAGGAAGGGTGCAGCTGCTGGAGGTACCCATTACCGAGACAGACCCGGCGGCGCAGAAGCAGGTGTGGGAGATCAACCTGCCCAAGGAGGTCATCATCGGCTGCATCCTCCGCCGGGATCAGACCCTGATTCCCAGAGGCGATACCCGGATTCTGGCAGGAGACATTCTTGTACTCATTTCGGGCAACGAGCAGGAGAAAATTGCGATTCTGGAATTAAAGGGCGGTGAGGCCAAATGGCGAAAATGAAAGACTGTTCCAACCGCGGCAAACTGATGATCATGATCGGTCTGCTGGTAATTGCCCCGGTTGCAATCCTCCCGTTCTATCCCCAAGACAGCGGCTATACGGCTTTCTTCTTGATGCCGGGGCTGCTCTCTATCCTGGCAGGGGGTCTTGTGTGCGCCTTCGGAAAGCGGGAAACCTATTTCAGTTCTGATCGCCTGACTGCTCAGCGTCACAGCAATAACACCGTGCTTTTTACCTGGTTCTGGGGAATTGCAGTCGGTGCCATGCCCTTCTTCCTCTCGGGGCAGCTGAAATTCGTGCAATCTCTCTTTGAATCCGTCAGCGGCTGGACAACCACCGGACTTTCCGTCATGGATGTGACAAAAACTTCCCACATTTTCCTGTTCTACAGAAGCTTCATGCAATACTGCGGCGGCCTGGGTTTTGTAATGATGATGGTCATGCTGGTTTCCGGAAAACGCTCCATGGATCTGTTCAATGCGGAGGGGCACCCGGACAAGCTGATGCCGAACCTCAAACAAACCGCCCAGACCATTTTTGAAATGTACATCATTTTCCTGATTCTGGGAACGGCTGCCTATCGGGTCTGCGGAATGCCGCTGTTCGACAGCCTGTGCCATGCCATGTGCAGTCTGTCCACCGGCGGTTTTTCTAACAAGCTCAGCAGCATCGGCGAGTATCACAGCCTGTCCATTGAGATTGTCACCACACTGCTGATGCTCATTGGCACGACCAACTTCGCGGTACTGCTGCTTCTGCTCCGCCGGAAATGGCGGCAGGCGATGCAGGTCAGTGAGGTGCGGTTCCTGTTTCTGCTGCTGCTCATTTTCGTGCCGCTGATGGCATTGTCTTTGTCCAGCGAATTGGGGATGGGCTTTGGTGAAGGCCTGCGCCATGCCCTGTTCAACGCGTCCTCTGCCCTGTCTACTACCGGCTATGCCACCATGAGCTACGAAGGCTGGCCTTCCTTTGCAATCGGACTGATGATTCTGCTGATGCTGATTGGCGGCGGCATCGGTTCCACGGCAGGCGGCCTGAAGCTGACCCGGGTTTACCTGATTTTGCGGATGATCGGTCTGAATATGAAATGGAAGCTGCTTCCTCAGCGATGCGTGGCTGCGCCTACCTATGTGAAAGCCCAGGGAAGGACAAAAATTGACCAGGAGCTCTGTTCCGACACGGTAGGTTTCGTGGGCTGCTATCTTCTCTTATTTGTTGCCGGGACGCTGCTCCTAACCCTGACAGCCGGATGTGGCCTGGAAAAGGCCATGTTTGAATTTGCCTCGGCTTTGGGTACGGTGGGCTTGTCCATCGGGCTGACGGGGACGTCCACCAACGATGCGACCCTGATCGTGGAAATGATCGGCATGATCCTCGGCAGACTGGAAATCTTCATCGTGCTGACCGGGGTTTACTATGGGCTTCATGAAATAAAGTCTCTGGCGCGGAAGCTCCTCAGCGCGCACCGGTAAAATACTTCTTCTCCCATTCTTTGCAAACCCTTAACCTTCTGCCCAAATCGGAAACGGTACATTTACAGGAAGCGTGGTATGATACACCTGCAAAAGCAGAACAGCGCCGAAAACGTGCGCTCTGTGGCTGCCGAAAATCTGCTGGCTGTCACGAAAATCGAGGAGGGCAAGGTTAATCTGAACAGCTCCGTGGAAGTGATGGACGAGGTCATTACGGAAGCGCTGCGTCATGTGAACCACAGAAGCAGGGAGCATACCATCCGTGTCACCAGCGCTCAGGAGCTGATTCTGGCAAAGATCGATGCCAGATTGATCGTGCAGGTCATCGTCAATCTGGTGGACAACGCTATCAAGTGTACGCCTGTCGGCTCCGTGATTGAGATTCACACTGAGCTGCGAAACAAATGGATCGCGGTGTCTGTTTCCGACAATGGTCCCGGCATTCCGGACGACCAGAAGCCGAAGGTCTTCGATATGTTCTACTGCGGAGCCAACAAAGTGATTGACAGCCGCAGAAGTATGGGGCTGGGACTGCCGCTGTGCAAATCCATCGTCAATGCCCACGGGGGCAGCATCCGCGTTTCGGATCACCAGCCCAATGGAACCGTCTTTACATTTACGTTACCCGCAGGGGAGGTTACGCTGAATGAATAAACCGCTGATTCTGGCTGTGGAGGACGACGCGCCCATCCGCAATCTGATTTCGACGACTCTGAAAACCAACGATTATCGTTACCAGCTGGCATCCAACGGCAAAGAGGCCATCCTTGCCGTTTCCACTCAGAATCCGGACATCGTGCTGCTGGATCTGGGCTTGCCGGATATGGATGGGGTGGAGGTGATCCGCACGATTCGCTCCTGGTCAAACCTTCCGATTATTGTCATCAGCGCCAGAAGTGAGGAACGGGACAAAATTGAAGCCCTGGACGCGGGAGCGGACGATTATCTGACGAAGCCCTTTTCCGTGGAGGAGCTGCTGGCAAGAACCCGTACCACCCAGCGGCGGCTGTCTTACATGACCTCGGAAATGCTGACGGCAGGCTCGGTCTTTGAAAACGGAAAGCTTCGGGTAGATTATGCCGGAGGCTGCGCGTATCTCGATGGGCAGGAGATGCATTTAACGCCCATCGAATTCAAGCTGCTGTGTCTGCTCTCCAAAAATGTTGGGAAGGTTTTGACGCATACGTTTATTACCCAAAATATCTGGGGGCAAAGCTGGGACAGCAACATGGCCTCCCTGCGGGTATTCATGGCCACCCTGCGCAAAAAGCTGAAAC
>JAQXNO010000008.1 GCA_029098045.1 Bacillota bacterium
TCAGCCGCCTGAGAGGGTAACCAGCCCCCGATGCCCTCTCAGTCACCTGCGGTGACAGCTCCCCCAGAGGGGGAGCCAAGGGCGCTGCCGCGCCAGTGCGTTACGGGAGACCGCCCCTACGCTTTACCTATTCACTATTCACTCTTCACTATTCACTACGCAATGGGGGAGCCAAGGGCGCTGCCGCGCCGGTGCAAAAACATCGCTCTTTGACAGTCGAACCCCCCGGCGGGAAAATCCCACCGGGGGGTTATGTATGGAAGGGGTACGATTACAGCTTGGGGCCTGCCTCGACCAGAGCCTTGCCCTCGTCGTTGCCGGTGTACTTGACAAAGTTCTTCTGGAAGCGGGAAGCCAGATCCTTTGCCTTCTCTTCCCAGACGCTGGGATCGGCGTAGGTGTTTCTGGGATCCAGAATGTTGGTATCCACGCCGGGCAGCGCGGTGGGAACCTGGAAGCCGAAGTAGGGGATGGTCTTGGTCTCGGCCTTCAGGATGGAGCCATCCAGAATGGCGTCGATGATGCCGCGGGTATCCTTGATGGAGATACGCTTGCCGGTGCCGTTCCAGCCGGTGTTGACCAGATATGCCTTTGCGCCGGACTTTTCCATCTTCTTAACCAGCTCTTCGCCGTACTTGGTGGGGTGCAGCTCCAGGAAAGCAGCGCCGAAGCAGGCGGAGAAGGTGGGGGTGGGCTCGGTGATGCCGCGCTCGGTGCCGGCCAGCTTGGAGGTGAAGCCGGACAGGAAGTAGTACTGGGTCTGCTCGGGCGTCAGGATGGACACGGGAGGCAGAACGCCGAATGCGTCGGCGGACAGGAAGATGACGTTCTGGGCGTCGGGACCTGCGGACACGGGGCGGACGATCTTCTCGATGTGGTTGATGGGGTAGGAGACGCGGGTGTTCTCGGTGACGGAACGGTCAGCGAAGTCGCACTTGCCGTTTTCGTCCACGGTCACGTTCTCCAGCAGGGCGTTGCGGCGAATTGCGTTGTAGATGTCGGGCTCGGACACGGGGTCCAGGTTGATGACCTTTGCGTAGCAGCCGCCCTCGAAGTTGAAGACGCCGTTGTCATCCCAGCCGTGCTCGTCGTCGCCGATCAGCAGACGCTTGGGGTCGGTGGACAGGGTGGTCTTGCCGGTGCCGGACAGACCGAAGAACAGCGCGGTGTTCTTGCCCTCCATATCGGTGTTGGCGGAGCAGTGCATGGAAGCCATGCCGTTCAGAGGCAGGTAGTAGTTCATCATGGAGAACATACCCTTCTTCATCTCGCCGCCGTACCAGGTGTTCAGGATGACCTGCTCACGGGAGGTCAGGTTGAACAGAACCGCGGTCTCGGAGTTCAGACCCAGCTCTTTGTAGTTTTCAACCTTCGCCTTGGAGGCGTTGTAGATGACGAAGTTGGGCTCGAAGTTGGCCAGCTCTTCCTCGGTGGGGTTGATGAACATATTCTTGACAAAGTGTGCCTGCCATGCCACTTCCATGATGAAGCGGATTGCCATGCGGGAGTCGGGGTTGGTGCCGCAGAACAGGTCCATAACGTACAGCTTCTTGTTGCTCAGCTGATTCACGGCCAGCTTCTTGCAGGCGTTCCAGGTGTCAACGGAGGCAGGCTTGTTGTCGTTGGGGAACTCCTTGGAGGTCCACCACACGGTGTCCTTGGAGGTCTCGTCCATGACGATAAACTTGTCTTTGGGGGAGCGGCCGGTGTAGATGCCGGTCATGACGTTGACGGCGCCCAGCTCCGTCAGCTGGCCCTTCTCGTAGCCTTCCAGAGTGGGATCCATCTCCGCTTCGAACAGAGCTTCGTAGGAGGGATTGTGGATGATTTCGGTGGCACCGGTGATGCCATACCTGCTCAAATCGATCTGTGCCATAGTGCTTATAACCTCTTTCATAGAATTTTATGTGAGTGAGCCTGCCCGGCATGAAGCAGTGCTGCCCATGACGGATTCAGTTCCACATATCTTGCGATTTTATCATACATCATTATGAATTAAAAATCAATAAGGATTTATTGATTTTTTCGCCAGCGGAAAAAATTCGGGAAAAAACCGGATAAAATTTCGGAATCTACCGAAAAATCCTATTTACAAGCGGGGTGCTTTGTGCTACTATGTATTTGGTGAAGAATGGGGCTTTGGGAAGATAATAACATTTTTCTGCCCCGTATACCGTGTTTACCGTTTTTACCGACTGCCGGATTTGCGTTCGCGGACGGTAACATATCCATAAGGACGTTCGGCCAGCCGTTCGTCCATACTATCTTTTCCAACGGAGGTTTCTGTCAAATGGCACAAAAAGTTCAGTTTGTGGAGACTGTGCTGCGTGATGCAAATCAGTCTCTGATCGCAACCCGTCTGCCCTTCGAAAAGTTCGAACCCATGCTCGGAACCATCGATCAGGCCGGCTACTATGCCATCGAATGCTGGGGCGGCGCCACCTTCGACGTCTGCCTGCGCTACCTGAATGAGGATCCCTGGGAGCGTCTGCGCAAGATCCGCGCCGCTGTTCCCAACACCAAGCTTCAGATGCTGCTGCGCGGCCAGAACGTTCTGGGCTACTCCCACTATCCCGATGATTTTGTCAAGCTGTTCGTCAAGAAGGCTGTGGAGAACGGCATCGACATCATCCGTATCTTCGACGCCCTGAACGACACCAACAACCTGAAGGTGGCGATGGAAGCCACCATCAATGCCGGCGCCATCGCTTCCGGCACCATCTCCTACACCACTTCTCCCGTGCACACCCACAAGAAGTACGTGGAGATCGTCAAGGAGCTGAAGGAAATGGGCGCTGCCACGGTCTGCATCAAGGACATGGCCGGCATCATGGGCCCCAAGGAAGCCTACGACATGGTCTCCGCCATCAAGGACGCCGTTCCCGGTATGCCCATCGACCTGCACACCCACTCCACCACCGGCCTTGCGTTCATGACCTACCTGAAGGCCGTGGAAGCAGGTGTTGACATCATCGATACCGCCATCTCTCCCTTCTCCGGCGGCACTTCCCAGCCCGCCACCGAGACTCTGGCCTATGCCCTGCGCCAGCTGGGCTATGAGGTGGATATCAACGACGCTGCCACCAAGAAGATGGCCGACTACTTCAAGGGTGTCCGCGATGACTTCATCAAGGACGGCACCCTGATGCCCAAGTCCAGGGCCACCGATACCCAGTGCCTGACCTACCAGATCCCCGGCGGTATGCTCAGTAACCTGCTGAGCCAGCTCAAGCAGATGAATGCCCTGGACCGTCTGGACGAGGCGCTGCTGGAGACCCCCCGGGTCCGCGAGGACATGGGCTATCCTCCGCTGGTCACCCCCACCAGCCAGATGGTCGGCGTTCAGGCCGTGACCAACGTGCTGCAGGGCGAGCGCTACAAGAAGGTCTCCAAGGAGATCAAGGCC
>JAQXNO010000009.1 GCA_029098045.1 Bacillota bacterium
GTCCATTGGAAATGATTGATTCCAAATTCCATAGTATTCTCCCTTATCTTGTTTTGACAGCAGAAAAGTCTGCCGCTTCCTGAATCCAGCCCAGCAGTTCTTCGAAGAATGTGATTCATTGGGCAGTTTCATCTGTTCGTTCCCGTATTTTTTGATTGCCGGATAGAGCAGTTCAAACTCTTCCAGCACACAGATTCCGCTTTCACCAAATTCTTTTCCCACAGCCTGATAATCCGGTGTAAAAGCCCGCCTGTGGATTTCTCTCCACTCTGTCAGGGTTCTTGTGCCTTCTCCTTCCTGATAGGCATGTACTGCCGTCACTTCATTGAATGGGACGAGTGACACTTTGGTATCCCGGATCACCCCGGCGGCTGAGCCGTCGTCATACAGAATGACGCTGTAGCACCCCGGTTCCGGCAACGGCTCGCCCGCTGTCTCGAACGCAACAAATGCACTGGCCGTTGCCGTTTTCCTCCCGGACAAAACAAGCCCCGCCAATTCATCGGCAAAGGGGCCACCCCCGCAGAACGCCCATGCTTCATAGGGTGTTTTCGGGTCAAGACCAGTTTCTGTGCAGAATCTGCGCCACATCTCTTTTTCTGTCATGCTATGACCTTCTTCCCTTTTGTCATTCATAATGCTTTCCCATAATCTTCAGATTGATGGCCTCGTACATCCCAAATCCTTTGTAGAAATGCATATGATGTGCATCATTCACGCTGGTCAGTTCGATATGTTCAGCGCCGTATTCCAATGCACATTTCTCAATTTCCTTTAGCAGCTGCGTTCCATATCCTTTGTTTTGATAATCTGCAAATATAACAATCTCCTCAAGGTAATAAACTGATATATCATCATATTCTTTGAAGTATCCCATCACAAATCCGGTTGTATTGGATTCGTCATCCTTTTGGATCAAACAAAGCGAGTCCTCTATTGTAACCATCTGGTGAATTCTTCTGCACGCCTTTTCATATTGCCAGCATCCGCCCTCATGATTGTTGTAGTAGTCCATATAGAGCCTGGCTATTTCTTCAACATCGGGCTCATTCATTACAAAATAGCGCATTTTGGCCTCTCCTTCCATTATGAAAGTGATCGATTTGGTAAAAACCGATTACCGACCGTCAAGGCCGGTAATGTTCGTTTCCATGCTGGCAATCAGAGCATCAGAATCGTCGGTAATACCACCGAGAAATGTCATCATCATTTTTTGCTTGGGAAAAACATAGCACTTTTGCCAAACCGGAATTTATCTGTAATCCTCTATCAATATCGCTCTGCACGCAGAGCCATCTGCACCTGCCAAATTCAAAGGGGCTGCATTCAAGAAATAAACGCCTTCCGAAACCATCTCCAAGCAAATCCCCTCAAGCAGAATCACACCGGCAGACAGCAGCGCAAGATGCACTGTCATTGGCGCATTTTGTGGTCCGACTGTCTGTGATTCATTGCCCAAAAGCAGAATATTTGAAGCTGCAAACGCTTTTGCCGCCTCTAATGATACCTCTGCATCTCCCTTTATCAAAATTCTCTTTGCCGATTCCGCATTCTGCGTTTTTGCCTTTTCAATGATTTTCAAAGCGTCTTCTTCGGTCATGACCCCGCAGTGCTCCGCCACATAAGCCATTCCCACAAAGGCATCCAAGGGCAACTCATCCACGGCCTTGCCATTTTTGATAAAATGGCGTGGTGCATCGATATGCGTACCATTATGGGCACACATACTAAATGCAGTTAAATTATACAGCTCTCCTTTTTCCATGGAATGAAGCACTTTTTTCTCCGGCATCGGATCGCCGGGATATACCCTGCAGTGGAAAACTTCTTGAGAAATATCGTAGATTTTCATGATTATGACCGTTCCTTTCGCAGCAACCACTTGAAGACTATCCGTCCGGCATCCAGACCGTAGGAATACTGCTTTTCGGCCGGCAGTTCGCAGATGGATTCTTCCGCGTCCACACCCTCAATGAAGCACTCTATGGTATACACGCCCTCATCGCAGATGCCGAACTCCACCGGCTGCGCCATGGGGATGCCAAGAGCTGCGGCTTCGTACATCCTTTCAAACCCCCGCTTTCTGCGCTCAAGTTTTTCCGGCTGAGAGATTCGGAGCAGATATTTGCCGCCGTCAGCGGTGGTGACACAGTATTTCCGGTCGCCCGACCAGCCTTTGTCAATCGGCCTCCGGCTGATCATTTTCTGATAAACGCCCATTTGCATCCCCCTTCGCGTTTATGTCATTGCGCTCTTTCTTCCACCGCGGCCAGTCCCTGTCCAGAACGGTGGTATGCGGCTTGGTCATGATCATGTCGCACGGAAATTGCTCACAGGCGCCACAGCTTTATTTGAGCATAAAATCCGCCCATGTGCCTGTGTAATCACATAGATGTTCATTCCAGTATATGATCTTTTCGATATATTCCTGTTTTCGCCGCTCTACCGCAACCTTGCAATTGTCAATTCCATATTGATACACAATTGCAGTCAGGTCATACATCGGATAGCCGATTGCATGACCGGCAGTGTGCACAACTGCGCAGGCCTGCCCTATGGAATGGCAAATTGCAATGTCTTCTTTATTTTCAATTTCTTTTGCAAACCCATGGCAATCCAGTATCTTCCGCTGCGCGATTCGCATTTTGATGATCCCGGATGCCCAGTCCCTGGCTGCCTCCAATGCTTCCCGTGGGCGCTTTTCCTCCGGGTACTTTTCTTCAAGTTTTGCAACCGATTCCGACGCAAGCTCAAATGCCCATAGCGTTATAACCCGGTGGTTTTGGGTTTCCATCAGGGTTTTCAAATCCTGCAAAAATTCTGAATCCTTGGAAAACAGGATTTGATTCTTCTTTTTGCGTTTTGCAGATACTTCATCTATCCAATTCATTTTTTCTCCACGCATGAAAGCCTGTCAGTCTTCCACAACTTCTCCATGAATATGCACTCTGCCCCCATCCGGGCAGCGTGCATCGAACATTTTTGCTCTTGTCTGGCCATAGTCAAGCAGCGCGCCGTTTTGCAGTGCATAGACAAGGGGATAGATGCTGTTCCACAGTTCGTGACACAGCGGCGGACACAAATCCTCTACGAGAAATTCCTGTCCTTTTGCAAAATAGCCGCACCTGCATTTGCTGACCGTGATTGTCAGTTTCACCTTTGGCATATCGCTGTCTCCTCAAATTCCGGTTTGCCGGCCATCAGAGCCGGGAAGGTTCTTTTTCATGCACGCAGCTCCGATTTCGTCACGTCCGAAGGCCGGAGCAGATCAGAAAACGATCTCACAATAGCGGCATAGATGATGCTCACCACGATATTTCACTTCATCTGTAACAGCACTCTGATGCATTCCGCACTTTTCTGATCCCTCCATCTGTCATGCCTTAAGGCCGGGGTGCCGCATTTGCCATGCGGCATAAAGACCAATTCAGCGTAGACGCCTTTACGGCATCGGCCATCTCCCACAGATTGTCCACAATGCGAATCTCCACATTCCGCTTCACCAATTCGCCGAACAGATCCGTCAGCACGTATTTTTCCTTTGGATATTGGGTCGTTGTTGCCACATAGTATCCGGCAACGCTGTCCTGCAGGGAAAAGGCCTGCGTATGAAATTCATACAAATACAAAGCCGTGTTCTTCATGGTCTGATACCACTTGCTCTCGATCACGATCCCATGGGAAATCCCGGAAGAGGTGAAAAAGCGTGCTTTATCCGCATCCGTTGTCCGGCTGCCCACATGGTAGGCAACCCGCGGGCAGTCCCGGGGTGTCAGAAAGTTGGGGAGTCTCTTTTCATCGATTGCCCACACCAATCCGATCTTTTGATTCAGGTTCTTTCGTGCCGGCAGGCGGGGTTCAAAGACCTGAATATCCGGCTCTTCACTGACATGAAACAGCCGGATATGCGCTGGTTCTGCCGGGGGGAATTGTGGGCTTTTGATTCATGCTGTGCATATCTGTTCTCTCATTTCGATGGATCGCACCTGTTGTCAGGCGACGGTTATTGCATTTTCTTTGGTATCAACGGTCTTCGGCGCCCGGATGATCCCTCCTGATGGCTGTCTTCTTCCACCCGGCAAAAAGTATAAACGATTCTTAAGGTTTCAAAATCTTGAAATCGGCATATCCGGGTGCTATAATCTCGGCAGTACAACACTTGTGGCACCGCAGGGCAATGCACCGCAGCATGGCGGAACGCAGGCGGTCCGACAGGTAAGGAGGATCCTATGTTCTCAACGAACCATTGTATATGGATTGGGCTTTGCGGCATCTTCGTGGCCGGCATGCTCTGTTTCGCAGTCAAAAAGCGTCTGCCGCTCAAATACGCCGGATATATCATGTCAGGAATCTGCGCCTGCAGTGAAGTCGTCAAGACAGCCTGCGGTATGGTGGAAAGCCCTCTGGGTGGGATGCATCTGGATCCGCTGTGCCTGCCGTTTCATCTGTGCAGCCTGATGCTGTTTGCCGTGTTGTTTATCACCTTTGGAAAAGACGGCAAGGCGAAGCAAACGGTCATTGATTTCGTTGCAGCGATGGGAACGCTGGGCAGCATTTGCGCCATTCTGATTCCCACGGACGGTACGGATTTTACAACCATTGCCGTGTATCAGGGCTTTGTATATCACGCAGGTTTGCTCTGGTTTTCGCTGTATCTGATCATTCGGAAGGAAGCCCATCTTGGTCTGAGCGCTTTTGCGAGAAATGTGGGAATTCTTCTGATGCTTGTGCTGATCATGCTCTATGTAAACAGCATCCTGTCTGTCTACGAAACAAACTTCATGTTTCTGGTTCGTCCGCCCATGGAGAATCTGCCGGTTCTGAATCTGAATCATGGATGGTATGCCTATTTTCTGACGATTGTGGCCATCGGGATAACCGTGATTACGCTGTTTCACCTGCCGTTCATTCTGTCGGAACGAAAAAGAGGGAAGATTGCGAAATGAAAATGAATTTGTCAAAGCGGCAAACATGGATGCTGGCAGGTGCCTTTCTCGTCAACGGCGCGGCATACCTCGGCGGACGGCTCATTTCGCAAGGTTTCAGGCATTTTAGTCTTGTGACACCGTGGGATCTGAAAATACCGCTTCTTTCCTGGACGGTCCTGATCTATTTGGGCTGCTACTTATTTTGGATTGTCAACTACTGTATCAGTGTAAAAGTCGATCAGGAAAAAGGCTACCACTTTTTTGCTGCCCACTGTATTGGGGAAGTCATATGCTTTCTTTTCTTTGTGTTTTTTCCTACCTCCATGGTTCGCCCGGAAATTGAGGGGACTACGGTCTTCGATTGGCTTCTGCGTCTGACGTATTTCTTTGATGCTGCCGACAATCTGTTCCCGTCCATCCATTGCTTCGTAAGCTGGCTTTGCTGGATTGGGGTACGCGGAAAGAAAGAAATCCCAAAATGGTATCGGATTGTATCGCTTTTGATGGCCGTTTTCATCTGCATCAGCACGCTGACCGTGAAGCAGCATGTCATTGCGGATGTCCCGGCGGGCATTGCGCTGGCAGAGCTCAGTTACTTCCTGTCCGGGAAAATTCTCGGAAAACGAAACAAAAAGATTTGAACAGCTTCATTTTTTGGCTGAGAGGATTTCCCTCTCAGCTCCCTTTTTTGTTGATTTACTTCCATCGATCTTCGCAAACCTGGCTCTGTCGCGCGCATGGTCAGGCAACGATAATTTCAAGATAGCTGATGGTTTTCTTCGGATCGACGTCCGTCACGCCGCAGTAAGAGCCCTTGTACCACAGAATAAAACCGTTGTCGTGATTGACGATGCAGCACTTTGGCAATTGGCACACACTGCCTTTGGTATAAACGGCCTTCGGCGCATAGGATATTCCATAATAATCCAACGCTTCCAGTATTTTGGACCAGGACGCGTGCCCTTTTCCCATCAGCGATACCACATCGGAAAGGGGCACACCGGCAAGCATGGCAACGCAGCAATGACCGCACAGACCCGCCTGAATGGGAATTGTATCGATGCTGTCTATCTTTCTGATGGGATGTTCCCTGGAATATGGGCTGTCATGGTTGATGCGTGACAGTCCCTGGATGGGTTCCATTTCGATTTCATATGCTTCTTGCGCATGAAGCGCCGACAGTGTTTTCTTCGCAACAGGGATGAGGTAGCTGCCGTTTCCCTTTGGAATCAGTTTGCATTCAAAGCAGAACCCACCGATGGACACCCTGCATGGAATATTCCCCTTGAGACCCGTTTCTTCCCACACATTGAATGGGATTCTGACAAATGCGCGGCCACCCGCAGCATCTATGTCAGCGCAAAATCGATATATCATTTGATCCCCAACCCTTCCAATGTTTTCATGAAATGGTTTTCGTCTGCTCCGGCAGCTTTTCAAAGAAAACCCTTTGCTCCTTCATGGAAATCTTCCGAACCTGGTATCCATACGCAATCAGCTCCTTTTTGTAGCTTAAAAAGGAGTGATCGATTGGAAGGCCTGCGATATTCTCTATTTCGGAAAAGGCCAACTGGAAATGCGCTGTGCCATGTTCGCCGATCCAATCCCATAACGGGGTATACTTACTCATATGATGCCTCCCGCGGCAATGCCGGTTGGATAAGTCAGTTATGAATGTACATTCTGGACATTTCAGGCTCGCCGTCTCCCTGAACCCTGCACAGAAACTCCCAGCCATATCTTTCGTAGAAGCCCGTATGATCCGTGATCAAATACACGGGTGTGATCCCCTTCTCTTTCAGATCACTTACCGCCATGTTCAGCAATCTCCCCGCGATGCCCTGACAGCGGTATTCCGCTTCTGTATAGACGGCACAGATATTGGGCGACAGGTCCTTTCTGTCGTGAAAGTCGTTTTCGATGACGCCCAAACCGCCGATGATGGTATCTTCGTCAAGGCAGAGAAACCATCCGTACTCCGTTTCATGCTTCAGATACGACGTCATACACGCCAGATAAGCTTTTTTCGGAACGCCCCATTTCGTGTGAAACCACTGTGCAGCGGCTTCCATGAATTCAGGTCTTTCCCGTAACGTAACATATGTAAACGCGCACATTTCCATTGTCCTCCTGCATTCCGATTGTTGGAAGAAAATCAGCCGTCCGATTTGTGATCTCTCATATCAACGATGAACTGTTCCAGGTTCGTTCCTACCGCCCGGGAAACGGTTCTCCCGAGCCTGTTCTGTTCAGCGTCAATTCCAGCTCATAAAGATTCTCGTCGAGCCGGTTTCTGTCTCCGGTTTCCTGGAATCCGCGTCTGATGTAAAGCCGGTAGGCGCCTGCATTGTTATCCAGAATCCACAGGCAGGGATTGCCCCTGCACCTGTCAATTGCAAACTCCAGGAGGGTTGAACCGTAACCTTTTCCCTGTTCGGACGGCAGTACATACAGATTTTCAATCAAATCGCCATGCACGGAAACAATGCCAACCGGGTATCTGTCAATCAGCATGAAAATATGCCCTCCGGAATTCATTTCCCGGCGAAGATAGTCAGTTTGTGCCGACGGACTGTGCTTTTCCACAAATTCCGCAGAGCAGAAGCTTCGATGGGACTCTTTCCAGCTTTCGGAATGGACAAAGCCCGCATCCGCAATATTCCGTTCCGTTACCTCTACAATCCGCATATCCCGTTAAATTCTTTCCGCAACACGCAGGGCGATCTGCAGCTTATCCAGATTGTGGTTTGCATCCGCCAGCCCGCTCACATCGTAATCACCGGCTGAGAGCACATCACCTGCCTGCCGCGAGAAAATCGAACAGCTCGAATCCATAAAAATCATGCATCATCTTCCTATTCCCCACAAACTATTCCTATTTCCCGAATATGGCTGCCTGCAATCGATTTGAAACGGATTGCGGCTTTCTCTGTTTCCTGCGATGAAATTGAGCGGCGTTGCGGAAGCAGGCGTAGCCTGCTTCCGGTGCCGCCGCTGTGTCTTCCGCATACGTGTTGTCAGCTCCTGCGGTTATTCTTCTTTCCACAGGCAATAATTTCCCTTGTGCTCCTTCTTTGCGCGGTACAGTGCCCGATCCGCCCGTTCAATCACAGCCGCGAAGGGCATTTCGTCCATTCCGCACAGGGTAATGCCCACGGAACATGAGGCATTGCAGCTTTCTTCCGCAAAACAGTTCTGGAAGCTCCTGCACACGTCCTCGCCCTTTTTGACAATTGTGTTGATGTCTTTCAAATGCTTCAGAATCACAAAGAATTCATCTCCGCCGTAGCGGCAGAGAATATCCCCGCTTCTGGTACTGCGGCGAAGCAGGTCAGCAAAGGCACTGATCACCTGATCACCTGTTTGATGCCCGCTGGTGTCGTTGACGGTTTTCAGATTATCCAGATCAAACAGATAAACCGCAAGGGGAAAATCCTCTCTGCGAAGTGCGGACATGGCCGCCTGAAGGCCCCGCCGGTTCAGCAAGCCGGTCAGTTGATCCCGGTTTGCCGCATCCTGCAGGATCACCTCACGCCGGCGCAGCGACGCCACATCGATCAGCCGCTGAACCCGCCGTTCCAGATCGAACAGGGGATGGCACTTGCACAGGAAGTCATCCGCCTTGGTGACCAGCGGCAGCTTCCACGCCATTTCGCCGGTGGGTATGGTCATCAAAACCGGCAGCGTCCAAAGTGTCGGATCCTGACGCAGTGCCTGGTAGATTTCATCGGCACCATGCTCCGGCAATGTTGCGCTGAGGAGTAACGCCACAATCTCGCGGCTGTCATTATTATTGATATGGTTCAGCGCTTCTTTTCCATCCGCTGCTTCCAGAATCCGGTATCGATCCGCAAAGGTTTGCTTAACCCTTTCCCGGAATGCGGCATCCTCATCAACCACCAGCATACTCTGTATGCAGATCTCAGGCCGCAGCCATTCCTCCGGGCAGGCGGAAATCCGGCTGTTCTGTGTTTGGAGCAGTTCCTCAAATTCCGCCACGGGCATGGGCTTGGCAAAATAGTACCCCTGCACATAGTCGCAGTCCACCGAGCGCAGGCGATGCACCTGTTCCTGTGTCTCCACGCCCTCGGCCACCACACTCAGGTGCAGTCTGTGCGCCATACTGACAACATCGCGCAGAATGCTTTGGCTTTCCGGCTTCGTGATTTCATTTTGAATGAACTTCATGTCCAACTTCAAAATATCCAGCGTCATCTGGCTGAGCATATTCAGGGAAGAATACCCGCTGCCGAAGTCATCCATTTCCACCACGAAGCCCAGACTGCGCAGCTCCGCCACCGTGCGGATAATCTGGTCGGGTGTTTCTGCATAGGCACTTTCCGTAATCTCCAGATGCAGGTATTGGGGGTGAATGCCGTACTTTTGCGTGATTTCCTGGAGTGTGTCGACCAGCCGGTTTTGGTACACATCCGCCCGCGACACATTCACAGACACAGGCAGAAGCTGCCAGCCCCTGTCCTTCCACGCCCGGAGCTGTGCGCATACCCGCTCCCAAACATATTGATCCAGACGGGGAATAAACCCGTTCTTCTCAAACAGGGGAATGAATTCTCCCGGGGAAATGAAGCCCCATTCCGGATGAATCCATCGTACCAGAGCCTCTGCTCCGGCCATACAGTTGCCGCTCAGACTGTACTTGGGCTGATAGTAAACCACGAATTGTCCCTGCGTGAGGGCAGTCTCCATCGCATCCGTGATTGCCTTCTCCCGCAGCAGCTTGCCCCGGAGCGCGTCATCATAAACCGCAAAGGGGTGGTCGTACTTGCCCTTGACACTTTTTGCCGCCAGCAGCGCACGGTCACACATCTGTTCCACAGGCACGGAACGGTCTGTGATCTCATAGATGCCCCATTTGAAGGAGCAATGGCTTTTGGGACTGAAGCGGCCGGAAAGCTCCGGATTGAAAAATCTCTCCCGATCCCGCAGCTCTCTTTTCCGCTCTGTCAGGTACAGGAAGCAGTCCGCCCCGTACCGGCCGCAGATAGCGCCGTTCCTTCCGGCGATCTTCTGCAGGTTCAGCGCGAATTCCTTCAGCAGGCGGTCGGCCGACTCCCGTCCAAAGGTGTCATTGTACAGCTTGAAGTTCTCAATGTCGGAGCAGACGATTGTGAATTCCTGTTCCGTATCCGTGTCCAGCCGTTCGCGCACCTTGTGATAGAAATACTCCTTGCTGTAAAGGCCGGTCAAGCGGTCGAACTGAAACTGGTTGACCATGGCAGCCGTTTCCCGCAGCTTGATAAGGCTGGCCACCCGATGCAGGATGACCTGAGGGCGGTAGGGTTTGGGCACGAAATCGGTGGCACCATGAGCCAGCGCCGCGATCTCGTTCTCCTCACCGTCGCTTTGGGTGGTCACGATGACCGGGATAAGCGACAGCTCGGCATCATCCCTGACCTGATCCAGGAAGGTGTAGCCGTCCATCACCGGCATCATCACATCCAGGAGAATCAGGGCGATACTGTCCTTATGCTCCCGCAGGATTTCCAGTCCTTCCTGCCCGTTTTCCGCCTCCAGAACCTGATAGCTGTCGGACAATATCTGGTGCAAAATCGCACGGTTCAATTCGTTATCCTCAATAACGAGAATCTGCTTCCGCATAGTAACACTCTTTTCTCTCTTTATTCTCAATGGCGCATGACGTCAGGCGCTTTCAGGGAATCCACTTTTTCAGGATTCTGGCAAGCGTACTCAAATCCAACGGCTTTGCAATGTGTTCATTCATGCCTGCCGTCTTCGCCGCGTAAACATCCTCGGCAAAGGCATTTGCCGTCATGGCAACGATGGGCACCTGCTTGCAGTAGTGCCGGTCCATGGCACGGATGGCTCTTGCCGCATCATAACCGTTCATTTTCGGCATCTGGATATCCATGAGAATCATATCATAATATCCGTCCGCGCACGCAACCAGCTTGTCGACGGCTTCCACGCCATCCGCCGCGTGCTCCACAGTCACACCGGTCATTTCCAGAATCTCCGTTGCGATTTCCGCATTGAGCGCATTGTCTTCCACCAGAAGGGCGCGGCGGCCTGTCAGGTCGATGTCTTCCAGCGAGACAAACGGTTCTTCCGGCAGCTCCCGCTCCTCACTGCTTACAAGGGCGCTGAAGGTTTTTACAAGTCTGGAGCGGAACAAAGGTTTGCTGATAAAGGCATTGGCACCGGCGGTGCGGGCTTCCTGTTCGATATCCGACCAATCGTAGGCAGAGATAATGATGATCGGCACGTCCTTGCCCACCGCCTGCCGGATGGCACGGGTAGTTGCAATGCCGTCCATATCCGGCATTTTCCAGTCAAGGATACAGGCGAAGTAGTCCCGCTTCTGCTGATGACGAAGCACCACCTGCTCCACGGCCAACCTGCCAGTGGATACGCCCTCTGCCCTCATGCCAAGGTCATTCAGCATGCCGCAGCAGGATTCCAGGCTGAGTTCATCATCGTCCGCAACCAGCACGTCCAGATCGACAAACGCTTCATACCGGGCTGCTTTAGTCTCCTGAAGCTTCAGGTACAGGGTGACGGTAAACCGGGAGCCCTCGCCCAGCTTGCTTTCCACCTTGATATCGCCGCCCATCATACGGACAATGTTCCGGCTGATTGACATTCCAAGGCCGGTGCCCTGAACCTTCGCCACACGGCTGTCGTTGCTGAACCTCTCAAAGGGTTCAAAAATCCGGCTCAGGAATTCTTCGCTCATGCCGATGCCGTTGTCTTCAAAGACAATCTCATAGCATCCCACCCTCGCCTGATTGCAGGGTTTTTCCGAGATGGACAGTTTGATTTTGCCGCCATCCGGTGTGTACTTCACCGCGTTGCTCATCAGGTTTGTAAAGACCTTCTGGATGCGCAGGCTGTCGCCGATGACTGCCTCATGGGTCACACCGGAGATATTCACGGAGAGCTCATGACGGTGTTCCTTAATCTGGGTACTGGTCATAGTGAGCAGATTATCAATCAGATCTGAGAGGTTGAATTCCTCCTCCAGCAAGTCTACTTTGCCGGATTCAATTTTGCTCATATCCAGAACTTCATTGATCAGGCTCAGAAGATGCTTGCTCGCCTGGGTGGTCTTTTTCAGGCAGTCCTGAACCCGCTCTTTATCATCAATATGGGCCGCCGCAATGGCCGTCATGCCGATGATGCCGTTCATGGGCGTGCGGATGTCATGGGACATATTGGACAGGAATTCGGTTTTTGCCCTGTTGGCAGCTTCCGCCGCGTCAAACGCGGCCTGCAGCGCCATTTCCTGCTGGCGCTCTTTCCGAATCAGGTCATCCACATTCCGGGTTCCGATAACTATCGCTCTGCTGCCGTCTGTTGCGTGGACATATGCCACACGGAACTGGACATAGTGGTATTCGTCGTTTATCAGCACTTCGACAGTAACCGAGTAATCCTCATCCCTGGAACGGATATACTCAAGCGATAGCTTGTCCAGATATTCGGCTCGGCTCCCCTCCGAAACCTGTTCTGCCGCATAATTCTGCATGAGCATTGACCAGCAATTCTGACTTTTGGCGAGAGTTTCATTTGTTGCAGTAACATACTCCGCCGCCGCTCGGTAAAACGCCACAGTATCCGTTTCCGGATCCACCAAAAGAACAGAATAGTACTCAGAACCGAGGCCCTCGATGATCTCACGCTGCATTTCCATTTCTTTGGTCTGCTTCAGTTGGCGGCGTGATTCCTCATCAATATCGCGCAATCCCAAAATAAAGGTGACCGTTCCGTTTTCGTCCACCGTTTTCACAGTGTTCATCTCATAATATGTAACGATACCGTCCTTAACTCGTTTGTACCCGAGCTTATACAGTCCTATATCCGGAACTCTTTCCAGTAAGACCGGAAGTCTTACGGAGTCTTTGAGCCTGTCACGATCCTCCGAGACAACAAAGGCATCAATGTATTTGGACAATATCAGCTCATAGTCCCCAAGGGCAAGCAGCCTATTCAGAATATCCGGATTGAAAGCGATGCCGTCAGTCCGATAAAGCGTCATTTTTCTTGTCTTTGCATTTATTTTAAACAGACTGCTGTACTCCTGGCTCAGGGCAGTTGCGATGGCAGACTCCTCCTGAAGCGCTGCATTTACCTTTTCAACGACACAGAGCGCTTCCTCCACTTTTCTCTGCGCTGCCAGTTCCGCACTTTTCTCCTCATTGACATCCTTAAAGCCGATCACAAACTCGTTCTTTTCCGAATCCGGCTTTACAAGCTGGCACTGGTAATACTCTGTCCGTCCATCCCGATGGGTCCGATAGTTAAAGTAATACGCCTTGTTATCCGCCAGCAGTTCATTTACACCATCCAC
>JAQXNO010000010.1 GCA_029098045.1 Bacillota bacterium
TCCTGGTACGACAACGAGAACTCCTACGTTTCTCAGATGTGCCGCACCATCAAGCACTTCGCTACTCTGCTGTAATCACAGAATACGCAAGTCCAAACAAAAGACCGCTTCTTCGGAGGCGGTCTTTTTGCTGCAATGCGCAAGTGCGGCGGGGGCACCCCGCCCCTCTCAGGCGGCTGATCGCCGCCAGCTCTCCCAAAGGGAGAGCCAAGGGGCGGCGTGCCGCCGCCCAACAGGCTACCCGTTTCCCAGCCTGTTAAAAGGCACCGCGCCGAATGCGATGTACCGCTTCTTAAAAGGCACCGTGTATACCAGCACCTCCGGCGATGCGTCGCCTGGAGGGGTCTGGGGAGGTGGCTCGATTGCGGGAGCAATCGCGTTCAAACCCTCCCCAGTCGGCTTCTTTGGTGACTTTCTTGCCGGGACAAGAAAGTCACCCTCCGGAGGAACCGGCACCATCGACTACGCGGAAGGCTTTCGAAATGCCCTCTCAGTCACCTGCGGTGACAGCTCTCCCATTGCGTAGTGACTAGTGAAGAGTGAATAGTGAATAGTGAATAGGTAAAGCGTAGGGGCGGTCTCCCGTAACGCATCGCCCGCGGGGGCACCCCGCCCCGATGGGAAAGACCGGATTTTGCACTTTTTCTACACACTGGCAATGCCCGGCCGCTTTCGCGGCCGGGCCTTGCAATTTATTCGCTCTGGGCGTCGCCCCTGGGGCGGCGATGGCGGCGGTAGTGGTTCCGGCGCCGGTTCTTCTTCGCGCCGTCGGCGACAGCTTCCGCATCCCCCTCCGGGGCGTCTCCCTTTTGAGGCTGCTCCGCTTTGGGCTGCTCGGCCTTCGGCGGGCGCTCCGTCTTGGGCTGCTCGGCCTTCGCGTTTTTCTCTCCGTCACCTCTGGCACCCCTGCGGCGGCGGGAGCCGGCGGGCTTGGGCTCGGCTGCCTCTTTGGGTGCCTCGGGCTGCTCGCCCGTTGGCGCGGCGGCAGGCTCCTCCACCAGCTTTTCCGTGCTGTAGCGGAAACGGATGGGCTCCAGCAGGAGTTTCTCCTCCTTGCCTTCCTTTTCCGCCCTGACCCGCTTACCCGCGCCGGAAATGGGCGCCAGATCAGCCGGAATGGGCGGATCGTTCTTCCTGGCTTTGCCGCTGCGCAGCACCGCAATGTCCGTGTTGGCAAAAACGGAGATGGTTTCCGGGGCGTCTTCCATGCGCACCTTCACCCGCTGGCGCAGCAAATCCACCTCCACCACGGTGCCCCGCCCCTCTGGGGTATCCACAAAGGAGTCCGCCTTGGGACTGGTGCGCAGCAGATCCTCATAGGCATCCTGCTCGTATTTCAGGCAGCACATCAGACGGCCGCAGGTGCCGGAGATCTTGGTGGGATTCAGCGACAGATTCTGGGTCTTTGCCATTTTGATGGACACCGGCTGGAAATCATCCAGGAAGCTTGCGCAGCAGAAGGGACGGCCGCAGATGCCCAGACCGCCCACCATCTTGGCCTTGTCCCGGACACCGATCTGGCGCAGCTCAATGCGGGTGTGGAACACGGAGGCCAGATTTTTCACCAGCTCCCGGAAATCCACCCGCTCGTCGGCGGTGAAGAAGAACAGGATCTTGCTGCCGTCGAAGGCACACTCGGCGCTGACCAGCTGCATATCCAGACCATGCTCCTGAATTTTCTGCGCGCAGACATCATAGGCTCTTTTTTCCTCGGCCCGGTTCCGGGCCACGATGCGCTCGTCCTCGGCGGTTGCCAGCCGCAGCACGCAGCGCAGGGGCGCTACCACGTCCCGGACGGGGATGCGGTGATTGCCCCCGGCACAGATGCCGTACTCGGGACCCCGGGCGGTGTCGATGATCACATGATCGCCTGCCTTGCAGGTGTGACCCGCGGGGTCAAAATAATATACCTTCTGCCCGGTGCGGAACTGGATGTCCACAACCTCCGCCGTTTCCGGGGCAGTGAGAATTTCGTCTTCCATGGTGTAACTCCTTTATATTCCTACGGTCAAAGCCGTTATATTCCTCAGCCGCGCAGCCGGCACTCCAGCCAGCCGCAGATGGCAGCGGGGGACACGTTGCCCTGGGCGTAATCCAGCGCTTTTTTCAGAGCGCCCACCGCGTCCATCAGCTCCCGGGAGCTGCGGCACCCGCTGAGCCGCCGCGCATGGACGGAAGGGGCGGGAATCCCGCTGCGCTGAGCCAGGGCGCCCTCCAGCACCTCCAGCCACTGGGAGAGAATCTCCGCCAGCTGATCCCGCTTCATTTTCTGCATGGGAACCAGAACCTGCGCCAGTGCCAGCGCGTCCCGGGTGCAAAAGCCTTCCACAAACGCGCCGGTCTGGGGCGAAAGCCCTTCGCCGCTTTCGAGGAGCTGCTTTGCCTGTCCCAGATAACCGCCGCTGCGGGCGATGGCCGCGTCAACATCCTCCCCGGAGGACGCCGGGAATTGCTGCACCAGCTTCCGGCGCAGAACCTCCCGGGGCAGGGGCAGCAGGGAAAGCTCCGTACACCGGGAACGGACAGTGGGGAGAAGCTTCTCCGGGTTGTCCGTCAGCAGCAGGAATACCGCGTATTTCGGCGGCTCCTCCAGCACCTTCAGCAGGGCGTTCTGCCCCTCGATGCCCAGATCCTGCGCAAAGAGATAGATTTTATACGCTGCCTCATTGGGGCGGATAAACACATCGTCCCGGATGTCCCGGACGATTTTGACGGCCACATTCTTATGCTCCGGGTCGGTCACCGTGATGAAATCCGGGTGCGCGTTCTCCAGAACCTTGCGGCAGGTATTGCAGCGGCCGCAGGGGGCATCCGCTTTGCCGCACAGAATCGCCGCAGCCAGAAGCGAAGCCAGCGTCCGCTTGCCGCTGCCTGCCGGGCCGGAAATCAGATAAAAATGGGAGATGTGCCCACGGCGCAGGCTGCCTGTTAAGTTTTCCTTCAGCCGCTCATTGCCGAAAAGCGCTTCAAATCCCATAATTTCCTCCAAAGATTTAACCCCACAGTGCCGACAGCATGGGGATGACCTGCTTCTTGCGGCTCATGACCCGGGGCAGGAACGCGGTGTTGTCCTTGGGCACCACATTGAAGGCCTGCTGAATGGTGTCGTCGTCGCCCACATAGATGATCTGGGTGCCTTCCAGCAGCACATCCGTCAGCATCAGGATCAACAGATCGTAGCCGTTCTTTTTGGCGGTCTGCTGCATGATGGTCAGGAATTCCTCCTTGCGCTGTGCCATGCTGGGACTGTCCACACAGGTGATCTGGGCAACCGCCAGATCGTGACCGGCGATGTGGAACTCCTTGTAGTCGGTAAAGAGCAGATCCTTGGCGCTCCTGTTGCCCACGGAGGCGGAGAAGATGGCCTTGCCCAGCTCGTCCAGAGACACATTGGCAATGCGCGCCATCCGTTCGGCCATGCGCTTGTCCCGCTCCGTGCAGGTGGGGGACTTGAACATGACGGTGTCCGACAGAATTGCGGCCGCCATCATGCCTGCCATGCCGGTGGAGGGCATCAGGCCCCGCTCCTGGAACATACCGGCGATGATGGGATTGGTGGAGCCCACAGGCTCATTGCGCATATAGATGGGGGTGCCGGTCTGGATGTCGGCCAGACGGTGGTGGTCGATGATCTCCACAATCTCCGCCTCCTCCAGACCCGGAACGGACTGGGCGATCTCGTTGTGATCCACCAGCACCACACGCTTGCGCTTGGGGCGCAGCAGATGATACCGGGTCAGCACACCCACGACCTTTTCATTCTCGTCCAGAATCGGATAGCAGGGCTCCCGGTGCTGCAGCACCTGCTCCTTCACATCGTCGATCCGGTCGTCCAGATGGAAGCAGACCAGCTCCTGGGTGCGGCAAATGCGGTCGATGGGCACGGACTGGAAAATCAGACGGGCAGCCCGGTAGGCATCGTGGGGGGTACAGATGAGGCAGGTGGTGGTGGGCAGGCTCCGAAGCTCCTCATCGACCTCTGCCTGACAGACCACCAGCGCATTGACGTTCATTTCCAGCGCCCGGCGGATCATGTCCGGCTGATGGCCGCACAGGATGATGGAATCCTTCCGGTTAAACAGCAGATTGTCCCGGCTCTGGGGCAGGGCGATGACCAGCTCGCCCTGAATGGTGTCCGTGTGTTCACCGGCTTCGTTCAGCACACGCCCCTCCAGAACGGACAGGACGTTGAACAGGGGCACCTCGTCCAGCTCTCCCACGGTGGCCAGTTCCATATTGTAGTTGGCGATATCCTCCCGGGAGAGCATACCGTAGAGGGTGCCGTCCTCGCGCGCAACGGGGATGGCCGTGTTGCTGCGTTCTTGCTGCAGCGTTTCCCAGGCACGTCCCACGGTGACACTGGGACCCAGCAGGGGCGGCGTGTCATAGGTCAGATCCCGCACCTGTGTAAACATATCGGCAATATGCCGGGGCGGCTGGAAGCCGAAGCGATCCAGAACCAGCTGGGTCTCGTCGGAAACACGGCCAAGGCAGGCGGCGACGTATTCCCGGTCGCCGCAGGCGTTGCGCAGGGCGGCATAGGCCATCGCCGCCACGATGGAGTCGGTGTCGGGGTTCCTGTGGCCTGTTACATAGATCGGGTCCATCATGCTACACTCCTTTTCAGAGATTTCCTTCGTTTTCTATGGTGATTTCGCCGGCCAGATTTTCGGCGAAAAGCGCTTCAATTTCTTTCTGCTCCATGCCCTGCCCGATGGCCCACATGAGCTTGGTCATGGCAGCTTCCGTGGTCATATCCCGCCCCTGAATGACGCCCAGCTCCAGCAGGCGGTTGCCCACCTGATAGACCTGCAGATTGGCCGAATCATACAGGCACTGGGTGGTCACCACCACACTAATGCCGTCCTCCACCGCCCGGCGGATGCCCCGCAGCCCCCTGTGCAGCACATTGATGCCGCCCAGACCGAAGGCCTCGATGACAATGCCCTTGTAGCCCATGGCTGCCAGCATATCAAAAACCGCCGGATTCAGACCGGGGGTCAGCTTCAGCAGGAACACATTTTTGCTCACGTCGCTTTTCAGCCGGGCTTCGCCCCTTGCCCGGGGCAGAACCCGGGTGTCCACCACCAGCCCCCGGTTGCTTACCTGCGCCGCGTAGCGGGCATTGACGCTTTCAAAGGCGGAGAAGCCGGAGGCACGGACCTTCACGGCCCGGCAGCCCAGCATCACCTTCCGGTCAAAGGCCAGAAACACACCGGGGCAGCCGGAGGCGGCCATGGCAAAGGCGGTGCGCAGATTGTCCGGGCCGTCGCTGAGCACGTCGGACAGGGGAAGCTGCGAGCCGGTGAACACAACGGGAAGGTCAATATTTGGCAGCATGAAGGTCACGGCGGAGGCGGTGTAGGCCATGGTGTCCGTACCGTGGGAGACCACGATGCCGTCAAAGCCGCGGCGCAGCTCAAAAATACTCTGGGCGATGGTCTGCCACTGCTCGGGGCTGATGTTGGAGGAGTCCAGACACATCACATCCCGAACCGTAATCTCGTAATAGGTGCGAAGCTGCTCCAGCTCCCGCTCCATCACATCGCTGCGGTGGGGCTCCAGTCCCTCGCCGCCGGGCAGGGAGGCAATGGTGCCGCCGGTTGTCAGCAATAAGATCCTCTTTTTATCCATCTCGGCGCGCCCTCCACCTGCTCATAAAGAATAGCCACACTTTATTATACCTGTGAACTTCCAAAATAGCAAGAAAAATCCGACGAGCCGCGGCTCCGATTCCGGCACTTTCCCAAAAACAGCCTCTTGCCGGGCGAGAAATATGTTTGTATTCGGGCGAAAACTGTGATATAGTATCCATGTAAAATATCCCCCCTGCGAAAATGCAGCGCATGGAAACAGACAAAGGAGAGACAGTATGCACGTTACAAAAGACATTCGTTACGTCGGTGTCGATGACCATGAGATCGACCTGTTTGAGGGGCAGTATGTGGTGCCCAACGGAATGGCCTACAATTCCTATGCCATCGTCGATGAGAAAATTGCCGTCATGGACACGGTGGACAAGCGCTTCGGCGACCAGTGGCTGGGCAATATCGAAGCTGCTTTGGGCGGCCGCAAGCCTGACTATCTGGTGGTGCACCACATGGAGCCGGATCACTCCGCCAACATCGCCAGATTTCTGGAGGTCTATCCCGGTGCCGCCGTGGTTTCCTCTGCCAAGGCCTTTGCCATGATGAAGAATTTCTTCGGCTCGGACTACGCTGACCGCCGCGTGGTGGTGGGCGAGGGCGATACCCTGAATCTGGGCAGGCACACCCTGACCTTCCTCACTGCCCCCATGGTGCACTGGCCCGAGGTCATCGTGTCCTATGACAGCTGCGACAAGGTGCTGTTCTCTGCCGA
Organism: Bacillota bacterium; assembly: GCA_029098045.1. Lineage (GTDB taxonomy): Bacteria > Bacillota > Clostridia > Oscillospirales > Oscillospiraceae > Faecousia. Next base: position 6,361 of record JAQXNO010000010.1, read on the forward strand.
CGGCTTCGGCAAATTCGGCGCTCTGGACGCCCAGGAGGACTGGGCCTGCGAGGCAAGACGCTACTACATCGGCATCGTGGGCAAGTACGGCGCACAGGTGCAGGCGCTGCTGAAGAAGGCCGCGAAGCTGGACATTCAGACCATCTGCCCCCTCCACGGCCCCGTGCTGACGGAAAATTTGGGCTACTACATCAATCTGTATGACATCTGGTCCTCCTACCGGGCGGAGAGCGAGGGCGTTGTGATCGCCTATACCTCCGTCTACGGCCACACGAAGGCGGCAGCAGCGCTTCTGGCCGAAAAGCTGGCGCAGAAGGGCTGCCCCAAGGTCACGGTGACGGACCTTGCCCGGGACGACATGGCCGAGGCGGTGGAGGATGCCTTCCGCTACAGCAAGCTGGTTCTGGCAACCACCACCTACAACGGCGATATTTTCCCCTTCATGAAGGAATTCATCCACCATCTGACCGAGCGGGGCTACCAGAACCGCACCGTGGCCTTCGTGGAAAACGGCTCCTGGGCACCTGTCGCCGCCAAGGTCATGGGCACAATGCTGGAGGGCAGCAAGAACCTGACCTACACCCGGAATAACGTGCGGCTGCTGTCCGCCCTGAGCGCTGACAGCGAAGCCCAGATCGAGGCACTGGCACAGGAGCTGTGCGATTAAGCCAGCCGCTGATGCATATCGTATGCAATTCAGACCATTTTCGTGAGGCCACGAAAATGATCGAGACGGGCAAAGGTGCGCACAGACACTTGAGGAATGGAGTCGGCTCCCAACCGTATAAAAGAAGATTTTTATTCAAAATCAGGAGGTATGCGTTATGAGAATGGTTCATATGTCCATCCCCGGGCATCCCGAGGCGACCCTGGAAGGGTATCTGCTGGACTGTGACATCACCCTGGGACAGGAACAGAACCGTCCGGCCATCGTGGTCTGTCCCGGCGGCGGCTATGCCTACTGCTGCCCCCGGGAGGCGGAGCCTGTGGCGCTGCGCTACGCGTCCCGGGGCTTCCACGCCTTCATCCTGCGCTACAGCGTGGGCTGGGAGGCTGCGGACTTCTCGCCGCTGCAGGAGGTCAGCTGGGTCATCGGCTACCTGCGGGAAAACGCGGAAAAATGGCACATTGACCCGAAAAAAATCGTCACCTGCGGCTTCTCCGCCGGCGGGCATCTGGCACTGGCGGCGGGTATTCTGGGTGAAAACAAGCCAAATGCCATGATTCTGGGGTATCCGGCGGTGGATATTCCCAACCTGCCCGGTGTCAATTTCATGGCGCAGCTGCTGACCGGCCGCAGGGATGTGACCGACGAGGACACTGCCCGGCTGAGCCTGTCCCACCAGATCACCAAGGATGCGCCTCCGGTGTTCCTCATGGCCACGGCGGAGGATATGCTCACCGGCTTCGGCGCCATGCCCGTGGCCAATCAGTATCAGAAGCTGGGGCTGGGGTATGAGCTGCACATCTTCCAGCACGGCCCCCACGGCTACGCACTGGCAGATGAAACCTCCGCCGACGGCAGCTCCCGGCTGCTGAATCCCGCCTTTGCCCATTGGCATGACCTGAGTGTGGCGTGGCTGTACCGGCTCTTCGGCCAGCCCACCTTTGCGGACACCTCCATCAGCCGGATGCGGGATCATCTGGCGCAGCTGGGATTTACCCTGCCCTTGGGCGGGAGCTGAATTACACACACACGGGGCGCGGCCATCCGGCAGCGCCCCGGTTTATATCAGAAAGAACAGCGGACTGCGTACAGACCCTTGGCTCTCCCTATGGGAGAGCTGTCACCGCAGGTGACTGAGAGGGCATCGGGGGCTGGTTACCCTCTCAGGCGGCTGAAGCTCCGCCAGCTCCCCCAAGGGGGGAGCCAAGGGCGCCGTAAGCGCCGGTGCGTTACGGGAGACCGCCCCTACGCTTTACCTATTCACTATTCACTCTTCACTATTCACTACGCAATGGGGGAGCCAAGGGCGCCGTAAGCGCCGGTACGTTATGGGAGGCCGCCCCCTACGCTTTACCTATTCACTATTCACTCTTCACTATTCACTACGCAATGGGGGAGCCAAGGGCGCCGTAAGCGCCGGTGCGGCGGGGTGCCCCCGCGGGCGATTCGGGTCTGAAAGGCCGGCAATGGTCGTCACACCAATGGGCACTCCCGATTCGCGACTGCTTTCGTCATCCACCGCCCGGCGCTTACGCTTTACCTATTCACTATTCACTCTTCACTATTCACTACGCAATGGGGGAGCCAAGGCGGGTTACTCCATGACCCACGTTCTTTTCAGAAAGTTCGGCATGGCATCGAAAAAGAGCGCCGCCATCTGGCTGCCGGGGATGCTGTCGGGCTGCTGAAGCCAATCCTCCAGGGTGTCCACACAGCCGTGGCAATAGTGGG
>JAQXNO010000011.1 GCA_029098045.1 Bacillota bacterium
GCAACGGCACCAAAAATCCGTATGGATATTTGACATATACAGCCGCCAAAAAAGTGAGTGAAATAGTTGAAAAATTATACTTATTCTTCAGTAATATTGAACATATTGGAAGCAAATATTTTGCATGGGATAATTCTTGCAAAGTTTAGGCTATAAAAAAAATCGTGCCGGAGATTCCACTCCGACACGACTTGCAATTATTTGTGTTTTGTCTCTACCCCAACTATTGACATAGAACCAAAAGAGAACCGGGAGCCGTGGCTCCCGGTTTTAATTTGCTGTTCTATCAATTATGATTCTGCTTCTGGTTCTGCTTCATACAGCGTAAGAGTGCCTTCAATACGATTGATTACAGGGTTCTCAAAAACCATGATATACTGAATATCTCCGTTAGAAGCTGGAGCCAGTTCGCAGTTCGTCATAAGATGCGGAGAAATGAAATCTTTTGTCGCAATGGTTATGATTTCGTTATACGGTTCTATCTTTCTATCTTCAACAATAACAAATGTCTGGGTTTGATAATCAATGTTTGCACCCTTTACTGCCCCATCACAACTGAAATCCACAATAATTTTGCCATCTTGCTCCTCAACAAATCTCTCCGTATATTCACTTTTTAGAGAGAAAACTAAATCAACTTTCAAAGTATCATATTCGTCAAAAGCATTTTTTGTCCAAGTCTCTACCTGTTCAACCGTGAAATATTCATCCCAATTTTCTGTCGTGATTTCAATAGTTTCCTTTTTCTTTCCACAAGCACACAAGGACAGACATAAAGCAAGTGCCAAGAGTATAGAGATTGTCTTTTTCATTTGCGTTCCTTCTTTCTGTAATATAAAAAAGTGCGTAACCGAAGCTACGCACTGAAAAACGCATAGCTCCAGTGCCGCGACGCAATTCTTCGGAACCCACAGGGAACGCAAAGCGGAGAATGCGTTTTTGCCAAAGCAAAAAACACATTCCCTGCGGATTTCCAATATTGAATTGCGTCGCAAGATTATGTTATCACACCTGTCCAGAAAAATCAAGGTAAATAGGCAATCTCATTCTTTTCTCGCTGCTTCTGGTATGCTATACTAACACAAAACCCACCACGGGAGGGATACCGATGGCGAATTACGAAAAGTGTTATTTTGCCGTCCGTCTCCTGCTTCTGATACAGAAACCGAACGGTCACAAAACGGGCTGTCCGGGAGGCCAGCCCCTACGGGATACTCTGTCTTTCTGCATCTTTCCTCAGAAAACGTAGGGGGCGGCCTCCCGGACGCCCCGCGATAAACAAGACAAATGCCATACCACCACCGGAGGTGACAATATGCGTCTGCCCCAGCGAAAACAGTCCCGCCTTGGCTGTTTCAATTACAGCGAATCCGGTTCCTATTTTATCACGATCTGCACAGAAGGTCGCAGAAAGATCCTTTCGGAGATATCCGCAGGAGCAGGCTTCCCGGACAGCCCGGAGGTAACCATTCATCTATTGAACAGTGGAAAAATAACGGAAAAATGGATACAGGAGATGAACCGCCATTATGACGACATTTCTGTTGACTGTTATGTCATCATGCCCGATCACGTGCATCTGCTTCTGTCCCTGACAGAGAAAAGCGGGCTGTCCGGGAGGCCAGCCCCTACTGCGGAATCTCGTTGCAATGCCGCTGTTTCCCGGTTTGTAGGGACATTGAAACGATTTACGAACCGGGAAATTGGTGAATCAATCTGGCAGCGGTCTTTTTATGACCACGTGATCCGAAATCAACAGGATTATGCGCAAATATGGAACTATATCGAAGATAATCCTCGAAAATGGATTTACGCACACGACCGTCTGTAAGACTGATCCTCAAAAAACAGGAAGCACATCTTCACTGATTTCTCAGAAAGGATGTGCTTCCTTGCTTTTTGCTTGGATAAGGGACGGGAAACCCGTCCCCTACATTTGGTGTTCAAAAGTGGGCTGTTTACCCGCTTACTTTAGGCTTTCCTCAACAGCAACGGCCAGGTCGACGGTCATACCGACCATGGGTGAGCAATGCAAAGCATTGCGAGTAGAAATAGCCGCAACCTGCCGGTGGCAGGTTGCCACCTTACCCATGGGAGCAGAAGTATTCCGCTTTGATTACTTCTGGGACTCCTCAACAGCAACAGCCACGGAGACGGTCATACCGACCATGGGATTGTTGCCTGCGCCCAGAAAGCCCATCATTTCCACGTGGGCGGGGACGGAGGAGGAGCCTGCGAACTGGGCATCGCTGTGCATACGGCCCATGGTGTCGGTCATGCCGTAGGAAGCGGGGCCGGCAGCCATGTTATCGGGGTGCAGGGTACGGCCGGTGCCGCCGCCGGAAGCTACGGAGAAGTACTTCTTGCCCTGCTCGATGCACTCCTTCTTGTAGGTGCCTGCAACGGGGTGCTGGAAGCGGGTGGGGTTGGTGGAGTTGCCGGTGATGGAAACGTCAACACCCTCGTGATGCATGATGGCAACACCCTCGCGGACGTCGTCACAGCCGTAGCAGTTGACAGCAGCGCGCTCGCCGTCGGAGTAGGGGATCTTCTTGACAATCTTCAGCTCGCCGGTGTAGTAATCAAACTGGGTCTGCACGTAGGTGAAGCCGTTGATACGGGAGATGATCTGCGCAGCGTCCTTGCCCAGACCGTTCAGGATAACCCGCAGGGGCTCCTTACGAGCCTTGTTGGCGGAGCGGGCAATGCCGATGGCACCTTCAGCGGCAGCGAAGGACTCGTGACCGGCCAGGAAAGCGAAGCACTTGGTCTCTTCACGCAGCAGCATGGCACCCAGATTGCCGTGACCCAGGCCGACCTTGCGGTCTTCCGCCACGGAGCCGGGGATGCAGAATGCCTGCAGGCCGATGCCGATGGCCTCAGCAGCGTCGGCAGCCTTGGTAGCACCCTTCTTCAGAGCGATGGCAGCGCCAACGCAGTATGCCCATGCCACGTCCTCGAACGCGATGGGCTGAATGCCCTTGACGATCTCGTAGGGGTCGAAGCCCTTTGCGACGCAGATCTCGCGGCACTCTTCAACGGAGTTCAGGCCGTACTGAGCGAGGACACCGTTGATTTTGTCGATTTTTCTTTCGTAACCTTCAAACAGAGCCATTGCAGCATCCTCCTCTTATTCGTGACGGGGGTCGATGTACTTGGCGGCACCTGCGAAACGGCCATAGGAACCCTTAGCCTTCTTCAGCGCCTCGTTGGCATCGTCGCCCTTCTTGATGAAGTCCATCATCTTGCCCAGATTGATGAACTCGTAACCGATGATCAGGTCGTCCTCGTCCAGAGCGACGCGGGTGACGTAACCCTCAGCCATCTCCAGGTAGCGGGGGCCCTTTGCCTTGGTGGCGAACATGGTGCCGACCTGGCTGCGCAGACCCTTGCCCAGATCCTCCAGAGAAGCGCCGACGGCCAGACCGTCTTCGGAGAATGCGGACTGGGTACGGCCATAGACGATCTGCAGGAACAGTTCGCGCATTGCGGTGTTGATGGCGTCACAGACAAGGTCCGTGTTCAGAGCTTCCAGAATGGTCTTGCCGATCAGGATCTCGGAAGCCATAGCGGCGGAGTGGGTCATGCCGGAGCAGCCCAGAGTCTCAACCAGAGCTTCTTCAATGATACCTTCCTTGACGTTCAGGGTCAGCTTGCAGCAACCCTGCTGGGGAGCACACCAGCCGATACCGTGGGTAAAACCGCTGATGTCAGAGATCTGCTTGGCCTGAACCCACTTGCCCTCTTCGGGGATGGGAGCGGGACCGTGATAGGCACCCTTGGCCACGGAGCACATATGCTGTACTTCTGCACTATAAATCATGGCAAATTTCCTTTCTTTCTAAAGGCGGTTCAAGCGCCTTTGGATTTACTGATACGGATAATCCGAAAGCCGGATTTTTTCCAGTAACATTATAATCAAGGATGCTTCAAAAGTCAAATCTTTTGTAGCCATATGGGCAGGTTTCTTCTGCGCCGCGAAGCGTAAAAAACGGAGGCATTTCTGCCTCCGATACGATTCGTCTAGCCCACACCCAGCAGGCCATATTGCGCCTTGAAGCGCAGAATGCGCTCCACGATGGCGTCCAGCCGGGCTTCGCTGAGGCCGCCCGTTTCCACGGCTTCCACCACCGCGTCAAAGGACCGGATAAAATCAATGGGCATCAGCAGAAGATCACAGCCCGCGCGCAGCGCTTCCAGCGGGGCACGGTCGGAGCCATACAGATCGGTAATGGCATCCATCTCCAGAGAATCGGTGATCACAAGCCCTTGAAAGCCCAATTGGGTTTTCAAAATGCCGGTGACGACCTGCTCCGACATGGTGGCCGGGGTGTTGCTGCCTGTCACGTTGGGCAGTGAAATGTGACCCGTCATCACCCAATCGCCGCTTCCGGCGGCTTCAAAGGGAAGCCATTCGCAGGCGGACAGCTCCACCATTGTCTTGTAGCTGACAGCAAGACCGTCGTGGCTGTCCTCTTTGGTATCGCCGTGGCCGGGAAAATGCTTGAATACCGGGATGATCCCGGATTCACGAAGCCCCTGTGCCATGGCAGAAGCCATCTGGGCGGCAATCTCAGGATCGGAGGAAAAAGCCCGATCCCCGATGACGGTGTTTTTCGGGTTGGTATTCACATCAGCAATCGGCGCGAAATCCGTGTTGAAGCCGTAGGAAGCCAGATATGTACCGATGCTGCGACCCATTTCCAGCGCATTTTTCGGATCGCCGGTTTTGCCGACGGCTGCCGCGCTTTTGTATTTGGGAAGCCGGAAGGCACTGTGATTGGCAAGCCTTGCAATGGAGCCGCCCTCCTCATCCACGCAGATGAACAAGGGAATCTCCACAGCCGCCTGCAGCGAAGCGTTGAAGGCGGTGATCTGCGCGGGGGATTCGATGTTCTTGCTGAACATGACGATACCGCCCACGGGGTATTCCTTCAGCGCGTCTTTCATGGCATCCGTAAGCTGGGTGTAGCCCCCGGTTTTGGAATTGCCGGCCTCGCCTGTCAGATTCAAAGACTCCGGGCGGATGACAAACAACTGTCCGACCTTTTCCCGCAGGGTCATTTCACGAAGCAGTGTGCGGATGTAGTCCGGCGCTTCCGTAGTTTCCGGCACTGCGGCTTCCGTTTCCTGTGTGGGAGGCGGCAGCTCTTCCTGCGTGGGAGAAGGCACCCCCTCCTGCGGCGTGGTGGCAGGCACAGATGCCATGACGGAGGTGTCCTCCCCGGACGGCTGCGGCAAAACAGCCGCAATCAGGCAGACCAGAAGGACAAGGCATAACAGAAGCAGGATGATTTTAGCTCTGTCCATGGGGGAAATCTCCTTGTATCAGTTTCACAAAGGCGGCTTTGTCGGCTGCGCCAAAGTATGCAGAACCGGCCACCAGAACATCCGCGCCGTTTTCCTTGCAAAGGATGTGGGTATTGGCATCGACGCCCCCATCCACTTCAATGTGGCAGGCGGGGTTGATCCCATCCATCCATGCCCGGAGCTGCCTGACTTTGGGCATCATATCCTGCATGAATTTCTGACCACCGAAGCCCGGTTCTACGGTCATGATAAGGATCATGTCACACTTCTCGAGGTAGGGGATCGCGGCCTCGGCGGGCGTCCGGGGCTTGAGCACAATACCTGCCTTGCAGCCGAGGGCATGAATCCTGTCCAGCGCTTCCAGGGTATTCTGGGGCTGATCAGCCTCAATGTGAATGGTCACGAAGTCTGCACCGGCACGGACAAACTCCTCCACATAACGGATGGGCTTGTCGATCATCAGATGCACATCCAGCGGCAGATCGGTGACGCGCCGAAGGGCTTTCACCACAGGCATTCCAAAGGTGATGTTGGGAACAAAGTGACCGTCCATCACGTCCACATGAACAAAGTCGGCACCGCTACCCTCCAGGGCGCGTATATCCCGCTCCAGATTCATAAAGTCAGCGGATAAAATTGAAGGGGCAATCTTAGCCATAACAAAACTCCCATCATGAAAGAATTGATCGCCGCCATCATATCATGTTCGCGGGAAAAATGCAACAAAAGGGAAAAATTGCCATGTTTTTTTCCGAAGCCGTCAGCCATACTAAGTCTGAATCCAAAAGAAGGAGGAAGGAATATGAATTGTCACGCAAACAAGTGCATTGAATGCACCGTTCAGCAGTGCGCATACCATTGCGACAGCGAGAACTACTGCTCTCTGGATCGCATCCTGGTAGGTACCCACGAGGAAAACCCCACCCAGGATCAGTGTACCGACTGCAAGTCTTTCCGTAAGAGATAATCGTGCAACAAATGCGGCGGCGGCAGCTGCCGCATTTTCACTTCCTTTCACTTGACGAAGGAAGATAAAAGCAGTATGATATGTTCGATATGCGCGTAAAACCGAAGCGGGTTTCCGCATTTGCGTTCAAAAAAGGTTTTGCCAATATACATACATTTTTCATATATGCTGTTTATGATGAAAGAAAAAAGCCGAAGGAGGCAATCGACGTGGACAATTACGAAAATGAACAGCCCCGGGAACCCGTGCAGGAGGATCCTGCCGCTGCCCAGGAGCAGCCTGAATATCAGCCCAACCCCGATCAGCAGCTCTATCACGGAGCCGGTATGGGAAGGAAGGAATCGCCCTTTGCCGACTCACCCTATGTGATGAACCGCGAAGCGCCAAAGGCGGAGCCCTATACCGCTCAGAATGCATACGTACCGCCTGTTCCGCCCGAGAAACCGCCCCGCAAGCCGAAGAACGGGCACGGAAGCGGGAAGGTCTGGATGCGCGTTCTGTGTGCCGTCCTCGCGCTTGCGGTGCTGGCAGGCAGCTGCGGCCTGACGGCCTATTTTGTCAATGCGCGGTGGGAAAACGAAACGGGCGCAATGATCGAATCCTTTGAGCAGCGCTTCAATGACCTGCAGGCACAGATTACCGGCGCGACAGCCAATCAGAACCAGATTGTCGGATACCCGGAGGTGTCTTATGTGACAGCGCCCGGCGCGATCTATCAGAACAACGTGGCGTCCGTGGTGCTGATCACGGCGCGGGTGACATCCAGCATCTATGGACAGACCACCACCGGAACCTCCAGCGGCTCCGGCTTTGTGATCACGGAAGACGGCTATGTGGTAACCAACCACCACGTGATCGAAAATGCCACCAGTGTGAAGGTTACCCTGTATGACGGCACCGAGTATGACGCAAAGGTGATCGGCTCTGATTCTACCAACGATGTGGCCGTGCTGAAGATCACGGAAGAAGTCAAACTGAAGGCAGTCACAATTGGCTCCAGCACGGCTCTGAGCGTGGGCGATCAGGTGGTCGCCATTGGCAATCCGCTGGGCGAACTGACTTCCACCCTGACTGTTGGCTATGTCAGTGCCAAGGAGCGCAACGTGACCACAGAGGGCACCACCATCAACATGATTCAGACCGATGCGGCCATCAATTCCGGTAACTCCGGCGGCCCCCTGTTTAACGCACAGGGCGAAGTGGTGGGTATTACCACAGCCAAGTATTCCGGATCTTCTTCCTCCGGCGCAACCATCGAGGGCATTGGCTTTGCAATTCCCATTGATGATGTGATGCCTCTGGTGGATGATCTGATGAACTATGGCTATATCAACACCGCCTACCTGGGTGTTATGGTCAGCGTGATGGATGCCGACACAGCATCCCGCTACGGCCTGCCGGTGGGCGCCTATGTGGAGGAAGTAACCTCAGGCTACAGTGCCCACAGGGCGGGCGTGAAGGCAAAGGACATCATTGTCGCCCTTGGCGATTATGAGGTTGAAAATGTCAGCGATCTGACAAAAGCCCTGCGCAAGTTCAGAGCAGGTGATACCACCACCATCACGGTCTATCGGGGCGGCCAGGAGCTGGTTCTGCCCATTACGCTGGATGAAAAGCCCCGGGATACCGACACGGAAGTGCCCTCTGATTACGGCAGCAGCCAGATGCCTGCGGAAGGCGATTACGACGAATGGTTTGACTACTTTGCCCCCTTCTTTGGCGGCGGTAAGGGTTAAACGGGAACATCCAATGAAATCTATCCCCCCCAATACCGGGCTTCCGGTATGGGGGGATTTTTACGATGTCGAAAAAGTCGAAAACAATATGTAGATAAAATGTTGCAAATTGCAACAAGATATGGTATTTTATTGGTGAAATCACATACGGGGTGATGAACGATGGAGAAGAGGAAACTGCTCATCGCGGATGCGTCGGAGGAATTTTGTGATGCGCTGGAGGAATGCCTGAAAGACGGATATTGCGTCCAGGTGTGCCGGGAAGGAAATGAGGCGCTGCGGATGCTGGAGGCGTTCCGGCCGGACGTGGTGATCCTGGATTTGCTGCTTCCCGGTATGGATGGAGTGACCCTGCTGCAGCGTGCTGCGGAGCGGGGCCTGCAGGCACCGGTGCTGGCGACTACACGGTTTTTGAGTGACTTTATGCTCCATGCCATGGAGCGGCTGGGCATTGGCTATGTGATGGTCAAACCCTGTGAGGTTTCCGCGGTTGCCGCAAGACTTCAGGAGCTGCTGCAAATGCAGACATGGGATGCGGCGCAGCGGGACGTCAGCGCATCGGTGGATACCGCACTGCGGCAGTTGGGTGTGCAGACCCATCCACGGGGCTATGCCTGCCTGCGTCATGCGCTGATGGAGGCAATCCGGGAACCTGGCCAGCAGGTGACCAAAACACTCTACCCCACTGTGGGAAAGCTCTGCGGCGGCAATGCAAAGCAGGTTGAACGGGCCATCCGCCTTCTGATCAGGCAGGCATGGCTGTATCGGGACCCGGAGGTCTGGAACGCACACTTTTCCATGAATCCGGAACAGATACAAAAGTGTCCATCCAACAAACTGTTTATCTGCACCATCGCCAGAAATATTATGGAGAAGCATATGGACACCGGCGCGCAATTTCGAAAGGTTGTGTGATTTTACAGTAGTATTTTCTCCAAAAATAGGCATACTAGGGAAGCTTTGATGAAACCGGAAAGAGCTGGCGGCAAAGAATCTGCCATTTCAGCCGAAGACGGTTTGCTCAGAGCTTCCCTATCTTTTTTCGCCGGGAGGAAATGCGATGAATGGAAGATATTCCAGAGCCGGAGCAATATGGCGGGTGATGATTGCGGAGCTGGCCGTGGTTCTGGTCATGCTGCTGGCGGTGAATATCGTGGAGGCTGTAAATGCCAAACAGGAGTTCACGCAGCAGGCCGCGCAGCCGGTCGAAGCCACTGTGCAAATCGAGGGGGCGGAAGCATCTATTGATGCAGGCCCCCAGACGGAGCCCAGGCAGGAGATCCTGAACATCCTGCTCATCGGGCAGGATACGGAGGCAAAAAGCGGCGCAAGAGCGGATGCCATCATTCTTTGCACCCTGAACAGGGAAAAGAGAACCGTGACACTGACATCATTTTTGCGTGATCTGTATGTGACCATACCCGGCCATGGAAAAAACCGCCTCAATGCGGCACACAGCTTTGGCGGCATCGAGCTGCTGGATGATACTCTGTACGAGAATTTTGGCGTGGAAGTCCATGGCAATGTGCGGGTGGACTTTCGCCACTTTGAAAAGATCATCAATCTACTGGGCGGAGTTACGGTAGAACTGACCCGGGCGGAAGCCCGGTTTATCCGCAGGCATGTTCCCGAAAGCAGGGTGACGGAGGGCATACAGCATCTGCGCGGTGCAGAGGCGTTGGCATACGCGCGGAATCGAAATGATGTGGACGGGGATTTCAGCCGGACAAATCGGCAGCGCAACCTGCTGCAGGCGCTGGTCAATCAGTGCAAAAGCCTGAGAATGCGCCAGATACTTCCCTTGCTCCGGGATATTCTGCCACTGGTCACCACGGATATGTCCAAAACACAGCTGCTCCGCTATGCGGCAGCCATGCTCCCCGTGCTTGCAAAGCCGCAGATCAAAATGCTGACCATTCCGGTTGCAGGCGGATTTCGCTATGAGAGAATTTCCGGGATGTCCGTACTGGTGCCGGATCTGGAAAAGAACAGACAGGCTTTGATGGATGCACTGAGTTAAACAAACAGCCGGTATCTGTGATTGTACAGATACCGGCTGCGGGTTATGCCTGACCAGGCTGCTCTTTCAGGTATTGCTCCCAGAGAAAGGACTGACCGGCTTCCGGGGAACCGAAGGCCTGCCGGATACCCGTGCAGAGGGTGCGCAGCTTGCGCTGCATGGCTTCTGTCTGAAAGATATCCTCATTTCCGGGCATCATGGCAAATTCCATGATGCGCGCCCGGTCTTCCTTTGGATAACTCATGGAATAGGTATCAACAAATGCCCGCTGGCTGCCCGCGGTCCATTGTTCGTCCTTCCGGGTCAGATTGGTCACATAGTCATTGTCATACTGAAAACCATCGGGGTTCAGGGCGTTCCAATCGTCATAGGCCTTGCAGACCGTCATGACACGGGTTTCGATGATGTGGAACATCTCGTGACAGGCATTCTGAACCAGCCCGTCCCGCGCGGAAGGGAGGCATATGTAGGCGTTTGCGCCATCGTCCCAGTACTGAAGCCCCGCAGCCTCGTCCACCGACCCGGACGCGGGGGCTTTGCCGAAAATGCTGCGCACCAGACAAATCTGGATGCGGCCGCAGCCGGTCCTTTCGGCGGCGCGTAGAAAGAAGCCTTCCGGATAGAGGGAGAGAAACCGTTCCAGCTCCACAAGGTTTTGCCGGATCACAGGAACCTGATATTCCGGAACCAGACGATAGTCCCAGGGCTCAAAGGCAGTGGCATCGGTCCAGAGCAGAATCTGCACCCCGTATGTTTCACAGAGCCGATCCGCTGTGGCACGGCAGGCGGCGAGCCCCTGATAATCGGGCTTTTCGGCTGTGTAGCGGGCAGACAGGCAGGAGACGCTGTCCGGGATGGGCGCGGCAGTCAGATCCCAGCGGTACAGTGCATCACATTCGCAGGCCGCGTCGAAGGCCAGAAACCAAAGGGCATTCCCTGTTTCATCCGCCCGAAAGCTGTAGGGAAGGCTGCAATCAGGCAGGGTAAGACGGTTGGTGCGCCTGCCGCTGAGCAAATCATAGTAGTCCAGCTGCACCGCCGTACATTGCGTATCCAAAGAGGCAAGGACGGTGCCGCCAATCTCCAAAACCGGATGCACATCAGAACCATATGTATGAGGGGTCAGCAGGGTGGGACCCTGTTCGGAATCGCCTGTCAGAAGCTCCGTATAGACGCCGTCCCGGACAATGGCAAAGTAGGAAGCATCTTTTGTCCAGAGCCTGACATCCCCCATGGTTTCCCGGAGCAGCTGCCCGGTCTGCGTGCTGATGTAAAGCTCCCGCCCATTGCCGTCAGCATCCAGCACGGAGCAGGCAAGCACCGAATCACCGCAGTGCAGTTTGGTGGCAGTCTGGACGGGATAAGCCATCTCTTTCACAAGCCGGTCAAGGCCGCTGCTTAATTCCAGACAGCGAAGCGCGTCGGATGTACAGTAATAGAGCGCCTCCAGATCTTCGCTGAGGGCAGGCGTGCCGCAGAGACCTTCCGGCAGCTCCAGACGGCGCAGCTCTTCCAGCTGCGCGTCCAGAAAGACGAGACAACGGCGCGCATCATCATAATAAGTCATTCCGTTTTCGCTGATGCGAACGGCAGCATCGTCGGGGGAAATACGGCAGCTCAGGTTTGCGGATGCCGATGGATAGAGACACGCGCCGCTGTACTTTGTCAGCGTGGTTGCATCCGTCCCGGAGAACAGCACAATACTGTCACCCATGGTGGCAATGGCACGGCTGTCGGTGCGCTGCAGCGGATAGACACGGACGGCGCCGTCTGTGACCGCTTCCAGTGCACTGTCCGGTGCATAGAGCCCCGGAGGCTGTACGGTGGGGGTGGGGACGGTGACGGGAGGGTCTGCGGGTGCGGCGACCGATGCCGTCCGCGGCGTACAGCCGCACAGTGCCAACAGCAGCAATACCAGCGGGAGGATGCGTTTCATGATTACTGTCTCCTTGCTAACGTATAGTCATCTCCCTGACGGTAGTAAGGACAGCGGGATTTGGGTGTTGCAAAGAATCGGTAGACCTCATCTTCATCCAGATCCATCATGCAGAAGTATTCGTCATACTCTTCGTCGTAGTCATAGTACCAGCAGGTTTCGCATTCGCTGGCATTCATAGGCTTTCCTCCAGAATACAGAACCGAAACGTGCCATTTTCGAAGATCAGACAGCTGTGGCTGCCATCCTTGGGAATGGACACGCTGCCGGGATTCAGGCAGCGGATGCCTGCGCGGGTTTCGTCCAGCTTCACATGGGTGTGACCGCTGAGGAAAACCGTACCCGGCTGCAAGGGCGGCAGCTGATCGGGACTGTGCAGATGACCGTGGGTCAGATAGAGGGTCAGCCCCTCCGTCTCCACCATGGCGTAGTCTGCCATGCAGGGAAAGGGCAGCACCATCTGATCTACTTCCGCTTCGCAGTTTCCGCGAACGGCCAGAATCCGATCCTTCCATGCGCTCAGCATGGGGATCACATCCTTGGGCGCGTAACCCTTTGGCAGGTCGTTGCGGGGGCCGTGGTAAAGCAGATCGCCCAGCAGAATGATTCTGTCCGGCTGCTCGGTTTCAATTGTATTCATAAGTTGTCTGCACCAGTAGGCAGAGCCGTGAATGTCAGATGCGATGAGTAATTTCATAATATCTCCTGAAGCCTGTCTAAGTACGTCGAAACGTCGAAGGGTTTGATTTTTTCATCTTTTCTCAGGTAAAGGGGGTGATGGGGATGCCCCTTTTTGGTTATGGCGCCGGCGCAGTACCAGGCTGCGCCGTATTCCGCCCCCACGGCAAGCATATCCCGCACACAGGCAGACAGATACGCGCGCTTCTCAATGATGGCACCCCAGGCTGCCCAGACCGCGGGATGATCGGAAATGGACAGCACGTAGCGGAACGCTTCTAGGTTTTCTCTGTGAAGCGCCATGTTGCAGGTGCGTTCCATGGCATCGGGATTGGTTGCCCGCTGGGCATAGACATTGAACATGATGAAGGAATCAAAGCCATTGCCCAGCGCGATGCGCTCCACGGACTTGAGGGTGTTGTCCAGATTGTCCGGCTGCGCGGTGGAGGGATTGATGCCGATGCAGATCAGGGGATTTTTGCCCCGGGTACCCAGAATGTAACGGTATTCGGAGTAAAAAGGAGGGGCATAGAGCCACTTTTCAATGTCATAGTCGGGATTGGGTCTGTCCGCAGCGGCGCGTGCCTGCTCGAAGGTCACAAGCTCCAGCTGCGCCGTATTACCCTTGGGAATATGTGCCATTATGTATCCTCCCCGGTGGGAAACCACAGATGATTTTCCGGATCATGGAACGGACAGCCTGCGGGATCAATACCCTTCTGACGGCACCAGCCGTGGAAGGCGGTATCCAAAAAGGGATACACGCCGTTCATGGTGCTCTGGAGGCTGACGGTATTCCCATCTTCCAGATGCAGCTCCACCACAAGACTGCCGCCGGTAATCACATACAGCTTTTGACAGCGGATGTCCTCGTACCGATAGGTCAGATCCTTTTTGCCAAAACGGGTGAAGAGGAAGGTGTCCCGGTCATAAAAAACACCGAAGCTCAAATGATAAACACACAGACCGATGCCCAGCACCAGCACCACGATCCCGCCATACAGCAGCGCGCCCCTTTCGGCAGCGCCGGAAAGAAGCGAGCAGATCCCCAAAAAGGTCAGAACAACACCGGCGATGCTGTACATCTTATTCAGCCGCACGGAAAGACCGCTGCGGTGCTGGCGCTTGCCGCGGAAAAGCTTTTGAAAGCCCTTGTCCAGCAGATAGCAAAGGCCGAAGGTGGCGGCAGCCAACACGAGAATGAGCGCAATATACATAGAATCTCCTCATTATGCCCACAGAACGCAGTCTACGGGAATGTCAAAACTGTCTGTTTCCAGATGGGGGAGCAGCTGGAAATCGTAGCACAGGGCAAGGGTCGGATGCTCCGGCTGGGCAGCCAGAAATCTGTCATAGAAGCCGCCGCCGTAACCGATGCGATGCCCCTGGGGGTCAAAAGCAAGACCCGGCATCAGCACCAGTGCATGGGGATCATCCGCAACGGGGCCGTTTGCAATCGGCTCCGGAATTCCGGCATACCCTTTCTCTACGGCATTCAGATCATCCAGATAGATGAAAATCATTTCCTCTCCCACAACCTTGGGAACGGCCACACGCTTTCCGTCCCTCAGGGCACGTTCCAGCATGGGAACAGTTCGAACCTCCTGATTGTAGGGAAGATAGCCATAAATGGTTTTCGCCTGCCGGTAGAGGGAGGAGGCGGCAAACAGCTGCCCCAGCCGCTCGCTCTTTTGCGCGATCTCCGCTTCACTCATGGCACGCTTTTGCGCCCGGATGCGGCTGCGCAGCTCTTTCTTATCCATGATCCGCTTCATCCTTTCCGGCAGTTTCCTTCATGGGACGGAACATCCGAAACCAGAGGAAAATGGCAAGCTGCCCCAGCACACCCAGCAGAAAAATCTTCCACAGGTTGATTTTCCAGAAGGAGGCCGTGACATAAATGCTCAGAAGACTGCCCCAGACAATGCCGGAGATCAGCAGCTTGTTCCAACGGAAATCATGCCATGCGCTTCTAAGACTCAGCAGCACAATGCAGTTGACGGGGATTGCATAGAAGAAAAACACCCAGTTCCAGCCGGTACCGATGTCAAAGCTGGACAGCAGCACATACAGCAGCAGTGCCACAAACCACACCAGAATGGAGGAAAGCTTCAGAATAATGCGCTTGTCCGCCTTGCGCTTCAGGGCTTTTTCGGAAACCTGCGTCATGGCCTTTTCCAGTGTGCCGGGATTTCCGGGCAGCTCATTGGGATCGACCACCAGATCATTGACTGTGATGTCGAACTGCTCTGCCAGCTGTACCAGTGTGGTCACATCGGGCATGGATTCGCCCCGTTCCCATTTGGAAACAGCCTTGTCGGAATAATTGATTCTTTCGGCAAGACCTGCCTGGGTCAGACCGGCACGCTTGCGGTAAGACGCGATGTTACTGCCGATTTGCAGCTTCAGCTTTTCGCTGTCCATAGTTTTCCTCCAGAAATGATACTATCTCATAGTATAACAAAATATTGACCTCTTTGCAACCGCTGTATCGCCGCGGTGCCGAAAAAACGTCCCGACACAAATCGTGTCGGGACTGCGCTTTATGCTTCATTTTCCGGCTCCGGGGGAAGCTCTGTCTGCGTTTCCTCCCCGCCGAAGCCATCGAAGAGGGAAGTGGTGGAAGTTCCGGCAATCTCGCGTCCTTCCATGCAGGCTTCAAACTGCTCGCCGGTCATGGACTCGTTGGCAAGCAGGAAATCCACAACGGCCTGAAGCTTGTCGGAATGCGCCTGCAGCAGTTGCCTGCAGTGATCGTAAGCATTGTTGATGAGCAGCTTTACCTCCTCGTCGATGGTTGCTGCCACCGCTTCGGAATAGCTCTTTGTGGTCTGGTAGTCACGGCCGATGAATACCTCCCCACCGTCCAGATAACTGACGGTGCCCAGCTTTTCACACATACCGTAACGGGCTACCATATCCTTGGCAAGCTTGGTGGCACGGTCAATGTCGTTGGAGGCACCGACGGAGATATCGCCGATAAACAGCGCCTCTGCCACACGGCCGCCCAGCAGGGACACGATTTCCTCAAACATTTCGTTGCGGGTCATATTGGAGGAATCGTCCATGGGCAGGCTCCAGGTGGAGCCAAGGGACTGCCCGCGGGGAATGATGGTGATGTGCCGCACCGGGTCCTGAGTCTTCAGGAAATAGGTGGCAACGGCATGTCCGGCCTCGTGGATTGCGGTGGTCTTCAGATCCCGGCGCTGGGCAACGCGGCTGCGCTTGGCAGGACCGGCAATGATTTTCATCATGGCCTCGTTCAGATCGTTCATACTCAGGACGGGGCGGTTTTCACGGGCAGCCATAATGGCGGCCTCGTTCAGAAGATTGCTCAAATCAGCGCCCGTAAAGCCGGCGGTTGCCCGGGCGATGGTCTTCAGACTGACGGAATCATCCAGACGCTTGCCTTTGGCATGGACTTTCAGAATCTCTTCACGACCCTTCACGTCGGGACGCCCCACATGGATCTGCCGGTCAAACCGACCGGGACGAAGCAGTGCAGGATCGAGAATGTCGGGACGGTTGGTGGCTGCCAGAACGATGACACCCTCATTTTTGCTGAAGCCGTCCATCTCCACCAGCAGCTGGTTCAGAGTTTGTTCCTTTTCGTCGTGACCGCCGCCGAGACCGCTGCCGCGCTTGCGGCCAACGGCATCGATTTCATCAATGAAAATGATGGCGGGGGCGACCTTCTTTGCCTGATCGAACAGGTCACGGACGCGGCTGGCACCCACACCGACGTACATCTCCACAAAATCGGAGCCGGAAATGCTGAGGAACTGGACACCCGCCTCACCGGCGACAGCCCGTGCCAGCAGGGTCTTACCGGTGCCGGGAGGACCCACCAGCAGCATTCCGTGGGGAATTCTGGCGCCGATCTGGGTGAATTTTTCAGGATCACGGAGAAAATCCACCACTTCCCGCAGCTCTTCCTTTTCCTCATCGGCACCGGCCACGTCGTCGAAGGTGACCTTTTTGCCATCGGGAACACCCAGCACGGTGCGCGCCTTGCCGAAATTCTGCAGCGGGTTGCCGGCGCTGTTCATCCGGCTCATCATGAAGGCCCACACAAACAGCAGCACCACGCCGGCAAGGATGATGGGCAGCACGATATCAAAGGGTGAGTCCTCTTTTACGGCTACAAAGTCATAGCGAAGCAGAATGCCACTTTCGGTCTGCGCAAGGAAGGTATCGTGCATCTCGGCACGGAAACCGTCCGGGTCGGACAGCGTTGTGGTGATTTTGGATTCTCCGTTGTAGGGGGTATACAGCTGCATGGTGAGCTGATCGCCCTGCACCTGAAACTCCCTGACCTGTTCCTGCCGGAACAGGGAGACCACCTCAGAGTAGGGGATGGTGTTGCTTTTGCTGCCGAACAGATTTGTCAGCCAGCCGAAAGCCACGGACAGCACCAGCAGGTAGACAATCAGAGGAACAAACTTATTGCCTTTTTTCAAAATTGAGTTTCTCCTTATTTTTCATATGCTTCAGGACTGAGAACACCCACAAAGGGAAGGTTGCGGTATTGCTCATTAAAGTCCAGACCGTAACCGACCACAAATTCATTGGGAATCACAAAGCCCGTATAATCTGCCTTGACGGTGATGCCCGGCACGCGGCGCTCCGGCTTATCCAGCAGGGTACAGATCTTCAAAGAGGCAGGCTCCTTTGCCAGCAAATGATTGTAGGTGAACTGCAGGGAATTTCCGGTATCAAAAATATCCTCCAGAATCACCACATGGCGGCCCCGGATATCCTGGGAAACGTCCTGCTTCACAATCGCCTTGCCGGTGGAAACGGTGCCTGCGTAGGAGGAAATCCACATGAAGTCCATCTGACAATGCTCCGTAAAATACTTGAGAAAGTCGGCGTAGAACATCACGACACCCTTCAGGACACCTACAAAAATGGGGTTCTTTCCTGCGTATTCCGCGCTGAGCTGCGCAGCCAGCTCTTTCACGCGCGTCTGAATCTGCTCTTCCGTGAGCAGCACTCTGCTGATGTTTTCCAGCATAACGAAACCTCTTTTCTTTATTCACAGCCGTAGCTGCTATTGCCGGTTTGACAGAACCGGATTTGTACTGCGGGAAGTGAGGTGGCGGCCCGGTCCAGATTCACCCCGATGCCGAAAACGCCCAGAATGCCCGCATCATCGCAGATCACAGGGATGGTGCCGCGGAGCGGGGCAGGGACTTTTCGGTCGATAAAGAGCTTTTTCAGGGATTTGGTACCGCCGGGCATACGTATGGCATCGCCGCTCTGACGGCAGCGAATGCGAACCGTGCCCACAGGGTGGACGGTAAAAATTTCTGTGGTATTGATGATCTCCCGGGCATCGCTGCAGTGCAGCCGCAGATTGCTCCGGGGCTGCGCAGCCAGAACCTGCAGGGTATCATAATTGCGGGTGATGACCACGCCGCCGGGAAAATCACCCCGGGCGGAGGGATTGTCGGAAAATACAAGGGATTCGGCCAGCTCCAAATGCAGGGCTTCCGGCTCCCGGACGCCGCTATCCTTCAAAAAACGCTCCAGAACCCGCATACGGACGGCGGGCATGGTCTGACGCAGCGCGGTGACGCTGATGGGATGCGCTTCTGCCAGCTGTGCCAGTGCTTCCTCATCCTGCCGCAGCCGTAATGCCATGGCAGACAGATTCTGGGACAGTCTGGGATTTTCCGCCCGAAGCAGCGGCATGACATGGTGGCGCAGCCGGTTGCGCAGAAATGCGTCGGTGTCGTTGGAGCTGTCCGTGATATGCTCCACATGGTACTCCGCAAGGAAGGCCTCCACCTCCTGACGGGTGATATTCAGCAAAGGACGAATGACATTGCCGCTGACCGGCGCAATGGCACCCAGACCCTTCAGCCCGGTGCCCCGCACCAGATGCAGCAGAACCGTCTCCGCGTTGTCGTCGGCGGTGTGGGCGGTGGCGATTTTTCCGGGCAGACTCCGCAGGAATGCATATCTGGCATCCCGTGCGGCAGCCTCCAGCCCCTTTTTGCCGGGGATCACGTTGCCGGCGCCCACGTGAAGTGGGATGCCGTAGCCGTTACAGAAGGCGCGGACAAACTGCTCGTCCCGCAGGGACTCCTCACCGCGCAAACCGTGATTGAAATGGGCGGCCTGAAGGCTGATGCCCAGCTTGTCCTTCAAAAGATACATGGCCCAAAGCAGCGCCATGGAATCCGCGCCGCCGGAGACGGCACATATGACCGTTTCCCCGGGATTTACCATGGAATAGGACCGCAGGAAACCTTCCAGCTTATTCAGCATGCTTCCACTCCCGATCAGAGAAGGTCTGGTAGGGGCCAAACCACTGCAGCTTCACCGTGCCGGTTTCGCCATGGCGGTTCTTGGCCACAATGCATTCCGCAAGACCCTTGTCCTCGGTGTCGGCGTGATAGTATTCGTCCCGGTACAGGAACATGACGGAGTCCGCGTCCTGCTCGATGGCGCCGGATTCGCGCAAATCCGACAGGATGGGGCGCTTGTCCGTACGGCTTTCCACCGCGCGGGACAGCTGGCTCAGACAGATCACGGGGATATTCAGCTCCTTGGCCAGGATCTTCAGACTTCTGGAGATTTCACCGACCACGGTCACCCGGTTGTCACTGTTTTTGCCATAGCCGGAGCCCTGCATCAGCTGCAGGTAGTCGATGACCACAAGTCCCAGATTGTCCAGCCGGCGGCACTTGGCGTTGATGTCCGCAACGGTAACGGAGGGATTGTCGTCGATACGAATGTCGGTCTGGCTGAGGGCGGCAGAGGCCATGCAAAGCTTGCCCCATTCGTCCTCGTTGAGCTTGCCGGTAACCAGCTTCTGCATATCAATGAAGCTTTCACTGGCCAGCAGACGCAGGGCGAGCTGCTCCCGGCTCATTTCCAGATTGAAAACGGCCACGGTTTTTTTGTACTTTTTCGCCACATTCACGGCGATGTTCAAAGCAAAGGCGGATTTGCCCATGGCGGGACGGGCGGCGACCAGCAGAAGGTCGGATTTGTTCAGACCGTTGATCTTCGAATCCAGATCCCGCAGACCGGTGGACAGTCCGGGAATCAGGGAGTCGGACTGGCTCAGCTCGGTCAGACGGTCAAACACCTTGTGCAGAACCGTGCCGATGTGCTCCAGAGAATCATTCCGCTCGCCCTTTCGCAGCGCATAGATCTTCTTCTCGGCGCTTTCAAGCATTTCCGCGGCAGTACCCACCTCGGAATAAACGGTTTCCGAAATATCCGTTGCAGCCCGGGCAAGACCACGCAGCATGGCCTTTTCCCGGACGATGCTTGCATACCGGGCGGCATTGGCGGCGGTGGGCGTGATTTCCATCAGCTGAAGGACGTAATCCCGGGAATTGTCCTGATAGACACCCAGCTCCTTCATCTTGTTGAGCACCGTCACCGGATCGATGGTCTGGGAGAAATTGAACATGGTGTAGATGGTCTCAAAAATCTCCCGGTTTTGCTTCAGGTAGAAGTCCTCCGGGGAGAGGATGCCCACGATGTCTGCCAAGCAGCGGCTGTCAATGAGAATGGAACCCAGCACGGCCTGCTCCGCTTCCAACGATTGGGGCGGCTGTCTGGTCAAGAGTTCTTCATCCATGCGGTGCTCCTTTCTGCCTGAAAATGACGGCATTTTTACCCCGTGCGAAAGCACGGCAATTACTGCTCTTCGATTTTGACGGTCAGGGGGGCGTTGATTTCATAGCCAAGCTTGCAGGTGACGGTGTAGGTGCCCACACTCTTGATGGGGTCGGCAATGACGATCTTGCGCTTGTCCAGTTTGATGCCGGAGCTCCTTGCCAGTGCGTCTGCAATCTCCTGATTGGTGACGGAGCCGAACAGACGACCTGCGCCGCCGCCCTTGGCGGTGACGGTCAGGGTCATGGCACGCAGCTTCTTGGAGGTTTCCAGAGCCTCGGCCTTCTCACGGGCAATGCGCTCCTGAGTGGCCTTATCGTTCATACGCATGGTATTGATGGCATCGGCAGTTGCTTCCTGCGCCAGCTTTTTGGGCAGCATGAAGTTACGGGCATAGCCGTCGGAAACTTCGATCATCTGACCCTTCTTGCCCTTGCCTTTTACGTCCTGCAGCAGAATAACTTTCATGGTGATTTCTCCTTACATTTTGTAGAAACTGTCAATGGATGCCACCAGCTTGTCCAGCACATCCTTGACGGTGGAATTTTTGATCTGTGCACCTGCGGTGGCCGCGTTGCCGCCGCCGCCCAGCGCTTCCAGAATGACCTGCACATTGGCAGCGCCAATGCTGCGGGCGGAAACGATGACGGTGTCACCGTCGGGATACAGCACGAAGGATGCGGTGATGCCGGAGATGTTCAGCAGCTCATCGGCTGCCTGTGCTGCCAGAATACGGGAGGTGGCAGTGCTGAGCGCGGCGATGGCAATCTCCTGACGGTAAAGCCGGGCGGACCGGATGATCTGGTACTTTACCATGGTATCCTGAAAATCGTTCTGCAGCAGCAGCTTGACTTCGGTGGGATCCGCACCCAGACGGCGCAGCGCGGCGGCAGCTTCAAAGGTGCGCTCACCGGAGCGGACATTGAAGAACTTGGTGTCCAGACAGATGCCTGCCATCAGACTCTTGGCTTCAATCGGAAGCACATCGTCCTTCTCCACGGCATACTGCAGCAGCTCCGTGACCAGCTCCGAGGCGGAGGATGCATAGGTTTCATGGAGATTCACAACCACGGGATTGATATAATCGGCGGCGCGGCGGTGATGATCCACCACGCAGACCTTGGAGATGGCCTCCAGCAGAGGCGCAAATTCCACCTGCTCCGGGCGGTTGGTATCGACGATGATCAGAATGCTGGAATTGTCACAGGTCAGCAGCGCATCCTGACCGGAAATGAAAACATCCCGATATTCCGGAACCTGCCGGATTTCATCGATCAGACGGGCGCAGGCATTGTTTTCCAAATCAATGACGATGCTTGCCTGTTTGCATCTTTTCCGGCACAGACAGCTGATGCCCATGGCCGCACCGAGAGAATCCAGATCGGCGTTCTTGTGCCCCATGACAAACACGTGACTTGCCTGCCCAATCAGCTCCATCAGGGAGTTGGCGGTGACACGGGTACGCACCTTGCTGCCATATTGAGCCTCGGTGCTGCGGCCGCCGTAGAAGGAGAAATTGAAGCGGTCTTTGATGACGGCCTGATCACCGCCGCGGCTGAGGGCCATTTCAATGCCCAGAGCTGCGAAATTGTAAGCCTCCTCAAAGTTCTCCGCGTCAATCCCCATTCCCATGGACACGGAGGCGGACAGACCTGCGGGGTTGGCAATCTCGTGAATGTTCTCCAGCAGGGAGAACTTGTCCTCGATGGCACGGTTCAGATCCTGTTTTTCAAAGATAAACAGGAAACGGTTTCGCTCCAGCCGGCGCAGCAGACCGTGATAATTGTCCGTCCATTGAGTGATGGCATCGCCGAGCTTTGCGTTTAAGGTGGAGATTCTGTTTTCGGTCAGATTCTTTGTCAGCTCCTCATAGTTGTCCACAAGAATAATGGCGACCACAGGCCGGGAGCGTACATATTCGTCACGGATTTGATAGAGATTGGTCAGATCCGCAAAATAAAGTGCACCCAACAGGGTTCCGGCGGGATCGTCGGCACGGACACAGGAACCATAGACACGGTAGCGGCGGCCGTCCATTGTGACATCATAGGGCGCCTCGGTCTTGCGATTGGTCAGCCAGTCCAGCCTGAAGCCGGGGAGTATATCGGAAAGATACTGCTCCGTCATTGCATCACGAAAACCGGTGATGCCGGCAAACTGATCGTTGCACCAGACGACACCGCTGTCATCCAGCCGGATCACCGCGGCGGGAAACGGTGCCTCGCCGCGACTGACGGACTCGACGGTGTCCGGCACGCTCTGAATATAGCGCAGCAGCTGACGGTGCCGGGACTTGCGCGCGATTGTATAGGACATGAACAGCAGCAGCACAACCGCGCCTTCAGCGGCGGCAAGCAGATACTGATTCAGCAGCAGCGCGGCCAGGCAGAAGCCCAGCATGACCCAGAAATACAGACCGAATCCGGGGCTGATCAGTCGTCCGAGCTTTTTGTTCACGGTTCTCTCCTCCTGTAGTTTGGCACAATCGCCCAAAATGGCTATATTATTTTGTCATTATAGCAAATTCAAATCGGATGTGCAACCAGATTTTCTTTGAAATCCGAAGAAAGATCATATCCAAAGGATTACTCGGCAAATTACAAAAAATAGTTGTATACTTTTTGTGCAAAATGTGTTATACTACTTTTGCAGGCGCCGGGTGGGCAGACCCGGGCAATATCACGCAACCGAATCATGATGCAGGCATTTTCCGGAAGGAACGGCGATACGGGGCCGGGAATTCGGAAGATGGTTGCCTGCGTTTGTGCGCGTTTTTGCGAAATTTGAAAGGAGTTTATATCAATTGGCAGAAAAACTGAAAATTATCCCTCTGGGCGGACTGGATGAGATCGGCAAGAACATCACGGTGCTGGAGTATGGCAAGGACATGATCGTGGTGGACTGCGGTGTGGGCTTTCCCGAAGAGGATATGTACGGCGTGGATCTGGTAATTCCCGACTTTTCCTATCTGGTGGCAAACCAGAAGAAGCTGCGGGGTATGTTCATCACCCACGGACACGAAGACCACATCGGCTCCATACCCTATGCCATGCAGCAGGTGAACTGTCCCATCCATGGTACCGCCATGACCAATGGGCTCATCAAGCTGAAGCTGGAAGAGCACCGGCTGGCGGATACCGTCAAGCTCATTACCCACAAGCCCGGTGATGTGGTCAAGGCCGGCTGCTTCCAGGTGGAGTTTATCCATGTGAATCATTCCATTGCGGATGCGGTGGCTTTTGCCGTCAAGACCCCCGTGGGTACGGTGGTGTTCACCGGCGATTTCAAGATTGATCCCACCTCCCGGGAGGGCATGATCGATCTGGCACGGCTGGGTCAGCTGGGCAATGAGGGCGTGCTGGCGCTGATGGCCGATTCCACCAATGTGGAGCGCGCGGGCTATACGCCCAGCGAAAATACGGTGGCCGAAGGTCTGGACCGCCAGTTTAAGAGCTGCGACCAGCGGATCATTGTCACCACCTTTGCATCCAATATGCACCGGATTCAGGCAATCCTTGCCACGGCGCAGCGCTATGGCCGCAAGGTGGCGGTCACAGGCCGCAGCATGGAAAATATGCTGAAGGTGGCGCAGGAGCTGGGCTATCTGAAGGTAAAGCCCGGTACCATTGTGGAGCTGGGCGCGCTGAAGAATGTTCCCAAGAACAAGCAGGTGATCGTATCCACCGGCTCTCAGGGCGAGAATATGTCCGCCCTTTACCGCATGGCCTTCAATACCCACAAGCAGGTGGAGATTGTGGCGGGGGATCGGGTCATCATCTCCGCTTCCGCCATCCCCGGCAACGAAAAGGCCGTTTCCAGAATCATCAATGAGCTGTACCGCAAGGGCGCGGATGTGGTCTATGAAAAGAGTGAGGGCCTGCACGTTTCCGGCCACGCCTGCCAGGAAGAGCTGAAGATCATACACGCGCTGGTCAAGCCCAGATTCTTCATTCCCCTCCACGGCGAGCAGCGGATGCTGCAGATTCACAGCAAGCTGGCGCAGATGATGGGCATGAATCCCAAGAACATCTTTATCGGCCAGATTGGCACCTGCTTTGAGCTGACGGGCAAGACCTGCAAGGTGGGCGCGTCGGTCACTGCCGGCAAGGTATTTGTGGACGGTACCGGTGTGGGCGACGTGGGCAGCGTGGTGCTGCGTGACCGCAAGCATCTGGCACAGGACGGCATGCTGGTGGTCTGCGTCAATCTGAATGCGGAGGACGGCAGCGTTCTGTCCGGCCCCGATATTATCACCCGCGGATTCATCTACGTCAAGGAGTCCGAGGATCTGATGGAGGAGCTGCGGGAGGTTGCTCTGGAAGCCATCGAGCGCTGCCAGCGCAAGCATGTGCGGGACTGGTCTGCCATCAAGTCCGCCATCAAGAACGATCTGAGCGGTTACCTCTATAAGACTACCAAACGTAATCCCATGATTCTGCCCGTGATCATGGAAATCTGACGCGATCGCGATCGCGCGATCGATCGTAAGAAGCCGCCCTCCCGTGAGGGCGGTTTTTCAAAACAAAGACAAAACAGGAGCATTTCTATGCGCTATTATTTTGCCCCCATGGAGGGCATCACCGACGCAGTCTACCGACAGGTACACCATCACTTCTTCCCGGGGCTTCACAGCTACTATATGCCCTTTCTTTCTCCCACCATGCACCGCACACTGACAAACCGGGAATCCCGGGATCTGCCTCCGGCAAGCAGCGTACCCTTCCGGGCGGTGCCCCAGATTCTGACAAAAGTGCCGGAGGATTTCCTCTGGGCTGCCCGGCAGTGCGCCCAGCGGGGCTATGACGAAGTGAATCTGAATCTGGGCTGTCCTTCGGGCACGGTGGTTTCCAAAGGAAAGGGCGCCGGTATGCTGGCAGACCCTGCAAAACTGGATGAATTTCTGGACGCGGTTTTTGCCGCGACGCCGCTGCCCATATCGGTGAAAACCAGACTGGGTATGACCGATGGGTCGGAATTTCCGCAGCTTCTGCGGGTGTTCAATCAGTACCCCATCAAGGAGCTGACCATCCACCCCCGGGTGCGCAGGCAGTTTTACAATGGCACAGTGGACATGGAAATGTTCCGATATGCGCTGCAAAACAGCCGGAACCAGCTGTGCTACAATGGCAATCTGCGCACGCTGACGGAGGTTCACGCCTTTGAAGAAGCGTACCCGCAGGTGGGAGCCGTGATGATTGGACGCGGCCTTGTGGGAACTCCGGATATGTTCCATCCCGGAACCGGCGCGCAGACGCTCCGCGCCTTCCACGATGAATTGCTGGATACGTACATTGAAACCTTTGGCAGTGCGCGAAATGCCATCTTCCGGATGAAAGAGAACTGGCATTGCATGATCCTGCGCTTTGATGACAGCGAAAGGCTGTGGAAGCGGCTGCGGAAAACCACGGATATTGGAGAATACCGCGCCATCACGGCGGAGATTTTCGAAACGCTTCCCCTGCGCGCGGAGCTTCGGGCGGACTGGTAAGACAATCCTGTCACTCAAATGGCTGATGCAGGCGCGTCAGCCATTTTGTGTTGCAGCGGTTATTTCTCCGGCCGACAAGGCAGGAGCAGGACAGGAATGCGTGAAAAACCCGTTCCAAATCGATAGTTATGTAAACCAATCAATAGGAAAATGATTGACAAACACCTGCTTGGAGTGTATAGTTATTTGGGCAAGATTTTTCGTAAGAAAGGAAATGCTTATGATCAGAACGATGGATTTATATGACATGAGCCACTCTTTGGCGGGGAAATACCTGCAGGATTTCGAATACCCCTGGCAGGCACTGTCCGGGATCAAGGCGCTGATTCTGGAATTGGGTCCCAAGCTCGGTGACGATTTTACACAGGCAGCACCGCAGGTCTGGGTGCATAAAACCGCAAAAGTGGCACCGACGGCCTATCTTGGTAGCCCCTGCATCATTGGCGCGAATACCGAGGTGCGGCACTGTGCCTTTATCCGCGGCAGCGCGCTGGTGGGTGAAAATTGTGTTGTCGGCAATTCTGTGGAGCTGAAGAATGTGATCCTCTTTGACAATGTGCAGGTTCCCCATTATAACTATGTGGGTGACAGCATTCTGGGCTACAAGTCCCATATGGGCGCGGGAAGCCTGACCTCCAATGTCAAGTCCGACAAAACGCTGGTGAGCGTCAAATGCGGCGACGAAAGAATCGAGACCGGGCTGAAGAAGTTCGGTGCCATGGTCGGCGACTTTGTTGAGGTTGGCTGCAACAGTGTGCTCAATCCCGGCACGGTGGTGGGTCGCGGCAGCAATATCTATCCGCTTTCCTGTGTTCGTGGCGTTGTGCCTGCAAACAGCATCTACAAAACCGGCGGCGTGATTGTTTCAAAAGCTTAAAGGAGGCTTTTATATGGGCAAATATTTTGGAACCGATGGTTTCCGCGGCGAAGCCAATGTGAATCTGACTGCAGACCACGCGTTTAAGGTCGGCCGTTTTCTGGGCTGGTATTACACCCAGGTCAGGCGGCGCAGCGGACAGGACGGCCCTGCCCGAATCGTGATTGGTAAGGACACCCGCCGCTCCAGCTATATGTTTGAGTACAGCCTGGTGGGCGGCCTGGTTGCCAGCGGCGCCGATGCGTACCTGCTGCACGTCACGACCACACCCTCTGTGGCCTACGTGGTGCGCACCGACGGCTTTGACTGCGGCATCATGATCTCCGCATCCCACAATCCCTACTATGACAACGGCATCAAGCTGATCAACGGCTCCGGCGAGAAGATGGACGAGGGCATCATCAGTCTGGTGGAAGCCTACATCGACGGGGAACTGGTGGCATTCGACCGCCGCTGGGAGGAGCTGCCTCTGGCGCACAAGGAAATGATCGGCCGCACGGTGGACTATGTTTCCGGCCGTAACCGCTATATCGGCTACCTGATTTCTCTGGGCATTCATTCCTTCAAGGGAATCAAGGTGGGTCTTGACTGTGCCAACGGTTCCTCCTGGAACATTGCCAAGAATGTCTTTGACGCGCTGGGCGCCAAAACCTATGTCATCAACGCGGAGCCCGACGGCTACAACATCAACAGCAATGCAGGTTCCACCCACATCGAGGTGCTGCAGAAATTTGTGGTTGACAACGGTCTGGATGTGGGCTTTGCCTATGACGGTGATGCGGATCGCTGTATGTGCGTGGATGAAAAGGGCAACATTGTCAGCGGTGACCATATCCTGTATATCTACGGCAAGTACATGAAGGAACGGGGAAAGCTTGTGGGCAACACCGTGGTGACCACCGTGATGTCCAACTTCGGCCTGTACAAGGCCTTTGACGAGCTGGGCATCGACTATGCCAAAACCGCCGTGGGCGACAAGTACGTCTATGAGTACATGATGAACAACGGCTGCCGCATTGGCGGTGAGCAGTCCGGCCACATCATCTTCTCCAAGTATGCCTCCACCGGTGACGGCATTCTGACGAGCCTGAAGATGATGGAGGTCATGCTGGCCAAGAAGAAGACCCTGAGCCAGCTGTGCGAGGGTCTGACCATCTATCCCCAGGTGCTGAAGAACGTGAAGGTTGCCGACAAGGCTGCTGCCCAGTCCGACCCCGATGTGCAGGCTGCTGTGTCGGAGGTTGCCGCGAAGCTGGGCGATACCGGCCGCATTCTGGTTCGCGAGTCCGGCACCGAGCCGAAGATCCGCGTCATGGTAGAAGCCGAGAGCATGGAAGTCTGCCAGGAGTATGTGGATCATGTGGTGGAAACCATCAAGCGCAAGGGTCACGCAGTCTAAAATTTTATAATCGAACCAAAATAACGATAATGCCGCCCAAACGGGCGGCATTTTTGTTGGGTTTTGCTCTTGATGACACCACCTTATCGTGATAGAATACGTGGCGGCAGTTGGGACTGCCGTATTTTTGTGATGAGAAGAAGGTTTCGAGAATGGAAACTGAATTGATTTGTTTGGCGGTTGCCGCCATCGGGGGACTTTTGATGTCCCGCGTGACGAAACTGCTGAATCTTCCCGCGGTGACTGCCTATCTGGTGGCAGGACTGCTGCTGGGACCCTACTGTATTGGTGCCCTCGGGATTCCCGGTATGGGCTTCGGCTCTATGGAAATGGTGGAAGCCCAGAGTATTCTGACAAAGACCGCCCTTGGTTTTATCGCGTTTTCCATGGGCAATGAATTCCGCCTGTCCCAGCTTAAGAGCATGGGCGGCAAGGCCATTTTTATTGGCGTCGCCCAGGCGGTGGTGACCACGCTGCTGGTGGATGCGGTGCTGATTTTTGTCCACCTGCTGTTTCCCCGGATACTGACGCTGTCCTCCGCACTGGTGCTGGGCGCCATCGCCGCCGCAACGGCACCTGCCGCCACCCTGATGGTGGTGCGCCAGTACAAGGCCGACGGCCCCATGACCCGGCTGCTGATGCTGGTGGTTGCCATTGACGATGCGGTGGGTCTGTTGCTGTTTTCCGTGTCCTTCGGCATCGCGACGGCACTGGAAAGCGGCGCAGTCAGCGTTGCCGGCGTGGTGGTAGAGCCCATTGTGGAGATCGTGCTGTCTCTGGGACTTGGCGCGCTGATGGGAATTGTGCTGAATCAGGTGGAGCGCCTGTTCCATTCCCGCAGCAGGCGTATGACCATCTCCGTGGCATTCGTGCTGCTGACGGTGGGACTGTCCATGCTGGAGTTTACGATTTGCGGCATCCACTGCGGATTTTCGCTTCTGCTGGTCTGCATGATGACCGGCACCGTCTTCTGCAATATCTGTGACACCTCCCAGGAGCTGATGGAGCGCGTGGAGCGCTGGACGGTGCCCCTGAATGTGCTGTTCTTTGTGATTTCCGGCGCGGAGCTGGATCTGCAGGTGCTGGCCAATCCCATGACCCTTCTGGTTGGCGTGATCTACATTGCTGCCCGTTCCGCAGGCAAATACCTGGGTACATACAGCAGCTGCAAGACCGTCAAGTGCTCCGAGACCATCACAAAGCACCTGGGCATCACCCTGCTTCCCCAGGCAGGTGTGGCACTGGGCATGGCACTGACCGCCACAGCCCTTCCGGGCGGCGCGTTGGTGCGCAATGTGGTCCTCTTCAGTGTTCTGGTTTACGAGCTGGTTGGCCCGGCACTGACTAAGCGCTCTCTGCTGCAGGCCGGTGAAATCCGCCCCGAGGGCAAGACCAGCGCCCGTACCATCAACAAAGAAAAACCCCCTGTGAATATCCACTGAGAACCCGATACCCCCTGCGGCCGAACCATCCCGGCAGCAGGGGGTATTTTTATGGGACAAAGATGGATTTCCTTGCATTTGAAGGTGGGGTATGATACCATAATATATAAGTTACGAAAGCGGCAGGCGGAGGAGTTTTCGCTGCAATTGCCGCGGAAAGCGGAGGAGAGAAAATGAAACGTTGGGTATCGCTGCTTTTGGCAATCGTCATATGTCTGAGCCTTGCGGCCTGTGGGGGAGAAATGGGAACTGCCCCGGAACAGACGGCCCTCCACAACCTGAACGATATGGTTGTGGAAGGCTCCGGGGAGTATATCGTGCCGGAAGAATATCCGATGCTGTTTACGGAACGGCTTTTGGACGATGAATCGATCTCCAGACTGCAAAATAAACAGCTGGATGCAGTGCGCGCAGCGATTTCGACACCTGCTGATTTTGCGGCATGGCTGGATACACAGCAGGCACAGTATTACAGCAATGTGATCTGCAATGACTATGGGCAGCGCAGATTCGGCACGGAGTATTCCCAAAGCTGCTACGGGGGTATGCTGTTCACCCCTGCAGTTGCCGGCCTTGCTGCATATATCCTTGGGGATGATATTCCCGGAATGGGGATGGTGGCAGTCAACATGGCTTACGGGGATGGGCTGGTGCTCTGCGGCAATGTGTTTCCTGTGGATGACGGCTACTATGTGTTCTCTCTGGACTGCCTGTCCCAGCGGTGGCAGGAGACAGCAAAATCCAATCGGATCATGAAAGAAGTGTTCCCGCTGATTCAAATCACGGGGCTGTCGGATCTGATTCCGTTCTGCGGCGGAAAGGACGATATTTCTTCCCGTGGCGGAACACCCGCACAAGGGTTTTATTTCCTCGCAGATCAAGAGATTGTAATGGACTTGGATGCCGGCTACTACATCCCACAGGATCCCAGTCTGGTGATTGAGTTCTACCGTAATGATGCATGCTTTGCTGCATATGGGGCTGAGGGAGCGGAACACATCAAGCCTGAGAATATCGGCAGCTATTGCCTGTCCGACCTGCTTGGCGGAACGACGCTGACGGCGGAGGAGGCCTATGAGTTGCTGGATATGGAGCCGGAGCAGGTCAAGGAACGGGTCAAAACCGCAGCCGATGTGCTGATGTATATGCTGGCAGCCAATATCGGTGACTGCGGTGGCTGCTACTGCGATGAAATTGACGGTCAAATCTGGCACTCCAATCTGTCTGCCTTTGGCGTCATGGAGCAGCGCCTCAGCAACTGCGGCGCTTCTGCCAACCTTGCAAATTACCTGCTGGAGGGCGACTATGAGGAAGTGGGCTTCATCCTCCACGGCTATTACATTGGGCAGGGCGGCGGCCACGTTTACAATTACATTCGCCATGAGGGTAAGTATTACATCGTGGATTTCAGCTGGTATATTTTCAACGGATACAGGCCGGAGAATGATTTCCCGGTGATGGTACTGAACCGCCTGGAGGATTTTGGCCCCAGATGCGCGGAGCTGTACGGCCCGGTCTCCATGGTCATCGCCCATACTTCCACGGGACAGCATCTGCCCAATGTGTTTGACGATGCAAACCGGATTTATGCGGTGCCCAAGGGGGCGCAGTATACCATTCTGTATCAGGACAATAGCCCGAGTGCCTATCAGGTGGACGAGTATCCGCTGGATCAGAGCAAGCTGGACTGGACCGTATTTCGAAGCGAAATCAGTGAACGTCCCTCCCGAAATTATGGAAAGGTGACGGCAGCATTCGACATCAAGCCTGAAAACATCGGTCAGTACCAACTGTCCGATTTGCTTGGCGGAGCAACGCTGACGGCGGAGGAGGCCTATGATCTGCTGGACATGGAGCCGGAGCAGGTCAGGGAACGGGTCAAAACCGCGGCCGATATGCTGATGTATATGCTGGCCGGTAAGATGGGTGACAACGGCGGCTGCTACTGCGATTTGATTGACGGACAGACTTGGCACTCCAATTTCACCGCCTTTAAGGTGATGGAGCAGCGGCTGGGGAACTGCGGTTCTTTTGCCAACCTTGCAAATTATCTGCTGGAGGGTGACTATGAGGAAGTGGGCTTCATCCTCCACGGCTATTACATTGGGCAGGGCGGCGGCCACGTTTACAATTACATTCGCCATGAGGGCAAGTACTACATCGTGGATTTCAGCTGGTATATGTTTAACGGATACATGCCGGAGAATGATTTCCCGGTGATGGTACTGAACCGCCTGGAGGATTTTGGCCCCAGATGCGCGGAGCTGTACGGCCCGGTCTCCATGGTCATCGCCCATACCTCCACGGGACAGCATCTGCCCAATGTGTTTGACGATGCAAACCGGATTTATGCGGTGCCCAAGGGGGCGCAGTATACCATTCTGTATCAGGACAATAGCCCGGATGCCTATCAGGTGGGCGAGTATCCGCTGAACCAGAACAAGCTGGACTGGACAAAATTCGAATAAAAAGCCCCCGGTAACGTCATGACCAAAAGAACATGACGTTACCGGGGGAATTCTTTTTTATGAGTTCTAAATGAGCAACTGCGACTGATCTCTGAATGTCATTGTAAGGCGCGCCGTTACCCTAAGAATAAGAAATGGTTCCTGAAAAAGTATTCAGAGGCTGAAAAATCCAGAATTGAAGAATTCGATAATGAAGCCGCCACCGAAAAGGTGCAAAGTATGAGTCGGTCATGGCACCTCTGGTTAAGTCTAATCCGGCAGACAGCGAACTTGCCATCGCTGGTTGATATGAATATCAGGCATAGATTAAGGCCTCCCTTTTGATTGAAAAAGGGAGGCTATTTTTGTTTTGAATGTGTATTTTCAAAAAATCAAATGGACTGCTCAGATAGCCATGTAAGGAAGCTTTTTGCCAAGTTGAGTTTCTTCGCGCTCATTCCACGCATCAACTCTGCAACATCCCTCCATTCATCGCTATCATAACGAACGCTTCCTGTCAAAAACGTGTCAGGAGTGGTATCCAGCGCGAGCGCCAATTTCATTACTACTTCCAGTGAGGGGATGGATGTAGCACGCTCAATGCAGGAAAGATATTTATCGTTAATCCCAGCGCGTTCGCAGACTTCAGCCTGCTTCAAACCAAGTTCCTTTCGTCTTTGGGCAATCCGCTTTCCAATTTGAGAGTAATCCAATTCCATAAAAAGCGCCTCCCTTTGCACATATTTTACCGAATTGAAACGACAGGTAAAACAATCCAAAAGTCGTAATTCCACTTGACATAAGAATAATGCGCAATTATAATTGAATTATCCACTTTTGGACATAATGCGCAAGAGAGTGGAGCAGACTGTATACTTTTTAGATAATAATGTATGGGACCATATCGTCTGCAATTTGGAAAGGAGAATGCATTATGGCAATCCGTAGAGTAACCGGCGTTATGAGAATTGTTGCAAATTCTCGTCGCGAACTTCCAATGGAAGTGAACCAATTTATACAGCAAAATGATTCTATTGCTTATCAAGTTCACGCAACAGTAACTTATAGTTTGAGTCCTGAAGCACCGATTGGCCCTTTAGGAAATTGGTCGCAAACGGTAACGTGGACGGCAGAGGGAGATGATAATGATCCTGTGTTCAAGCAGTGGTTTGATGCGTATAATGCGCAAAGTAGCCAACCTCAGAGTGCAGGTTGCTATGTAGCTACTGCTGTTTATGGCTCTTACGACTGTCCTCAGGTATGGACTCTTCGCCGCTTCCGCGATAACACACTGGCTGAAACTTGGTATGGCCGTGCTTTTATTCGTACCTATTACGCAATCTCGCCCACTCTCGTCAAATGGTTTGGGAACACGGAGTGGTTTAAGAGAATGTGGAAAGGCAAACTTGACCGTCTGGTTGCTAATCTGAATGCTTCTGGTGTTGCCAATACACCTTATGAAGATAAGGTTTGGTGATTTATGAGTGCACCTAAGATTTCTGCACAGGAACAGAAAATTCTGCGCGGCAATGCAAAAGCGGAATTGGAACGAATGGAAGCATGCCTTGCTGATGAGAATACTGCTCAAATACTTGATGCATTCAAAAACAAGTTTAATATCTGCGAAACAGTATATAAGGTTATCTTCGCAGAGCATCAGAAACGCAAGCAGAAGAATGTGAGTGGTTATCTAAAGGTGGATATGAAACAGGTGCCGCATGCCCTGAACTTTGCTGGATATTCTTTTGAAAAAACCGACTTGAATGAGCTCTTTGGCGCATCAGGTAAAAAAGGTACAACGGTCAAGAAGCTTCGCGATTCAGTTACTCACGGTAATGACCCCAAAGCCGTGAATGAGATCGTTGCGCGCAAGGAAGAATTATTTGGTTATATGGATTCTTTCTTATCTGTGATTCGTACATTTGATGATGCTGCTGCGTAACCCTATACATTTCCCTCCCCACCATGGGGAGGGAATTTCTATGCCCGCAGAGCGAACTGTCCGAAACTTGACAAGGGTCGAAATTTGAGAAAAGTTCGAATTTTTGATATAATATATATAGAAAGTCGAGAAATGAAAAATAATTCTAAAAGGAGATCTGATAAAGGAAGATATTCCTGCAATGCGTGTTTGATTTTCATAAAAATTACCCCTTCTGTATGTCGCAACAGAAGGGGTTTTGTATGTCACAATAAAAGCAAGGTTTGTCGCAACTCAGAAGGTAAAACCGTTGCAGCGCAACGTATTATTACTCTTCCCAGTTGTGCCAGACGTTCTGGACGTCGTCGTCCTCTTCCATGATGTCCAGCAGCTTTTCCATCAGAGCGATGTGCTCCTCGCTCTCCAGCTTCTGATAGTTCTGGGGAACCATTTCGATCTGCGCGGAAACGAAGGTGTACTTGGAAAGATTCGCAACCACGTCGTTGAAGTCATCGGGCAGGGTGTAGATGGTGAATACATCGCCGTCGGCCTCGAAGTCGTCAGCACCGGCTTCCATGGCATCCATCATGACCTCTTCCTCATCATAGTCCCCATCTTCGTTGTCGATGACGAGAACACCTTTCTTGTCGAAGGACCAGGACACACAGCCGGAAGCGCCCAGATTGCCGCCGAACTTGTCGAAGTGGTGGCGCATGGAGCCTGCGGTACGGTTACGGTTGTCGGTCATGGTCTCCACGATGACAGCAACACCGCCGGGGCCGTAGCCTTCATAGGTGATGGACTCGTAGCTGTCGCCGCCGCCTGCACCGCTGGCCTTCTCCAGGCAGCGCTTGATGTTGTCGTTGGGCATATTGGCAGCCTTGGCCTTGGTAATGACGGTGGCAAGCCGGGAGTTGTTGGCAGGATCGGTGATGCCGCCGCCCTCCTTCACAGCCACGATCAGCTCCTTGGCGATCTTGGTAAAGGCGGCAGCGCGCTTGGCGTCCTGTGCGCCCTTGGTTTTCTGGATGTTATGCCATTTGGAATGTCCGGACATATATGTTTCTTCCCTTCAAGCTATTTTTCAAAATTCCCATACATTTTAGCACTTGGCCGCGCAAAAATCAATAGTATTTCATGCAGTCTGTGTGGATTTGGGAGATTTTTACCTGCACTTCCGGGAAAGCCCCGGCAATCCGTTCCGCCAGAACCGCAACCACGGGATTTTCCGTGTGAAAATGCCCGGCATCGATCAGATTCAGCCCCAGATCGCGGGCGTCCCAGAACTGATTGTACTTGATGTCGGCCGTGACAAAGGTATCGCAGCCGGCCTCCAGCGCCTCAAGCATTCCGCCGGCACAGCTGCCGCCGCCGACGGCAACTTTTTGGACAGGCTTGCCCCCATCCACATAGCGCAGTCCTTCACAGCCAAGGCACTCCTTGACTGCGGCAAGGAATGTTGTCAAAGACTGCTGCTGCACAGTACCGCAGCGCAGCAGCCCGTAAGGGGGATCCCCGGTGGGATGGATGATGCGGATGTTTTGCAGTCCCAGCCTGGCTGCCAGCACATCGTTGACACCGCCGGGAGCACAGTCCAGATTGGTGTGGGCATTGATGGCGCTGATCCCATGGCGGCACAGCCGCATGATACAGCGGCCGAGGGATGTCTCGTCGGTGATGGCCTTCGGTGCATGAAAAATCAGGGGATGGTGGGTGACGATCAACTGGGCACCGATTTCTTCCGCTTCCCGGCATACATCCTCAAAGGGATCCAGCGCCACCAGAATTCTGGTGACCTGTGTACCTTTCCTGCCGCACAGCAGTCCCACATTGTCCCAGTCCATGGCCATGGCGCGGGGCGCAAGGGTTTCAAGGAATGCCAGAATATCCGCTACAGTCGTCATGGGAGTTCCTCCATAAAAGAAAAGGTTTCATTCTGCGCCAGCGCCTCCAGTTCTTTGAGTGCCCGGAGCTTCTCTTCGTCGCTCTGATGCGCGGTGGCGATTTTCAGACCGTCTACCACCCATTTGTAGTAAGCAGCCGCATCGGGGGAGGTTTCTTTCGCAAGGGCGGGGGAAAAGTAGCACTGTCCCACAGTCAGCTTCGGCACACCGGGGCGGTAGCGCACCTTCATGACGGTGTACAAAAACCGTCCGTCCCGCAAGGCAGTTTCCGCTTCAATCTGCCAGCCGCCCTCGGACAGATACCGGCGCAGCAGGGGTGTCTTGGACTGGCACTGGAGAACAAGGGTATATTGTTCGCTTTTCAGCCATGGAGCACTTTCCAGAATGTGAATCATGGTGTCCGCACCCATCCCGGCACAGACCATGCATTCAAAATCCCGGGGGATGCCGCAGACGCCGTCGGATAAGAAGAATTCCATTTTTCCTGCCACGCCGAATTTGCGCGCGTTGCGCAGGGCGCTGTGCAGGGGGGCTTCCTTTACATCGGAAGCAATGCAGGAACGGGCGATGCCGGAAGTGAGCAGGTGAATGGACAGATATCCGTGGTCACAGCCAATGTCGGCCACACGGCTGCCCCGCTCTACAAAGCTTGCACAGACCAGCAGCCGGTCAGAAATGGGGAGTTTCATGGTTTTCCTCCAAAAGGGCAGAAATGCCATCCCGGCGTAATCCGGGATGGCACAGCCGGTATTTTACTGCTTTTCGGCTTCGTTGGCTTCGTAGGCTTCCAGGAAGTGGTTCAGCTGAGTCAGGAAGGGATCAACTTCGATGCCGTGAACCATGCAGGCTTCCGCGACGGTTTCGCCCCGGGAAGAGGGGCAGCCCAGACAGTGCATTCCGATGGCGAAGAACAGGGGGGCAGCCTGCGGCGCAACATCCAGAATATCGCCAATGATGGTGCTCTTTTCAATTTTGACAGCCATAATCAATGACCTCCTATGCAGATAATTCAAGTTATTATAACCTTATTCAACACAAAATACAAGAGGGTTTTTCGCATTTCTGAATTATCCCGTCCCACACCAAACAACGCTTGAATTGTCGAAATACATATGATATCCTAAATTCAGGAAGAATCAACGCAATTTGATCCGATTGCCTTTGGGCACAGAAAGAGAAATGAGGAGTTGATCCTGTGTCATCCGGGAAACAGGAACTGAAAAAACTGCAAAAAATTGTGGACAGGGTCGCTGCGTATCGGAAGACCATGACAGCGCTGAGCGATGCTGCGCTGAAAAACAAGACCGATGAATTCCGGCAGCGCCTTCATGAGGGGGAGACGCTGGATGATCTGCTTCCCGAGGCCTTTGCCGTGGTGCGGGAGACCGGCCGGCGGGTGCTGGGTATGGAGCATTTTCCCACGCAGATGATTGGCGGCGTTGTGCTGCATCAGGGTCGCATCGCCCAGATGCGCACCGGCGAGGGCAAGACACTGGTGGCGACGCTGCCGGCCTACCTCAACGCACTGACGGGTCAGGGCGTTCATGTGGTCACGGTCAATGATTATCTGGCAAAACGCGACGCGGATCAGATGGGACAGATCCATCGCTTTTTGGGTCTGACGGTGGGAACGGTGCTGGGCGGCATGAGCAGTGCCCAGCGCAGAGCTGCCTACAGCTGCGATATTACATATGTGACCAACAGTGAGCTGGGATTTGACTACCTGCGGGACAACATGGCAATGCGAAAGGATCAGATGGTTCAGCGGGGCTTCCACTACTGCATCATCGATGAGGTGGACTCCGTACTGATCGACGACGCGAGAACGCCGCTGATTATCTCCGGCGGAAGTGTCCGTCCCTCCCGTCTCTATGAAGCCTGTGACACACTGGCACGCCGTATGACCAGAGGAGAGGATCTGAAGGAATTTTCCAAGCTCGATATGATGTCCGGCGCCCAGCAGGAGGAAACCGGGGACTTTATCGTGATCGAGAAGGAAAAACAGGTTTTCCTGACAGAAGCCGGTGTCCGCAGAGTGGAAAAGTTCTTCCGTGTGGAGAACATTGCGGATTTGGAGAATATTGAGTTGCAGCACCATATGAATCTGGCGCTGCGGGCCAACTATCTTTTGGCTCGTGACAGGGACTATGTGGTGAAGGACGGAGAGGTTCTGATTGTGGATGCCCTGACCGGCCGCATCATGCCGGGACGGCGGTATTCGGAGGGACTGCATCAGGCCATTGAAGCCAAGGAACGGGTCAGGATTCATAAGGAAAACCGGACGGTGGCCTCTGTCACCTATCAAAGCTTTTTCAACAAGTACCGGAAAAAGGCCGGCATGACCGGCACCGGCCAGACGGAGGAAAAGGAATTCGCAGAGGTCTACGGCATGGATATCGTGCAGATTCCAACCTTCCGCCCGGTGCAGCGGATCGACCGGGAGGATCTGGTGTTCCGCACAAAAGCCGAAAAGCTGGAAGCAGTCTGCCGGGATGTGTTGGCCAGCAGGGAGCAAAAGCGCCCGGTGCTGGTGGGTACCGTGAGTGTGAGCGACTCGGAGGAGCTGAGCCGCCTGTTTGCGGAGCGGGGCATCCACCATCATGTGCTCAACGCCAAGTACCACGACAGGGAAGCCGCCATCGTCGCCGAAGCAGGACGCCGGGGCGCCGTTACCATTGCGACCAATATGGCCGGCCGGGGAACGGACATCAAGCTGGACGATGCGGCAAGGAAAGCGGGGGGACTGCTGGTCATCGGCACCGAGCGGTATGACTCCCGCCGTGTTGACGATCAGCTGCGCGGCCGCTCCGGCAGACAGGGAGATCCCGGCGAGTCCCGTTTTTACCTGTCGCTGGAGGACAGTCTGCTGCGCCTGTATGGCGGAAAGAATCCGGCAGCGCTCTTTGACGCGCTGGATGTTCCTGCGGGTGAGGGACTGACCCACGGCTCGCTGACGAGGGCGATCAACCGTGCCCAGCAGCGCATTGTCAGCGACCAGTTCGCCCAGAGGCGGAAGCTGATCGGATATGACCGGGTGATGAACGAGCAGCGGGAGGCGGTCTATGCCCACCGGCTGCGGGTGCTTGAGACGACGGACATACACGCAATGATCACCGCGCTGCTGCGGCTTACAGTGGAAGATGCGGTAGAGGCGGCATCCGCCGGAAAGAGCGAGCGGGAGCGCAGGAGCCTGACGGTGCAGATGTTTTCCCGGATGCTCACGCCGGGCGCAATGGCCGCCTGCGAGACCTGCGGGGATGAGGAATTTCCCGACCGTCTTACCGATGCGCTGATTGACCGATACAATTGCATCGAGAGCGCGTTCGGAGATCCGATCCTGATGCGTGAACGCGAACGGGAGCTCCTGCTGAAGACGGTGGACAGACACTGGATGGAGCATATGGACGATCTGGAACACCTGCGGCAGGGGGTCAGACTGGTGTCCTACGCCCAGCGGGACCCGCTGGAGGCCTATCAGATCGATGCCTTCCGGCTGTTTGAGGAAATGAAACGCAGCATTCGCTATGATACGGCTCTGGCAATGCTGAGCATCGGGCAGATGAAAGTGAGGCCGTGAAATGGACAGTGGCAAAAGACTGATGGTCTATATGCTGGGCGGCTTTGAGATGTATTTTGACGGCGCGCCCATTCAGCTGAAAAAGAAACTGACGGCAAAGCCGCTGCTCTTGCTTCAGCTGCTTCTGAACAATCGGGAAGCAGGCGTGTCCAGACGCACTGTGATAGAAGCACTCTACGGAGAGGAGACACAGATCGATACCGCCAACAGCCTGAATGCCACGGTTTCCCAGCTGCGAAGAATCCTGAAAGAGACCCGGCTGCCCCAGGAGAATTACATCCATGTGCGAATGGACCGATACTTTTTCGAAAGCTCTTTTCTCACATGGGTGGACACGGAAGCGGTCACGGTGCTGCGGCAGGAGGCGGATCTGGCCTCCGGCGATCAGCGTCTGGAGCTTCTGTATCAGATCTGCGACCTGTATCATGGGCGGTTTTTGCCGGAACTGGACGGCGAGATCTGGGTGGAGATTGCCAGAGCGGACTACCAGCGCCTGTACCGGGACAGTCTCAATGAAATCTGCAATTCCCTGAAAGAGCGTGGAGCCTATGATGAGATCCTGCGGTTGACGGGCGTTGCCGCCAAAGTGTTTCCCTTTGATGAATGGCAGGTCTGGCAGCAGGAATGTCTGGTGCATCAGGGGCGCATCAAGGAAGCATACGAGCTTTACCGTCAGGTGGAAAAGCTGTATCTGACCGAGTTGGATGCGCCGCCGCCGGAGCGAATGCGTTCCCGGTTCCGCAATCCGGAAAAGGAGCCGTGGCGGAAGGCTGAGAACATCGGTGCCGTTCGCAGATGGCTGCGGGATTCTGATCTGGATGGACCCTATTGCATTCCATTCCCCAGCTTTCTGTATATGTACAGCCTGATCACCAGACTGAACAGCATTACGGATACGCCGTTCTGCCTTCTGCTGTGTACGCTGAGCATATCCGACGGCCGCACAAACCCAACAGCCAGGGAGTATCACGCCGCGATGGAGCAGCTGGAGGGGGTGCTTGAAAAGTCACTGCGTTGGGAGGATGTCTTTACGCGCTATTCCCGCAGCCAGTTTCTGGTGACACTGCTGGGCGCTTCGGAGGAAAACAGCGGTGTGGTTGCAAATCGTATCAGGCAGCGGTTTGGTGATCTCATTGGGGAACGAAGGCTCCGTCTGGACTGTCAGGTCATGCGGGCGGAAGAGCTGATGACAGAGAAAAAGAAACCGGAAGCATAAGGCTTCACCTAAATCATAAAAGCGGGCGCTCACTTCAAAAAGTGGGTGCCTGCTTTTTGCGCTTTGAAGTCATGACAGGGGGCTGCGGAAGAAGTTCCATTAAGGCAACACCGCACAATTGCGTCAGCGGATCTCAGCGGATCTTTTGCGCCATTTCTGCAGTTCCAAAAACGGGAAATACATACAGTATTCCCCCGTTTTTGAAACTTTGAACTGGCACAAAATCTCTCGCTGCGCTTCCTTGCCGAATTATGCGGTGTAGCCCTAGAACCGTAAAATATTCGGTTCCATGAAAAACTTGTGTGATTTGTGTCTTTCGGATTTTCAGAAAAACGCAAATCACACAAGTTTTTTCATGGAACCGGAAAACTTAAGAAAACTGCCCTCCGGGCGGTTATTTCTTCCACAGGTAGACTCTCAGCTCGTAGGGTTTCAGAACGGAGGTATCGGCGGCCTCGTAATTGCGCAAAATCAGCTGGGCATCCGCAAGTTCAAAGCCTCTGGGTGCTTTGAAGGGCACTTCCTTTTCCGTAAAGGAGCATACCACAAGAAGCTTCTGATGCGCATCCTCTCTGGAATAGGTGTAAAGGGAGGGGGAAAGCCTGCCATACTCCCTGTAATTTCCGTCTTTGACACAGGACAGCTCTTTTCGCAGCGCGATTGCCTTGCGG
>JAQXNO010000012.1 GCA_029098045.1 Bacillota bacterium
TCCGGCTCTGCCCCGGATAGTATTCTTCAAAAATCTCCCGGTACAGGAGGGATTCTTTGGTAAAGGGTCGCGGACAGGTGTACTTGGCGCATCCTGCTTCAAAAGCTGCCCGGGTATACCGGGTTTCGGCAAATTCCTTCAGATCCTCCACCATGGAGTGACCCACCGCGTCGGAGAAGGCGGCTTTTTCACGCCAGAGAATCTCATCGGGCAGGTAGGACAGCCCCTCAAAGGCATGGCGCAGCAGGTACTTGCCCTTGCCGTAGGTGTTCAGCTTCATCTGCGGGTCAATGGCCATGACGTACTTGACAAAGTCCAGATCTCCAAAGGGGACTCTTGCCTCCAGCGAGTTGACGCTGATGCAGCGGTCGGCACGGAGCACGTCGTACATATGAAGCTCCCGGATGCGCTTCTGTGCCTCTTTCTGAAAGCTTTCCGCATCAGGCGCGAAATCGGTGTACTTGTAGCCAAACAGCTCGTCGGAGATCTCACCGGTGAGCAGCACCCGGATATCGGTGTTTTCATGGATATATTTGCACACCAGATACATGCCGATGCTGGCTCGGATGGTGGTGATGTCATAGGTACCCAGCAGCTCCACCACGGTTTCCAGCGCCTGCAGCACATCCTCTTTGTCGATGATGACCTCCGTATGGTCGCTGCCGATGAAGCTTGCCACCTGCCGGGCGTATTTCAGGTCAATGGCATCGACGTCCATGCCGATGGCAAAGGTTTTGATGGGGTCGGCACTTTCTCTGGCGGCAATGGCACAGACCAGAGAGGAGTCCAGACCGCCCGACAGCAGGAAGCCCACCTTGGCATCGGCAACCAGACGCTTGCGGACACCGGCGATGAGTTTTTCCCGGATGCTCCCACAGACGGTTTCCAGATCGTGGTCGTGATAGCCTGCTACCTTGGCGATGTCGCA
The DNA here is from genome assembly GCA_029098045.1 of Bacillota bacterium. Classification (GTDB taxonomy): domain Bacteria; phylum Bacillota; class Clostridia; order Oscillospirales; family Oscillospiraceae; genus Faecousia. The sequence goes on from JAQXNO010000012.1 coordinate 929, forward strand.
ATAGCAGATGAACTGACCGTCCTGATAGAAATGTCCCGGGGGGAAGGGCTTCACTTCGGAATCCAGAAACAACAGGTTTTTCGGCTCGCTGGCAAAGACGATGGTGCCCTGTGCATCACAGGCATAGTACAGGGGGCGGATGCCGATGGGGTCCCGGGCGGCAATGAAGGAATCCCGCTTCGCGTCGTAGAGGATGCAGGCAAATTCCGCGTCCAGCATGGCAAACATATCGGTGCCGTACTTTTCATACAGCGGCAGCAGAATCTCGCAGTCGGAGTCACTGTGGAAGGTGTAGTCCGATGACAGCTCCCTGCGAAACTTCTCAAATCCGTATATCTCTCCGTTGCACACCACGGCGCTTCCGTTCAGATAAAAGGGCTGCATTCCTTCCGGGTGCAGTCCCATAATAGCCAGCCTGTGAAAGCCCAAAAGACCCTGCCCCGCTTTCATAACACGGGAATCATCAGGGCCTCGGGAAACGGTGCGCGCGAAGGCGGCCTGAAATGCCGCCATATCCAGGGGTTTTCCGCAATATCCAATAATCGAACACATGGTTCTCACCTCTTACTTTATTTCTTGGGAAGGGTCTGCGCCCGGCAGGACGCGCCGAAGGGGAAGACTGCCGTTACTGCGTATAATACTAACTCTTAATTAAAATCTTCAATATCAGCTTGGCCTATTGGCGCAATACTTTGTGATCGTCGCTTGCCATACATCCAGTATGGCGGCGCTCCTCTGCCTTGTCTTGCACCTTTTCTTCCTTCGCTGCTGATTGAATCTTTTAAATAAGAATCAGTATAAAACCAATCCATGGGAGGGCCGAAAACGGCCCTCCCCGGATGTGCGATGGCTGATTATTCTACGTCCTGCAGGGCATCATAGCCCTCTTCACCGGTACGAACCTTGACCACGTTTTCAACATCGTAGACAAAGATCTTGCCGTCGCCGATGTGTCCGGTGTAGAGCACCCGCTTGGCCGTCTCGATGACGGCACGGACAGGCACCTTGCTGACCACGATGTCCACCTGAACCTTGGGCAGCAGGCTGGTTTCCAGCGCGACGCCGCGGTAGTATTCGGGCTTGCCCTTCTGGATGCCGCAGCCCAGAACGTGGGAGACCGTCATGCCGGTGATGCCGATGCCGATCATGGCATTCTTGAGGCTTTCCAGCTTTGCCTCCTTGCAGACAATCTGAATCTTGGTGAACTTGGGCTCGGTGCCGTCGCTGACGGTGACCTTCCGCACGGGAACAGCCTCGGAAGCGGGGGTATCGCCCAGAGGCTCCGGCTCACCGTCCGCTGCGATGCTGTCGGGCAGCATGGCAAAGCCGGCGTAGGCAGAGGGCAGGCCGTGCTCGGTGGCATCCAGACCCACCAGCTCCTCTTCCTGACTGACCCGCAGGCCAACGACAGCCTTGATGATCAGGAAGGTGATGGTGATGGTGACCACGGTCCAGGCGGCAACGGTGGCAAAGCCCAGCAGCTGCAGACCCAGCAGCTCAAAACCGCCGCCGTAGAAAAGACCCACCAGAGTGTCACCGGAGGCATTGGCAATGGCATAGCCGGGGGCGGCATCGGTGGCAAACAGGCCAACCGCCAAGGTGCCCCAGATGCCGTTCATGCAGTGGACTGCCACGGCACCCACGGGGTCGTCAATGTGCAGCACATTGTCCAGCAGCCACACGCCGAACACCACCAGAAGACCAGCAACCGCGCCGATTACCACGGCGCCGAAGCAGTCCGTCACATCGCAGGGAGCGGTGATGGCCACAAGACCGGCCAGAGACGCGTTCAGACACATGGAAACGTCGGGCTTGCCGTACTTGAGCCAGGTGAAAATCATACAAACGACGGTGGCAACAGCGGGAGCCACGGTTGTGGTCAGGAAGATGGAGCCCAGCTGCGCCACGGAGGTGGCGGCGGCGCCGTTGAAGCCGTACCAGCCCAGCCACAGGATGAAAACACCCAGAGCGCCCAGGGCGATGCTGTGGCCGGGGAAGGCATTGACCTTGGTCACCTTGCCGGAAGCATCCTTCGTAAACTTGCCGATACGGGGCCCCAGAATCTTCGCACCGATGAGCGCGGAGATGCCGCCGACCATATGGATGGCGCAGGAGCCCGCAAAATCGTGGAAACCGATCTGCGCCAGCCAGCCGCCGCCCCAGATCCAGTGGGCTTCAATGGGATAGATCAGCGCGGAGATGACACCGGAATAGATACAGTAGGAAAGGAACTTGGTGCGTTCTGCCATGGCGCCGGAAACGATGGTGGCGGTGGTGGCACAGAACACAAGGTTGAACACAAAGCCGGAGAAATCAAAGCCTTCATAGGCGGTAAACAGGTCAAAGCCGGGCTTGCCGATGAAGCCGAAAAGATCCTCGCCCATCAGCAGGCTGAAGCCGATGACAATGAATACCACGGTGCCGATACAGAAATCCATCAGGTTCTTCATGATGATGTTGCCGGTATTCTTGGCGCGGGTAAAGCCTGCCTCTACCATGGCAAAGCCTGCCTGCATCCAGAATACCAACGCGGCGCCGATCAGAAACCATACACTCCATACTTCACTCATAATCTTACCTCCCTGTTTTGCGGACCGGGCGGATCGGAATTGTTTCCGTCCGGCCATAGATGTTTGTTTCTATCACGCTTTTCTTTGCCGCCATACAGGAGGAGTGGTCAGTTCCTCCTGCTGGCTCCACCCGGAGCATGTATATGGCAAACAAGAAAAGGGGTGGATACGTTCAGTGCGCGGCAGAAGCCGGGCAGCCGGGGGCTTTTCAGTGGACACCGAAGAGCAACTGCCCGTAGGTGGGGAAGGGCCAGTAGCTTTCCGCGGTGAGGGTTTCCGCCTCGTCGGCAGCGGCACGCAGGGCGTTCATCTTTCCGATCACCGTGTCACGGATGGCTGCGGATTCCTTCTCAACATCCTCGTATGCCTTCACCGCCTGCACGGCAGCCTCCAGATCATCCGTGGCTGCGGCGATGGCGTCTGTCAGCTCGGACAGCTTCCCAATCAGCTTGGTCTCATAGCCGCAGGCTGCCTGGGGCGCCACGGCCTTCTTTGCGGCCAGCTTACCGGCCAGATCGCCGGTGTAGCCCTGCACGGCGGGAAGAATCTGCTTCCGGGCCATGTCGATCATGGTATTGGCCTCAATGATGACGGTCTTGCTGTAGTTCTCCAGCTGGATTTCACAGCGGGACTTCAGCTCCGGCAGCGTGAACACCTTGTGCTCGGTCAGCATTCTGACGTTCTTCTCGTCCAGACAGTGGGGGATGCAGTCGGGTGTGGTGGGATAGTTGCACAGGCCGCGCACCTGCGTTGCCTCCTTGATCCAGGCGTCATCGTAGCCGTTGCCGTTGAAGATGATGCGCTTGTGATCCTTGATGGTCTTCTGAATCATCTCATGGAGCTTCGATTCAAAGTTCTCTGCGTTTTCCAGACGGTCCGCGTAGATCTTCAGGGACTCCGCCACGGCGGCATTGAGCATGATGTTGGCGCAGGCAATGGAATTGGAGGAGCCCAGCATCCGGAATTCGAACTTGTTGCCGGTAAAGGCAAAGGGAGAGGTGCGGTTGCGGTCGGTGGTATCCCGGGGGAATCTGGGCAAAACATCCACGCCCAGCTTCATGGTCTTCTTCCTGGCGGCCTCATAGGGAGTGTCGTTTTCAATGGCATCCAGAATGCCCTGAAGCTCATCGCCCAGGAAGATGGACACCACAGCGGGAGGCGCTTCGTTGGCGCCCAGCCGGTGGTCGTTGCCGGCAGTGGCGACAGCGATGCGCAGCAGATCCTGATAATCGTCCACAGCCTTGATGACGGCGCACAAAAACAGCAGGAACTGGGCATTTTCGTAGGGGGTTTCACCGGGAGACAGCAGGTTCACGCCGGTATCGGTGGCAATGGACCAGTTGTTGTGCTTGCCGGAGCCGTTGACACCGGCGAAGGGCTTTTCGTGCAGCAGGCACACCAGACCGTGCTTTGCGGCCACCTTCTGCATGATCTCCATGGTCAGCTGGTTGTGATCCGTGGCGATGTTGGTGGTTGTATAGATGGGAGCCAGCTCATGCTGGGCAGGAGCCACTTCGTTGTGCTCCGTCTTGGCAAGAATGCCCAGCTTCCACAGCTCCTGGTTCAGGTCTGCCATGTAAGCGGCCACCCGGGGCTTGATGACACCAAAATAGTGGTCATCCATTTCCTGTCCCTTGGGAGGCTTGGCACCAAAGAGGGTTCTGCCGGTGTAGATCAAATCCTTGCGCTGCTCGTACAGCTCTCTTGTAATCAGGAAGTACTCCTGCTCCGGGCCCACGGAGGTGCGGACACACTTCACATCCTCGTTGCCGAAGAGCTTCAGAATACGCATGGCCTGCCGGTTCAGCGCCTCCATGGAGCGAAGCAGCGGTGTCTTCTTATCCAGCGCTTCTCCGCCGTAGGAGCAGAAGGCGGTGGGGATGCACAGGGTGGTTCCCTTGATGAATGCGTAGGAGGTGGGGTCCCAGGCGGTGTAGCCCCGAGCCTCAAAGGTGGCTCTGAGGCCGCCGGAGGGGAAGGAGGAGGCATCCGGCTCGCCCTTGATCAGCTCCTTGCCGGAGAAATCCATGATCACGCCGCCGTCCGGGGCCGGGGAGATGAAGCTGTCATGCTTTTCCGCGGTGATGCCAGTCAGAGGCTGGAACCAGTGGGTGTAGTGGGTGGCACCGTGGGCAACCGCCCAGTCCTTCATGGCGGAGGCCACCGCGTTGGCAACGCCGGGATCCAGCTTTGCGCCCTGGTCAATGGTCTTGCGCAAAGACTGATAAACATCCGCGGATAAGTTTGCCTTCATCATGCGGTCATCAAACACCAGACATCCAAAGTAATCAGATACACAGCTCATATTCAACACTCCTTTAAAAAAACGGAAAAAGGCGTCTTTGAGCCGCAGCTCAAAGACGCCTTTGCCTTATGGACGCATCATACACCCTGAGAAGGCATTTGTCAACACCCTGCACAAAAAAATTATTTTCATTTGGACACATTGACAAACAACGGAATCTGGAATATAATACCCCCAATGAGCAAAGGCGTTCATGGATAGGGAATTTATGTCCCTGCCGATGAATGTCTTTGCTTTTTTGTTTGCTTTTTCAAACCGGCTCTGAACCGGTGTTACGAGAAAATCTGAAAGGATGAAAGCTTATGAAACCAGAAGGCCAGGTGCGCATCCCCTCCGGCTGTGCCATCGCTGCCGTGATTTCCAGAGAGGGAAACAGAATGTCCGGGAAGATGATCGGAGAGGCCATGAAGCCCATGCACGACCGTTCCAACGGTTTGGGCGGCGGCTTTGCCGGCTATGGCATTTATCCGGAATACCGGGATTTCTATGCGCTGCATTTTTTCTATAATGAGCGTGCCACCAGAAAAAACTGCGAGGCATTTCTGAAGGAACGCTTTGAAATCGTCCAGTCGGAGATCATCCCCACCCGGAAGATCGGCGCCATCACGGACGAACCCATCATCTGGCGCTACTTTGTGGCACCCCTGCGCAGCGCCCAGGCCAGTATGCAGGTGGACGAAAAGGAATTCGTGGCCAGAACCGTCATGAAGATCAACACGCAGATGCCCGGCGCTTATGTGTTTTCCAGCGGCAAGAACATGGGTGCCTTTAAGGCCGTGGGCTTCCCGGAGGACGTGTGCGAATTCTACAGGCTGGAGGAATATGAAGGCTATTCCTGGACGGCCCATGGCCGCTATCCCACCAATACCCCCGGCTGGTGGGGCGGCGCCCACCCCTTTACGCTGCTGGATTACTCCGTTGTCCACAACGGCGAGATCTCTTCCTATGACGCCAACCGCCGCTTTATCGAGATGTTCGGCTATAAGTGCTGCCTGCAGACGGATACCGAGGTCATCACCTACATCATGGACTACCTGCTGCGCATCCAGAAGCTGACATTGGAGGAAGCGGCCAACGTCATTGCCGCGCCGTTCTGGAGCACCATCGGCAAAATGAGCGGCGAGCAGCGGCAAAAGCTTTCCTATCTGCGGACGGTGTTTTCCAGCCTGCTGATCACCGGCCCCTTCTCCATTGTTTTGGGCTATGAGGGGGGGCTCATGGCACTCAATGACCGCCTCAAGCTGCGGTCCATGGTCGTCGGCGAAAAGGACGACAAGGTATTCATCGCCAGTGAAGAGGCGGCCATCCGGGTGATGGAGCCGGATGCAGAGCATATTTGGGCGCCTGCCGGCGGCGAACCGGTGATTGTCAACGTGAAGGAGGGTGCATTCTGATGGGTGTGGAGTTTATTAACCCTGAATTTGATGTGATCCGAAATGAAAACCGCTGCATTGCCTGCCGGGTCTGTGAGCGGCAGTGCGCCAACGAGGTGCATTCCTTTGACCCGGAGCGAAAGCTCATGCGCAGCGATGAGAGCAAATGCGTCAACTGTCAGCGCTGTGTGTCCCTGTGTCCCACCCGGGCGCTGAAAATTGTCAAAAACCCGTGCATTCTCCGGGAGAATGCCAACTGGGGCAACGACACCATCCGGGAGATCTACAAGCAGGCGAATTCCGGCGGTGTGCTGCTCAGCTCCATGGGCAATCCGAAGGAGTTTCCCGTATACTGGGATAAGCTCCTGATCAACGCTTCTCAGGTCACCAATCCGCCCATCGATCCCCTGCGGGAGCCCATGGAGACCAAGGTGTTTCTGGGCAAGAAGCCCGCGCGGGTCGACCGGGATGCACAGGGACAGCTGGTGTACAACCTGCCGCCCCAGCTGGAGCTGGATCTGCCGGTGATGTTCTCCGCCATGAGCTACGGCTCCATCAGCTACAATGCCCACGAGAGCCTTGCCCGGGCAGCCACGGAGCTGGGCACCTGCTACAACACCGGCGAGGGCGGACTGCACGAGGATTTCTACCGCTTTGGCGACCATACCATCGTTCAGGTGGCCTCCGGCCGGTTTGGCGTTCACAAGGATTATCTGGAGGCCGGTGCCGCCATCGAAATCAAAATGGGTCAGGGCGCAAAGCCCGGCATCGGCGGCCATCTGCCGGGCGCCAAGATCGTGGGGGATGTATCCCGCACCCGGATGGTCCCGGAGGGCGCCGACGCCATCTCCCCGGCACCCCATCACGACATCTATTCCATTGAGGATCTGCGGCAGCTGGTGTTCTCGCTGAAGGAGGCCACGGGCTACAAAAAGCCTGTCATCGTGAAGGTGGCGGCTGTCCATAATATCGCTGCCATTGCCAGCGGCATTGCCAGAAGCGGCGCAGACATCATCGCCATTGACGGCTTCCGGGGCGGCACCGGCGCGGCGCCCACCCGGATCCGGGACAATGTGGGCATCCCCATCGAACTGGCGCTGGCAGCCGTGGATCAGCGGCTGCGGGAGGAAGGAATCCGGGGCAATGTATCCCTGGTGGTGGGCGGCAGTATCCGCAGCGCCGCCGACGTGGTCAAGGCAGTCGCCTTGGGCGCGGATGCCTGCTATGTGGCCACCGCGGCGCTGCTGGCGTTGGGCTGCCATCTGTGCCGTACCTGCCAGACCGGCAAGTGCAACTGGGGCATTGCCACCCAGCGGCCGGATCTTGTGAAGCGGCTGAATCCCGATATGGGCAGCCAGCGCCTTGTGAATCTGATGACCGCGTGGAAGCATGAGATCATGGAGATCATGGGCGGCATGGGCATCAACTCCATTGAAGCCCTGCGTGGCAACCGGCTGATGCTCCGGGGTGTCGGCCTGACGGAAAAGGAATTGCAGATTCTGGGCGTATCCCACGCAGGTGAGTGAGGAAAACGGTATGAAACGAGTCTATGTCAATGAAAAATGGTGTCTGGGCTGCCATTTGTGTGAGTATAACTGTGTTTTTCAAGCTGGGAGGTGCGGTATAATATGAACCAATTGGATGTAAAGGATCTGAACCATCAGCAGATCAATGAGGCGCTTCGCACTCTGGAGGGAAATTGCACCCTGACAAACTGCTGCGGACAGCGGTTTATCGCTGCCGGAATGTCAGACAGGGAAATTGACATTTACGGCGTTCCCGGCAATGCGCTGGGTGCCTACCTGAACGGCGCTTCCATCACGGTGCATGCCAATGCCCAGGACGCGGTGGGCGATACCATGAATGCGGGCACCATTGTCATTCACGGTGACATCGGGGATGCGGCCGGTTATGCCATGCGCGGCGGCAAGATCTATGTGTCCGGCAACGCGGGATACCGGGCCGGTATCCACATGAAGCAGTACGAGGATAAGATCCCGGTGATGATCATCGGCGGCAGAGCCGGCTCCTTTCTGGGCGAATATCAGGCCGGCGGCATCATCATCGTGCTGGGTCTGCACAGTGACGGTGAGAAGATCGTGCACAACTTCCCCTGCACCGGTATGCACGGCGGCAAGCTGATTCTGCGGGGCGACTGCTCGGACATCGAATTTCCGAAGCAGGTGCGTGTCCGTCAGGCCGGGGAAGCGGATATGGCGCAGATCCGGTCGTACATTCTGGAATACGGCAGGCTCTTTGGGGTCGACCCGGAGCGGATTCTGGACGCACCCTTCACCGTGGTCACCCCCGACAGCAAAAATCCCTATAAGCAGATGTATGTGGCAAACTGACATACCTGTATCAGCAGCTCCCCCCGACCGTCTCCACCGGCACCTGCAGGGTGCCTGGAGAGAAAGTTGGGGGGAGTTGTGTTTTCCCTCTTTTTTTCAGCCGGGACATGCTATTGTAAATGCATCGCAGCCGAGGTATCCACCCTTGACGAAGGCACCTTCTTTCGGGTATCATATTCCAAAAGGAGGGGATGCCATGGAAGCGCATCTGCGGTTTATGGATGAGGCGCTGCGCCTGGCCCGAGAGGCGGCGGAAGCGGGCGAGGTGCCTGTGGGCTGCGTCATCGTCAGAAACGGCCAGATTGTCGGCCGGGGCCGCAACCGCCGGGAGACCGGAAAAACGGCGCTGGGACACGCGGAAATCGAAGCCATCAACGAGGCCTGCCATACGCTGGGCGGCTGGCGGCTGTGGGACTGTACTCTGTATGTGACACTGGAGCCGTGCCCCATGTGCGCCGGTGCCATCGTCAATGCCCGGATTCCCCAGGTGGTATTCGGCGCGTCGGATCCAAAATGCGGCGCCTGCGGCTCCGTGTGCGATCTGTTTTCCATGGATTTCAACCATCATCCCCAGGTGCTGCAGGGCATCCGGGAGGAAGAGGCGGCGGCGCTGCTGTCAGAGTTTTTCCGGCAGCTTCGGGTTACCCTGCGCGCCCGCCCCAGATGGAAGCGCCCCACCGATACCGACGGTTGAGACTTTCGGTTCATAGAGAAATAACACATCCTGTACAGGGAGGCTTGCAATGGATCATCAACAATGGAGTCTCCGCTTCGGGGCCTGTGTCATTGTCTGCGCGCTGCTGCTGCGGCTGGCCCTTTCGGGCTTCTTTCGGCCGGTGGCGGATTTTCTCGCAAAACCGAATATTTCATCCTTCCTGATATATTTAGAAACCGGACGAGTCGTCCGGTTTTCTCAATCTTCCGAGGCTTTGCAGGTATTCTCCTATGAATCGGCAACCCCGGATTTCGCGCTGGAATTTATGGCCGCCCAGGAAGAAACCGCACCGCCGGTCTTCACGGCGGAGGATGCGGCCACTGTGGAATTTAAGAACAGTGCGGGGCTATCCATTGACGCAAGTGCGCTGATGGAACGTCCCCTGCAATGGGACTTGACCGTGGAAGCTCCCACGGTGCTGATCCTGCACACCCACGCAACGGAAAGCTATACCCGCTCTGCCGGGGAGGATTATGAGGAGTCCGCCGCTTTTCGAACCTTAAATGAAGAATACAATATGATCTCCGTGGGGGATTATCTGGCAAAGCTGCTGGAGGCCGCGGGGATTACGGTGCTCCATGACCGGGAGCTTCACGACTACCCCTCCTACAACGGTTCCTACAGCCATGCCAGAAAATCCATGGAAGCCTGCCTGAAGGAGAACCCTTCCGTCTGCCTGGTGCTGGATCTGCACCGGGACGCGTCCGCAGATCTGAACGACCAGATGCGCACCCAGGCCACTGTCAACGGGAAGCCCTCCGCTCAGCTCATGTTTGTGGTGGGCACCAACGCATCGGGGCTGCGTCACCCCAATTGGGAGGAGAACCTGTCCCTTGCCATGAAGCTGCAGGTACAGCTGGAGCGCCGGGCACCGGGCGTCTGCCGGAAGATCAATCTGCGGGCGCAGCGGTTCAATCAGGATGAAAGCCCGGGGGCGCTGATCGTGGAGGTGGGTGCCGCCGGGAATACACACCGGGAGGCACTGACCGCCATGGAGGCACTGGCGCAGGCCATTGCCGATCTGTCCCATGGTGCGGCGGCGGGGAATGAAGCGTGAAGAAGTGAAGCGTGAATAGTGACGCGTAGGGGGCGTCCACACCGACCCGTTTGCCAGCCATCGTGACCTTGCGGCTGCGGGACGATGTGGGTGTATACTATGTGTCCTTGACAGTCCCCGGGTGTCCGCAAGCGCCATGCCCGGAATCATTGTCCTATGGAAGTCGGACACCCCGGGAAGGATGTCCCTACGCCCAGCTGCACGCAGTCCGGGGTCGAGCGGCGCAGGGCAGCCATTTGTCGGATGCAGTGCGTAACGAATTGCCAGCGGGGGCACCCCGCCCGGCGCGGCAGCGCCCTTGGCTCTCCCTTTGGGAGAGCTGGCGGCGATCAGCCGCCTGAGAGGGTAACCAGCCGCCGACACCCTCTCAGTCACCTGCGGTGACAGCTCCCCCAGAGGGGGAGCCAAGGGCGCTCCCGCGCCGGTGCGATTGCGCCCGACCTTTTCACTTTACGCGGTGCCTGCCGCCGGGGCGTCCGGGAGGCCGCCCGCTACGGGATCGCCCGGCATTTGCGCAAGGTATCGAAATGCAGTGCACCAGAGCCTTGGGGATACCGCAAACAGGAAACAAAAACATGATGGGCACCCCGGGAGGGGTGCCCATGATGATGAATGCGGCAGATTACCAGCTGAGCATACGCTCAAACAGCTCCATATAGCGTCCCGCGGGGACGTTCCAGCTGAAGTCCTGGCTCATGTCGGTTCTGACCAGCGCGTTGAACGCGTCCCGGTTGTCGTGGTACAGGTTCAGGCAGCGCTTGATGGACGCCAGAAAATCGTCGGCATTGTAGCTCTGGAAGGTGAAGCCCAGACCACCCTGGCCGTTCTCGTCGGCAGGGGGAACGGTGTCCTTCAGACCGCCGGTGGCATGAACCACGGGAACGGTGCCGTAGCGCATGGCGTTCATCTGGCTCAGACCGCAGGGCTCCGACTTGGAGGGCATCAGATAGATGTCCGCGCCGGCATAGATCCGGGCAGCCAGACCCAGATTGAAGGTGATCTTGGCGGCGCACTGGTTGGGATACTCCGCAGCCAGTTCCTTGAAGAAGGTTTCATACTGGGGCTCACCGGTGCCCAGAATCAGCAGCTGACACTTCTCCTCCCACAGCAGACGGCGGGCAATGTAGCACAGCAGATCCAGTCCCTTGTGACCGGCCAGACGGGTGACCATGACCAGCAGCGGCACATCCGGCTCCACGGGCAGTCCCACTTCCTTCTGAAGCTCCGCTTTGCAGACGGCCTTGCCTTCCCGGAAGGTGTCGGCATTGAAATGCGCCGGCAGTGCCGGATCCGTTTCGGGATTGAAGGTGTTGGTATCGATGCCGTTGGTGATGCCGGTCAGCTTCCAGGCGGAGCCGGACAGCACACCGTCCAGACCATGGGCATAGTAGGGGTACATCAGCTCCCGGGCATAGGTCTCGGAAACGGTGGTGACCAGATCCGCAGTCTCAATGGCGCCCTTCATCATGTTCACGCTGCCGCCCATATCCAGCGTGCCCCGATACTCCCAGGGCAGACCCAGCACATCATCGAAGAAGGAGCCGTTGGCCCAGCCCTGATATTCAATGTTGTGGATGGTGTACATACAGCGGGTGTTGGGGAAACGGTGGTGATAGACGGACTTCAGATAGGTGGGAATCAGGGCGGTCTGCCAGTCGTTGCACTGGATCACATCGGGGATGTAATCCAGCAGCATCATGGCATCCAGACAGGCCCGGGAGAAGTAGGCAAAGCGCTCACCGTCATCCAGATCTCCGTAGATGGCACCGGGACGGCCGCCGAAATAGTATTCGTTGTCGATGAAGTAGACCTGCACGCCGTCGGTACGGCCCTGCAGCTTCATGAGGCCCGCATACTGCTGCCGCCAGCCCAGACTCACCCGGTACTGACCCACCAGCTCCACCGGGAATTTATCGTTATTCTTGATTTTGTTGTAGAAAGGCAGGAACAGCGCCACCTCATTGCCCTCGATGCGGGCCAGTGCGGCAGGCAGTGCCTCCATCACGTCGCCAAGTCCGCCGGACTTGGCATAGGGAGCGCCTTCAGAGGCGCAGACAGCAATTCTCATACGGTTTCACCCTTCTTGATTACAATGGGATGCTCCTTGGTGCCATAGAGCTTGGCACCGGGGGTCACGGTGGTTTCCTTGTCCAGAATCACGTACTTCAGCTTGGCGCCCTTGCCCACCACGCTGTCGTTCATGATGATGCAGTCCTCCACTTCCGCATCCTCACCGATGGTGACCTGACGGAACAGAACGGAATTCTTGACCTTGCCTTCCAGCATACAGCCGTCGGCGACGAGGCAGTCGTCCAGCTGGGCATCCTCGCCGTAGTAGCAGGGCACCCGGTCACGTACCTTGGTGTAGACGGGATGGTTGGCGCCGAACAGATCGTGACGCACGTCCTTGTCCAGCAGCGCCAGCGTGTTGCGGTAGTACTCGTCCACGGTCTCGTTGAACAGGGCAACGCCGTCGTGCTCGTAGACATTGACGGTGGCCGTGCCCTTGTTCCAGCCGCCCATGATCAGGTTGCGGTCCATGTGATAGAGATTCCGGGCGACGCATTCCTTGACCTGCTCAATGAGCCACTTCTTGTTCACCACAAAGAAGTCCATGGAGGCAAGATAGCCCTCGGGTGCCGCGTAGTCCACGGCCATGTCGATGATCTCGCCCTTTTCCAGCTTCAGTGCCAGATCCACCTGCTTGCTGCCGTTGCAGATGCCTGCCTTGGCAACCACGGTGATGTCCTTGCCGGAAGCGGCATGGGCGGCAACCACCTTGTCCAGATCCACGTTGCTGAGGACGGCTGCGTCAATGATGGCAATATAGTCCTCGTTGCCGTAGCGGAGGAAATCCATGGCGGAGGCCAGGCTCTCCAGCTTGCCACGGTAGCTGTCGGTGGCGGAGTGGGAATAGGGGGTTAAGAATTCCAGCGCGCCCTCGCCCAGCTCCAGACCCCATTCCTCGCCGGAGCCGATGTGGTGCATCAGGGACTGGTAACTGTGGCGGGTAAAGATGCCAACATGGCGCACACCGGCACAGGTCAGATTGGACAGCGCAAAGTCAACCTGGCGATAGCGGCCGCCGTAGGGCAGGGAAGCCATGGTACGCTTTTCGGTCAGAGCGCCCAGGGAAGTGTCGTTTGCGAAAATGATACCCATTACGTTCATAGTGGTGATCCTCCTATCTGTGCGTTCCGATCAAAGCATATCACCGGCTGCCAGCACGGTGTTTGCCTTGACCACAGCGCCCTTGGAAGTGACGCTGATATCCTTCTTATCACAGCCGCCGACCACAGCGTTCTTCTCAACTCTGCTGTTTTCACCCAGAATGGCATGGCGGACAATGGCACCGTCTTCAATCACAACACCGGGCATGACCACGGAGTCTTCCACCAGAACACCCTTGCCGATGGTGCAGCCCACGGAGATGACGGAGTGCCTGACTGTGCCGTAGACTTCGCAGCCTTCCGCGATCAGACAGTCGACGGTCTTGGCATCGTCGTCAATGTAGGAAGAGGGATGGGCATGGTTGCGGGCATAGATTTTTTCGTGCTCACCGCCGCGCAGATTGAACTCAGGCTCCTTGCCCAGCAGCTCCATATTGGCTTCCCACAGGGAGGAGATGGTGCCCACGTCCTTCCAGTAGCCGTCGAAATTGTAGGCCATCATCTTGTGACCGGCGTTCAGCAGGTTGGGGATGATGTTCTTGCCGAAGTCGTTGCTGGACTTTTCGTCCTCCTCATCGGCGATCAGCGCTTCGCGCAGAACACTCCAGTTGAAGCAGTAGATACCCATGGAGGCATTGGTGGACTTGGGCTTCTTGGGCTTTTCCTCGAACTCATAGATGGAGTTGTCGGGATTGGTATTGAGGATGCCAAAGCGGGAGGCCTCTGCCAGAGGCACGTTGCGAACCGCGATGGTGCAGGAGGCGTTGTTGGCAACATGGTATTCCACCATGGCATTGTAGTCCATCTTGTAGATATGGTCGCCGGAGAGAATGACCACATAATCGGGATCAAAACGGTCCACGAAGTCGATGTTCTGGTAGATGGCGTTGGCGGTACCCTTGTACCAGCCGGACTTCTTGTCGAAACGCTCGTAGGGGGGCAGCACCTGAGCGCAGCTCTGCGTCTTGTTCAGACCCCAGGGCTGACCATTGCCGATGTATTCATTCAGCTCCAGAGGCTGGTACTGGGTCAGGATACCGACGGTGTCGATACCGGAGTTGACACAGTTGGACAAAGGGAAGTCGATGATGCGGTACTTGCCACCGAAGGGAACGGCGGGCTTGGCGGTTTTCTGCGTCAGTACCTTAAGACGGCTTCCCTGACCACCGGCCAGAAGCATTGCGATGACACGTTTTTTCTGAAAGTTCATGGTTACAGCTCCTTATATCTTGATGATGATTGACAATGCGAAGGAAACCCAAACACGGGAGCAAAATGGTCAAAGGAAAGCAAAGGGGAAATGCGCACTTTCCTCCACGCATAACATACCACATTTTTGACTGTTAGGAAAGAGACAAAATATCTAAAATATTAAAAAAAGTTTAGCCACCTTGCACAGCGAATGATAACAGCGCAGGGGGCAAACTGGAATAACCGACAAAGGAAGTCACAATGTCGGCCGTTTCGACACGCGCCGTGAAATTGTGCCCGCCGCAGTTGACATTTCCCGGAAAGAGAAGTAAAATAAAAATAATTGTGAAAGAAGGAGGACATACCATGGATTCTGGCAGTAGTGGCAATATACCCGGCCGAAGTTGTCTGCGGGCAGAAGCCGTGGAATGCCCGTAACCGACAAACGGCCGCCGTATCATTGCTCCAAAATCGTGAACAATACGAATAGGAGGATATTATGGCCGAACGTTTTGAAATCGTCCAGAAGGCACTGGTGAAGATGCTGGAGGACAAGAAATACACGACGCTGCGCGACATTCTGGTGACCATGAATCCCAGTGACGTGGCGGGCCTTTTTGAGGATCTGGAGGAAAAGCAGATCCCGTTGATGTTCCGCCTGCTGGACAAGGAGCAGGCGGCGGAAACCTTTGTGGAAATGGATCCCGACGCGCAGGAGCTGCTGATCCGGGGCTTTTCCGACAACGAGCTGAAGGAAGTGCTCGATGAGCTGTACGCCGACGATGCGGCGGATATTGTCGATGAGATGCCTGCCAACGTGGTCAAGCGGATCTTGAAGGCCGCGGATCCGGAGCTGCGCTCGTCCATCAATCAGATCCTGCGCTACCCGGATAACACCGCAGGCTCCATCATGACCACCGAATATGTTTCCCTGCGCCCGTCCATGACGGTGGAGGAGTCGATCCTGCGTATCCGGCGGCAGGGCGTGGACAAGGAGACCATCTACACCTGCTATGTGCTGGACAAGGACAGAACGCTGCTGGGTCTTGTGACGGTGAAGGATCTGCTTCTGGCTGATGATGATGAGATGAAGATCCAGGATCTCATGATCACCAACATGATCTTCGTCACCACCAAAACCGACCAGGAAGATGTGGCCAGGATGTTCTCCAAGTATAACTTCCTTGCCCTGCCCGTGGTGGACGGGGAGAACCGGATGGTCGGCATCGTCACCTTTGACGACGCCATGGACGTCATGGAAGAAGAGGCCACGGAGGATATGGAGCTGATGGGTGGTATGACCCCCTCGGAAAAGCCCTATCTTCGCAGCACTCCTTTCGATCTGTTCAAAAACCGCATTCCCTGGCTGATGCTGATGATGGTATCCGCCACCTTCACGGGACTGATTATGACCGCCTTTGAGGATGCGCTGGCGGCGCAGATCGCCCTGTCCGCCTTCATTCCCATGCTGATGGGTACCGGCGGCAACTCCGGCGCACAGTCCTCGGTTACGGTGATCCGTGGTCTGAGCCTGGACGAGCTGGATTTCCGGGACATCGGTACTATTCTCTGGAAGGAAGTCCGCACCGCCTTTCTGTGCGGCATCTGTCTGGCAATCGTCTGCTTTGTCAAAATCTGGCTGGTGGACAAGCTGCTCATGGGAAACTCCAACATCACCCTGATGGTGGATATGGTGGTCTGCCTTGCGCTGGCCGTTACGGTGGTTCTGGCAAAGCTGGTGGGCTGTATGCTCCCCATGGGTGCCAAGGCGTTGAAGCTGGATCCGGCGGTCATGGCAAGTCCCTTTATCTCCACCATCGTGGACGCCCTGAGCCTTCTGGTCTATTTCCTGTTCGCAAAGGCCCTGCTTGGGGTGTAATGACTGTGTATCAAAACGTGCCTGCACGCAGCTGTGCAGGCACGTTTTTTAACCGTTATGTGCTTCGATGATGATGCGGGCGATTTCTTTTTTGGATGTACAGCGGTCCATGGCCTGCTTTTCAATGTGGCGGTGGGCATCGGATTCGTTCATGTGCAGCTGCTCAATCAGAATCCACTTTGCCCGGTTCACCAGACGGATCTCCTCCATTTTTTCTTCCACGGACAAATTTTTCGTCTCCACCCTCCGCAGCCGTTCTCTGGCGGAGACCATCCATTTCAGACCCTGACGGATGGTGCCGGTGGAGAAGGGAATCTGGAGCGTGAATACCCCGTGGGAGGTGACCCGCTCGTTGACCTCCTCGAAATTGTCCGCCCGCAGAAGCAGCAGCACCACCATATCCATCCGGTTGCTGGCATCAATGGCCAGCCGAATGCCGGATTCATCGGGCAGAGGCGCGTTGATGAGCACCAGATCGAAGCTCCGGGAGAGCATTTCCCGGCGGGCGGCCGCCACATTTCCCGTAAAACACACGGGATAGAACTCGGAAGGGGGGAGCATGGGCACCATTGCCTCGTTGAATTTCTGCTGGCTGGATACGACCAGAACACTGTAGGTTTGCGAACCGAAAAACAATGACACGCCCTCCCTTCTTATCCTTTTTGTGTCAATACTGTGTCAATTCCCGCAGAAACAGTCGATGAGAGATTCCGGCAGGTGCGCCCGGATGAAGGCACTGCTCCGGGCCTTTTGGGTTGCCGCGTCCAGGGAAAGGGGCAGCACCTCCAGATGGGAGATCGCCCGGGGATCAGCCGTGAACAGGTTCACATCTGCCTTCTCCGGCAGGGGCGTCTTGTTTTGCAGGCCGTCCAGACCTGCCCAGATCAGCAGGGCAAAGGCAATATAGGGATTGGCGGTGCAGTCCGGGGAACGCAGCTCCATTCTGCGGTACTCGCCCGATGCGGCAGGAACCCGAATCAGCATGGAGCGGTTGTTATTGGACCAGGAAATGTATTTCGGCGCTTTGCAAAGACCCAGACGGTGATAGGACTGAATCGTGGGATTCAGGAAACGGGTCATATCTGATGCATACCGCAAAATGCCGCCCATCATGTGCTGCAGCTGTTCCTCACAGCCGCCCTTGACGGACATATTGATGTGGAAACCGCTGCCGGGCTGATCTGCCATGGGCTTGGGAGAAAAGTCCGCGTGCAGACCGTTGGATGCGGCGATGGTCTTGACCACGGTGCGGAAGGTGATGGCGTTGTCGGCAGCGGACAGGGCGTCGGAATAACGGAAATCGATCTCGTTCTGACCGGGACCCTGCTCATGGTGGGAGGATTCCGGCCGGATGCCCATGCGTTCCAGCGTCAGGCAGATTTCCCGGCGCACATTTTCACACTTGTCCTCCGGCGCCACATCCATATAGGTGGCGTGGTCATAGGGAATCCGGGTCGGCTCCCCCTGCTCATCCAGCTTGAACAGGTAAAACTCCAGCTCCGAGCCGAAGGAGAAGGTATATCCCGCGGCGGCGGCATCGGCCACGGCCTGCTTCAGAATGCTGCGGGTATCGTGGACGAACAGATTGCCGTCCTGATCCGTAATGGTGCAGAACATCCGGACAACGCTGCCATGCTCGGGCCGCCAGGGCAGAACGGAGATGGTTGCACTGTCCGGGTGCAGAAACAGATCCGAATGCACCTCATCGCCGAAGCCGGCAATGGCGGAAGCGTCAACGGCAATGCCGTATTTGAAGGCCCGCTCCAGCTCGTGGGGCATAATGGAGATATTTTTAGGCCGGCCCTGTACATCACAGAAGGCCAGTCGAATGAATTTGACATCTTCCTCCTGAATATATTGCATGACTTCCTGTGGCGTGTATTTCATATTCACACCTGCTTTCTGAGAGTTGTGTCTTTTTTGGCGTTCCTGAACTTGCTTCAGTTCCTGTGATTATAGCAGAAAGTGACAGATAATTCCACTGTTTTTTTGAGTTGCGGCGCGGCGCGGATTGCGTTATAATCGCTTTACAAATGGGAAACCATGGCACGCAGGCACAGAAGGTGCCGGCGGAAGGACCGCGTAAGCAAGGAGAATGCGAATGCAGATTACGGTAGAGGACATCCCGGTGGAGGTTGTCAGGAAGCGGATGAAACAGATGCGTCTGGCGATTCTGCCGCCGGATGGCAGGGTGCGGGTATCTGCGCCCGTGGGCACGCCGCAGACGGTGATCGTTCTGTTTGTCCGATCCAAGCTGAGCTGGATCCGAACGCATCAGGCAAAGCTCGCGCAATTGCCTGCGCCGCAAAAAAACGAATATGTTTCTGGGGAAACCATCTTCCTGTGGGGAAAGCCCTACATCCTGCGCCTGGAAGCCTACGGCCGGGGCGGCACGCTGGTGCTGGAGGGCGATCAGGCGGTGCTCAGGATTCCCGACGGGAGCACGCTGCAGCAGCGGGAGCACTGTGTGCGGGAGTGGTACAGGGCGCAGCTGAAAGAAGCGGTTGCCCGGTATCTTCCCAAGTGGGAGGCCATCACCGGGCTGCGCTGCACAGGCTGGCAGAGCAAGGATATGAAAACCCGCTGGGGAACCTGCAACACGGAAAGCAGGAGGATCTGGCTGAATGTGCAGCTGGCAAAGAAACCGGCGGCGTGTCTGGAATATGTGATTTTACACGAGCTGGCGCACCTGAAGGTCAGAAACCACGGGCCGGCGTTCAAAGCCGTTCTGGATCAGTATATGCCCGACTGGCGGCAGCGAAAACAGCTGCTCAACGACAGAAGCCCGGACTGTCCGGAGGAAACCGTGTAAGGAACTCCTTTGAGAAAGTAAAACGACTGCTATGGAGGGAATCGCGTGAAATACAGGGAACAGATTCTTTTGAAAAACGGAAAAACCGCGGTGCTGCGAAACGGCGAGGAATCCGACGCAGGCGCGGTGCTTGAAAATTTCAACCTGACCCACGCCCAAACGGACTATCTGCTTAGCTATCCCGATGAAAGCACCTTCGATGCCGAAGCGGAGAGCCGGTTTCTGCAAAAGAAGCAGGACAGTCCCAATGAAATTGAAATTGTGGCTTGGGTGGACGGAAAGGTTGCGGGAACCGCCGGAATTGATGCGGTGGGAACAAAGTACAAGCTCCGGCACCGGGCTGAGTTCGGCATCAGCGTGGCGGAGGAATACTGGGGTCTGGGAATCGGCAGGGCGCTGACGCAGGCGTGTATCCGCTGCGCGAAAGAGGCGGGCTATACCCAACTGGAATTGACCGTGGTGGCGGAAAACGAAAGAGCCATCGCATTGTACCGAAGCGCAGGCTTCACGGAATACGGACGAAACCCCCGGGGCTTCCTTTCCCGGGCAAGCGGCTATCAGGAGCTTGTCTATATGCTGCTGGAGCTGTAGGCCGGCGCCTTGGAAAACAAACCAGCGTCGGTAGCCATTGCGATTCAACAAACGGAGGGCCGGGGGTTTCCCCCCGACCCTCTCCATTTCGTTTTTGCCTGCTGTGCTGCAGGCTCAGACCCCGGCTTAGAGCTCCGCATCCACGTTCGGCGGCTCTTTCTCGGTTTCGGCCGGCACTTCCTCGTTCGGAGCAGAGACGGTAATCACATCCTGTGCCTCGAACTTTACCAGCTCCACGGACAGCTCTTCGTACAGTTTTTTCATATGGCATTTCTCCTTTCTGAAAAATGGTATAGCTTCAGTAACAAGCCGCGTGATATCGTAAACTGCCACAGCTTCAGGTACAATCTGTACCCGAAACCGTCACAGGCTACTTCCCTGTCATCCCGGAAAATCCGGGTCACCCGACCGATGACCCAGTCCGGGGATACCCCCCGCTCCGGTACGGTCTGGTTATCGCCCATCAGCGTCAGCCCTTCCGGTGTCGCTGCCCGCACCCGATGCAGCACGAAGCTGCCGTCGGGACGCTGATAGAACAGAATGTCGTTTTTTTGAATGGGGGAGTCCACCCGCCGCAGCGCCACGGAGTCCCGACCCTGCCGCAGCAGGGGCAGCATACTGGTTCCGCGGGGATAGAGCCGGAACTGGCCGCCGGAGGCCAGCACCTCCCGGATCAGACCATCGTAGTCTGACAACTGAATCGGCTCATTCAAGGGCATTCGCCTCTTGCAGCCGCCCAAGAAAGCGACGCACATCGGAGCGGGCAGCTTCCTCGCCGACCTCGTATTCGCCCACAATGCGGCGCACCAAGGCCTCTTCCGTGATCCCCTCCTGCAGCAGACGGAAGGCGAAAGCGCCGCTTTCATTCAGACGCATCATGCCGTTGAAGTTTTCGCTTGCTTTTCCTGTGGCGGCTACCACATACTGGGTGCCCACCTTGCGAAGAATAAAGCCATCTCTGATTTTCATATTCGTATTCCTTCCTTTTGCGCCGGGTGTACAGGCTGCCGGGAAAGCCCTTCGTCCATACAATGATAAATCCGATCATCCGCGCATTTTGTCGGTTTCCGGGATGCCGTGCGCCGCAGCCGCCTGATAGGCGCACAGCACGCTGCGTTCCGTCATGTCGCAGTGCAGCATATAGAACGGAACTGTGCTGACCAGACCATCCGCCATGGTCAGCAGCCGCAGCATCCGCTCCGGCTGCGCGGGCATCAGCAGCTGGCGAAACAGCAGATCCACCTTTTGCTCCTGGCTGGCGGGCTCCACGCTGGGCACACTGCTCCGATTCAGGAAGAAAATGGCCTTCAGCTCTGCCGCGGCATTGCAGCCCAGACCCTCCTTGCCCCGCCAGGGGGTTCCGTAGGCGAGAAACCGGACGGATGCACCGTCGTGTACCATTCGAATCAGGGGCTTGTCCCCGTTGATTACCCGCAGCCGGCTGCCGAAATGCCGCTGCCAAAGCCGGGTCTGGGTGGTTTTTCCCACGCCGCTGGGGGCAAGAAAGGCATACCCTGCCCCGTCCAGCTCCACCACGGAGCCATGCATCACAAAGATGTCCCGGTCCAGCAGCGCCAGTGCCGCCTTGCGGTAGCAGCAGACCGTCTCCAGATAGCCGTCGGAAAACGCGAAGGTCTGCTGGCTCCGCTCCTGCTCCAGTTCCCGATCGGAAACCCGGATGAACAGCTCCGGGGGCTGCTCCGTTTCAAAGCCCCGGCAAAGGGCGGCAAGCTCGGGGAACCGGTTGTCAAATTCCACCGGAATCCCGGCCAGCAATATTCTAACCATGGCGGCCTCCCTCCCGGAACACCAGCCCCAGGTGCTGCCAGAAGGATTTCTCATTGTGCAGCATCATGGATACCATGCGCACCACCCAGAAAACCGGCAGCAAAAGGGGTGCTTTCTCCAGAACCGGATAGCGGCGCTTCATTTCGGACAGGGGGCGGAAGAACCGGGGAAGACTGTAGGCGAAGAAACGCGTTACAGGGTTTCGGCGCTTCTGCCGCAAACGCGCCATGCGATTGTGGGTGCGCGTTTCCAGCGTGCCATAGGTTCCGGCGGTGCATACCGCCCGAGCCAGCGGCTCAATTGCGCCGGGAACAGGCGCTCCGGTTTCAAACCAGCAGCGGGACAGCGCCCGCACCTGCCGGGCAAATTCCGAAAGCCCCAGCGTTTCCAGCTCCGTTTCCAGATATGCCGCGTTCAGATCCGGGAAGCACCGGGAATAAATGGTATGATCCAGAATGGAGCGCAGGCCGCTTCCGCCTTCGGTCATATGCATATGCAGGTGAACCAGATAGTACAGATACTCGTCCTCCGGCGTCAGGCGGTACAGCCGGGGCGTACCCTCCACAGGCACCGCCCTGTCCCACACGGATTCGTAATAAGCCCCGTGCGCGTCCGTATCCGGCAGCAGACAGGTGTGCAGCTCCAGCGCCGTATATGGCGGCTTGATGTAGGTGGTGTGATGGAAACAGACTTCGTCCTTCCGAAAACCCATGCCCAGCAGCACAGCTTCCGCCGAAGGGGTGTCTGCCGGGTGGATGAGCATATCCAGATCCGACATCTGCCGGTCACTGAGCTCCGGGTACAGCTCCTTCAGCCAGCAGCCCTTCACCGGCATCAGGTCGATTCCGGCATCCGTCAGATTCCGGATGATGTCATCGCGCTCCTGAAGCTGGACGATGCTCTGCGCCAGGAGCTGATTGGACCGCTGCTCCCATTGCGCCCACACCGGGTCCGCGCTGTAGCTGCCCGGGGCGGCAAGTCCCCGGAAGACAAGCGCCTCCACACTGTGGCTTTTCGAAAAGTCAAACAGCTCCCCCAAGGATATCCCTTCCGGGATAGGCGGAACAGGCTGCTCCTGCAGCAGTGCCCGTATCAGGCGGATGGTATAATCAGCGGCTTGCGTCATGGTGTTCCTTGATCCTTCAGTCACGAAAGCCTGCACCCGGCACCGTCGCCGCGGCGGAGCGCTTTCGGGTAATTTCTGCACAAAAAGAATGAGACCGCAAATGGGTATACATATATCATTATATCGGAAGAATTTCACGAAATCAACACTTTTGAAAGAATTCTGTATGATTATCCCGCAGATTTCTCCCAAAACGGCTGCTGCGCCCGGGGGCTGCTCCAACTTTTTACAAAGAAATCTGCATTTTTGCATTGACTAACGAACGGTAGGTAGCTATAATCAGCCCATGGGGATCATACATGACGATTGGAAGGGAGAATATCTATGGATCGGGGAAACACGAAGCAGGAAATTCTGGAGGCATCACTTGAGCTGTTTTCCGTGCAGGGCTTTGAGGCCACCTCAATTTCCCAGATCGCCGGTGCGGTGGGCATTCGGAAGGCATCGCTTTACAGCCATTTCGAGAGCAAGCAGGCGATTCTGGATGCGTTGGTGCAGGCGGTTTTGGAGGAGTATGTGGCCCATTCTATTTTCGCAAAGGCGGATTGGAAGCAAGACACCCATAATCTGCCGGTAACGCCCAATGCCGCTGTGCAAATGATTCAGGGACAGATTCGCTTCATCCTCCATGATCCCATGATCAGCCGGGCACGGAAAATGCTGGTGATTGAGCAGTTCCAGAATCCGAAGCTGGCACAGCTTCAGACAAAGCAGAATTATTCCGATGTGCTGGGGTATTTCACCGGGCTGATCGAGGGACTGATTCAAAAAGGGATTCTGACCGGGGATGACCCCGAAATCATGGCGGCACAGTTCTGCCTGCCTATTTCCGTTTGGATCAATCTCTGCGACCGGGAACCCGACCGGGAGCCGGAGGTCATGGAGCTGGTGGATAAGCATATCCGGCAGTTTTTCAGGGTCTATCAGACAGGGAAATGAGGAGAAGGGTTTTGAATGGAAAACTACTTTGAACAGGCTGTCTGCTGTGTAAAGGATTACGTTCATCCCATGTAGCGGAAAATTTATGAAAAAATGCGCCGGAGATTTTGACTTGATCTATGGCGAGGCGATGAATAACGAAAAAGTGAAGAGAAGAGATGTTTTTCCGGCTTACAGATCGATGCGGCTGTGTCCGCCTGGGCATAGCCGCTTCCTCCCTGCTCAAAAAACTGCCGAACGATTGGTAGCTTCTAACAAAAGGGATATAAAAGCATGAATAAGGAATACAGGATTGATGGATGATGGGAAAAACAGTTTCCGCGATACAAGAATCTATAAAACGGACACATACACCTGCAAAAAGCGCCTATATGCAGTCAATGCATTCCGGTAGAATAACTGGTGTAAGCCGGAAATCAATGAAATGATATCAAGCAAGGAAAAAAGTTATGGAAAAGAAATCGGTTCGTGAGATCATCGCTGTCGTTTTCAGGACTGTGACCAATTTGGAGAAAACAACATGAAAGCTTTGAAAAGGGTTCTGACTGTTTTGCTGGCGATCATCGTCATTCTGGCGTCAGTTTTCTTTGCCGGACGCTACGGATGGAAGCTGTTTGGCTTTCGCGCCTGTCAGGGCGCAGGTATTTCCTCTGTGGAAGTCAGCGAGACGGCAGTACATATTACCGGGTTCTATCCCGGTTCCTTCCCGGAGGGCTTCTGCGGCTGCCATGCCAAGGAGCGCAATGGAACGCTCTATGTAGGCTTTCGGTTCAGCGCCGTATTTGGATTCTTTGAGACAGGTGACTTTGATATTACCATCCCGGTCAAGGGCAAGATCAACCAGGTGATCTTAAAAACCAGAATGAATGAAACCATCCTTTGGCGCACGCAGACCGGCTTCCTCCCCCAGTCGGAGCAGTACGGTGTCTATGTAAAGCTGGAGCGTAACGACGTGTATTCCCTGTCCATGTCCTGTGAGAACTTCGGAGGAGGAATGCACAATGCAGATTTCACCGCAATAGAGAGTGGAGAATATATCTTCATGGATAGCAGCGCTGGGAGAGCTGCTCTCCATTTATGGTGTAACGGATATGAGAATATCTCTGTCGGAAGATCTGCCCAGACAGCATCCCGTCAGCGGAAAATTCAAGCATGTTATGAACATCGCCCCCGATAACGATACCGGCG
>JAQXNO010000013.1 GCA_029098045.1 Bacillota bacterium
ACGGCAGGAGGATATGGCCTACCATCACCGTCTGGGCGCCTTCATCGATCAGGGTCTGGTAGACCCTGCCATAGGATGCGTCCCATTTCTCACAGGACAGGCTGTTCACGGAGCTGAGCAGATGCTGGTCCCGCTCGTCCACCCCGTCCCCGGGGAAATGCTTGATGGACACCGCCATATTATGTGCGGAAATGCCCCGCAGATAGGCCCGGGAGAAGTCCAGCACCCTGTTCGGATCGCTGCCGTAGGTTCGCGTGTTGATAATGGCGTTGCGCCAGTTATAGTGGATGTCCACCACCGGGGCAAAGGTGTAGTTGACTCCAATGGCGGAACCTTCCACACCGCAGACCTCACCCAGCGCTTCAGCATAGGTGGGATCATCGGTGGCCGCCACCTCCAGCTGGCTTGCGAAGTCTGTTCCGTCGCTGGCAACGCCGCAGCCGCCGGTTTCCAGATTCGCGGAGACCAGCAGGGGGATCTTTACCTGGCTCTGAATGAAATCCACCCGCTCTTTGATCTGCTTTGCCGGAGCCACCCGGAAGGTGATCCCGCCGTAGGGAATCTCCCGGTAACGTGCCAGAAGTTCCTCGCAGCTGTCCCCGGGGGATACACAGCAGATCAGCTGTCCCACCTTCTCCCGAAGGGTCATACCGTCCCGGGTGCGGTTCACCCAGTCGATCTGTGTGTCATCCAGAAAAAAGGGATTTGCTCTCAGATTGACTGCCATATCACTGCACCTCCGGATACAGGAAACGCACAGCCGTAGGGGTAGGCAGCGAAGCCTCGGAGGCTGGGGTCAGGTCACCGGTCTGCGGGTCGATCCGGTAGACGATGGCCTTTTCCGACGCCACGCAGGTGACCACCAGGAATCTACCCTCCCGATCCACCTGGATGCCCCGCGTCATAAAGCCGCAGTCGGTGGGATACCGCCGAACCAGGGTCAGCGCGCCGGTCTGCCGATCCAGCTCCCACTGGCATACCAGGGGCTGGGTGTTGTTGCTGTAAACAAACCGGCCGTTGGGGTGCATCTGCACGTCGATACCCCAGGGATGCTTGTCTCCCAGCAGTGCGAAAGGTACACCCTTAAAATCAGGGTCCCAGCTGTCCAGCCGGGAAATCCGGGTCAGAATGCCGCTCTGTCGGTCCAGTCGGTAGCTGCACAGGTGCCCGTCATACTCGTTCTGCACCAGCACAAAGGGCGTGCCCTTCACGAAGAAGGCATGCCGGGGCGAGGAGCCGAAGTCGGACTTGCAGACCGACAGCACCTCCAGCTTTACCGGGTCCCGGTGCAGCTTGCAGACCCAGATGCTGTCGCCGCCTTTGTTGGGAATGATGACAAAGTCCTCGTCGTCAATGATCACGCTGTGGGGGTGGGCACTGGCGTGCTCCATGGGGTCAATCCCGGTGCCGTCCAGCACCAGACGGTCCACCAGTTTGCCGATGCCGCCGTCCTCCCGGATGGCAAACACGCAGACACAGCCCTCCTCACGAAGGACACGGGGCGTCACTTCCCCGTCCACAATATCGTAGCGGCTGACGTAGAACTTGGCTCCATGGTTGGCAACCAAAAGGTATTTCCCGGTTTTGTCCAGGGTCACATAGCAGGTGCTGGAGCCAGCGGCGAAGGACTGGTTGATCAGCTCCATTTTTTCGTTCGCAAGATCCAGACGGACGGCACTGATGCCGCCGCCGAAGCCCCGGCCTTTGAAATCGTGCTCCTCGTTGCCGCAGTAAATGTACTTCTGGTCCGGGGATACCACCAGCGTGCTGGGGCTGGAAAGGCCGTGGAGCTGGTCGCAGACCGTCATTTCTCCGGTTTCCCCGTCCACGCGGCACAGAGACAGGCAGTCGCAGGTTCCCTTAAAATTCGGATCCGTGATGCTGGTCCAGTACTGATCCGCAAAGCCGCCGAAGCAGGCATAGAAATCACTCTTTTTGACCATATTCCGTTCTCCTATTGCTTTGCGTTTTGGCGCTTGGACAAAACGTCGATGATGACCGCCACCAGCAGCATCAGTCCCTTGAAAATATCCTGAGAGTTGGTGTTCATGCCCATCATGTTCAGGCCCACGGACAAGGTGCCGATGATGATCACGCCGGTCACAATGCCGGAGGTCTTGCCCGTGCCGCCTGTGACGGACACGCCGCCCAGCACGGCGGCAGAGATCACGTCGCTGGACAGGGAGCCACCGGCGAAGGGACTGCCGGAGAAGGTACGGGACATACAAACCAGACCTGCCACGCCCACCAGACCGCCGGCGATGATGCTGGCCAGATACTTGATACGGTTGACATTGATGCCGGACAGCCGGGCTACATCGTCGCTGCCGCCCACGGCAAACAGATAGCGTCCCAGATAGGTTTTGCGGAATACAAAGGCTACGATCACCGCCAGCACCAGAAAGATGATGGTGGAAATGGGGATCAGGTTGAACACATACCCCTGCCCCAGCCACTTGATGCTCTCGGGCAGCCCGTAGATCGTCTTATTGTGTGCAAGGATACAGCTCAGGCCGCTGACGGCGGTGCCCATCGCCATGGAGACCACCAGACGGCTGATCTTGAAACGGATGGAGATCCAGCAGGTGAAGCAGAAGATAACGATGGCTCCCGCCACACCTGCGGCCATGGCAGCCACAATGGGAACCCCTTGAGAATACAGAACCGCAGCCAGCGTGCCGGTGAAAGCATAGACCTGGCCGGTGGAGAAGTCCAGGTTGCCGGTGATCATCAGGAAGGAGACGCCCAGCGCCGCGATACCCATGGTGGTGACCTGCCGGACAATGGAGATCAGATTGTTGACGGAGAAGAACGCAGCGCCGCACTCAACGCCGAAATAGACGATCAGCGCCACCAGAATCAGCTGGGCACTGAATTTGCTCAGCAGGTTCTTACCCGTATTCAGCACTTTTTTCATATTGAAACACCTCGTTATCTGTCGCCGGAGGCCATATCCAGCAGCAATTCTTTGTCAAACCGGTCCTTTTCCACCTGACCCACCAGCTTGCCCTCAGACATGACCACGATACGGTCCGCCACGCCAATCAGCTCTTCGAATTCCGAGGAGACCATCAAAATGGCGTGTCCCTCGTCCGCAAGCTGGTCGATAATCTCATAGATCTCATGCTTGGTTCCCACGTCGATGCCCCGGGTGGGCTCGTCGAAGATGATCACGTCGCTGTTGGTCGCCAGCCATTTGCCCACGATCACCTTCTGCTGGTTTCCGCCGGAGAGGTGCTGAACCTCCTTTTCATAGCTCGGAGTTTTCACCTTCAGCTTTTTGCAGTAGGAATCGATACAGTCGTATTCCTTCTTCTGATTTATTACGCCAAAGCGGCAAAAGCGTTTGATGCTGGCCAGCGTCATATTGCTGGCCACACTCTTGTCCAGCAGCAGCCCCAGACGCTTTCTGTCCTCCGGCAGGTAAGCGACGCCTTCCGCGATGGCATGCCAGGGCTGGCTGCCGTGAAACGCTTTTCCCCTGATCTCAATCCAACCCTGGGTCTTGGGCACGCTGCAGAAGATTACGTTCATCAGTTCTGTGCGTCCGGCACCCACCAGGCCTGCCACACCCAGAATCTCTCCCCGGTGCAGCTCCAGGGACACGTTTTCCGCGCCGTTGCCGCTGAGATTTTCCACCTTCAGCAGCACTTCCTCCGTGGCTTTGGACACATGGTCGGGATAGTAATTGGTCAGCTCCCGGCCGATCATCATGCGGATCAACTCCGCCCGGGAGGTATCCCGGATCAGGGTCTCCCCCACCTTCTCGCCGTCACGCAAAATCACCGCGCGGTCGCAAATCTCGAAGATCTCTTCCAGGCGGTGGGAAATGTAAATAAACGCAGTACCCTTTTTCTTCTGCTCCCGGATAATATGGAACAGAATTTCCGTCTCCTTCTGGGTCAGGGGCGCTGTAGGCTCGTCCAGAATCAGAATCTTCAGGTCCAGCATGATGGCTTTTGCGATCTCAACGATCTGCATCATAGCCGGAGACAGCGTGCTGACATTGGCCGTGGGGTCAATGTCGATGCCGAAGGAATCGAATACCTCCCGGCAGCGCTTGAGCATCTGCTTATAGTCCACCACGATGCCGTTTCCCGGATTGTTGCCCATGAAAACATTCTCTACGATGGGCAGATCCGGCACCAGGTTGAATTCCTGGTACACCGCGCTGACACCGTTCTTTCTCGCCAGAATGGGGGAAATGGAGGTGTATTCCTTCCCCAAAAGCTCAATTGTGCCCTCGGAGGGCACATTGGCTCCCGTCAGGCACTTGATCAGGGTGGATTTTCCTGCGCCGTTTTCACCAAGGAGGGCGAGTGTCTCGCCCTCCTGCAATGTGAAACTGACCTGGTTCAAGGCGCGGACACCCGGAAAGGATTTGCTCAGTCCCTTCAGGGACAGTACCGTTTTCGCCATAGCTTTTTCCTTTCGCGCCGGGGCGAGGATCACTTGAGGTAATCTGCCACGTTTCTGCTGTCGATCTCAACCTTTTCCACGACCACGTTCTCCATGGTGCCGTTCTCGATCCAGTTGATCAGCTGCAGACCCACCTGATAGCCGGAGGCCTCGATGTCCATGTAGGCGCAGGCACGGTAGGGGCTGGTGCCGCTGGCGATCAGACGGAAGGACTCACTGTCGCCCTCGCTGGAGAACACGAAATATTCGGATACGTCGGGAACGGATGCGGAGATCTCGTTGGCCGCGGCAATGGCATAGCCGTTGTTGAAGCAGAACAGCGCCCGCAGATTGGGGTTGGCGTTCAGGATCTGGGCAGTGTTGTTGGCAGCCGCCTCATCGTCAGCGGGATAGAATTCCGCAGTGAAGGTGAAGTCCTTGCCATCACACCACTTGTTGATGACCGCTTTGATATCTTCCTTTGCGGCATAGTACTCGCTGTCCTGATTCTCGCAGGGTTCCAGCCACAGGGCACCGATCTCGCCGCTGGTGATGTTGTTTTCCGTCACATAGTACTCCAGCGCGTCCACAAACTGCTCTGCCAGCGTTACATAGTCGTTGATGGTGCCAGCCTGGGCACCGTCCACAATCTCGCCCTGGGTCAGAACGCCAATATCGGGGTTGCTCTTCATGAAATCACTGGCAGTCTGGGGAGCCAGGAAAATACCGTACATGCCCTTCACATTGGAGGCTTTCATGGTATCCAGACCGGACAGCATCATCTCGTTGTCAAAGTTGTAGTCGTAGGAGGTGTATTCGTAGCCAAATTCCTTGGCTGCCCGCTCAATGCCGTTGTTCATCTGAAGCTGGAAGTCGAAGGACAGGCTGGGCAGCATCGCACCCAGCTTGGGCTTTGCGGTGGCCGTCGTGGGGGAAGGTTCTCCTGTCTTGACTTCCTCCGTGCCGGAAGGTGCGGAGGCGTTATTGGCGCACGCCGCCAGGGTAAATACCATTGTCAGGCACAGCAGAACTGCAATCAACTTTTTCATTTTTCTTTTTCCTTTCATATTGAATTTCGGATTTGGAGAATATTGACAAAATTTCCAATTAATTTCTGGTAATTATGCCATTTCTCGTTCAATCCACCTATAAGATACCAGATAACACCGCGAAAGTATATTGCAATTATTTCTAAATATCATTGCAAATTGTTGATTCATGGCGTATAATATCGACAAAGAGAATTCTATCGACGAATCATAATTTATCTAAAATGAACATTGGGGAGGAGTTTGATGAACTACCATATCACCGATTCATTTCAGGTGTTTGGTCCCATGCAATTTTCCGACGCGGTAATCCGAAACACCAGCAACTCGGAATATGTGTTCCGCCATATTGATGACCCGTCACCGACCCCGGGCATGGACGAGCTGGGTTGGCACTACCACACCTGCTATGAGCTGCTGTACTTTCTGCGGGGAGACGCGGACTACCTGATCGAGCAGAACCGCTACACGCTGCGGCCCCACAGTCTGCTGATCATCCAGCCCGGCGTGTACCATACCATGCTCACCATCAGCAGCAAGCGGCTGGACCGGATTGTCATTCACTTCGGCGACGAATGTCTTTCCCCCAAAATGCGGGAAACCCTGCTCTGCCTTGGCAATGTCTACAGCATCCCCGGAACGCGGCTGTCGGATGAAATTCTGCTGGTAGACACCTATCAGAAGGATCTTGCCAACGGCATTTCCCGGGAAATCCTGGTTCATCAGCTGCAGATCATTCTGTCGTTTTTGTGCAGCCTGCAGGGAATGCACCGGGCAGCAGATCAGGTGGATCACGGTGCGGAGCAGATCATCTCCTACATACACAGCAACCTCTCCTCCATCCATACGCTGGACGATATCTGTCAGAATGTCCATATGTCCCGCTCCACGGTACAGAATCTGATCTCGGATTATCTGCAAACGCCGGTCATGTCCTATGTGCGGGCACAAAAGTGTATTCTCGCAAAAAGCCTGCTGCAAAACGGCGGCTCCGCCACCGAGGTCGCCCTGCAATGCGGATTCAGCGACTATTCCACCTTCTATCGGGCTTACCGGAAGGTTTTCGGCATTGCTCCCACCAGCGGCAGTCCGGATGTCCGGACGATCTCTACTGACGGGATCGCCATACGGAAGGAGAACGTGTAGGAAAGCGCCAATGGTGTTTCACTCCCTCTGCTTGCTTTATAAAAAATTCCCCATCGGAAGCCCGATGGGGAACACACATTTACCTGACCCGGTGTTTGCCCTTTGCCACGCTGCGAAGACCGATTTCCGTGCCCTTCCAGATGCGGACGTAATTCATCCGGTGTTTGTAGATGATTACCAGTGAGGCAATGCAGAGCATCAACGCCAGCAAAAGGCTGTGCTCGGCAATGCCCATATAAACCGGAACGGAGACGATCGTCAATGTCGTACCCATAACGATGTAGTCAGTTATCAGCGTCACCACCAGCACCAGCGCCATGACGACCAGCGCCAGCTTCCAGTTCAGCGCCAGAGTCATGCCCAAATAGGATGCAAAGCCCTTGCCGCCCCGAAACTTCAGATAAAAGGGGAAAATATGGCCGAGCACACTTGCGACACCTGCCACGGTTCCGATAAAGGGAAGCTCCGGGAACACAATCCTTGCAAGGATCACCGCAAGGGCGGACTTGCCAATGTCATGAACCGCAACGGTGACGCCGGCGCCCCACCCCATCAGGATTGCTGCGTTGGAGGCGCCCAGATTGCCGCTGCCGCCGGCACGGGCATCCACCTTTTTGATTTTGGATATGTAAAGTGCCATGTTGGAGCTGCCCAGCAAATAGGCAGCCAAAATCACAAGAATGTAACCCATGGGGCACCGCCTTTCTCATTGATAGGGATATCGTATCACAGATCCCGACGTATGGCAAGGCAAAAGGAGGCACGGGGCCTCCTTTTGCACAGCTTGTCAAAAAAGGATTTTTGACAAGCTGCCTACGATTTTCAAACTTTGCAAAAAGTTTGAAAATCGCTTTGATTGGACGCGAAAGACAACCCTGACGGTTTTCTTTCACACTTTCT
The DNA here is from genome assembly GCA_029098045.1 of Bacillota bacterium. Taxonomy (GTDB): domain Bacteria; phylum Bacillota; class Clostridia; order Oscillospirales; family Oscillospiraceae; genus Faecousia. The sequence continues at coordinate 7,494 of JAQXNO010000013.1, forward strand.
TTCCCTCCGATACTTTCAGCTGGGAGGGTTTATTGACAGTCTGGGCAAAAGGAGGCACGGGGCCTCCTTTTGCATACATTAATTGGTGTAGTTGTCGAAATAGCCCTGAATGTGGATGATGGGCGTGCCCTTGTCGCCAGAGCCGGAGGTCAGATCACACAGAGAGCCGATCAGATCCGTCAGGCGGCGGGGGGTGGTGCCCTGAGATGCCATGTTGCCTGCCAGATCGCCCTTTTCGCGGATGCGCTGCTCGATGGCTTCCTTCAGCGCATCACCGCTCAGGTCTGCAAAATCGTTGTCGGCCAGATACTTCAGCTTCAGCTCATTGGGCGTACCCTCCAGACCGGGGGTATGGGCAACGGAAACACTGGGGTCAGCCAGCTCCCAGATTTTGCCCACGGGATCCTTGAAGGCGCCGTCGCCGTAGACCATAACCTCCACCAGCTTGCCGGTGCGCTCCTTGAACATGGACTGGATCTGGCGAACCAGACCGCTGCACTCCCGGGGGAAGAGCTTGACACTGCTCTCGGTGGACTTGTTGGAGCCCAGCAGACCGTATTTTTCGTTGCAGCCGCTGCCGTCGACAGGCGCGTTGAGAATGTCGTCCAGACCGCAGACCCGCTCCGCACCGGCGCCCCACAGCAGCCGCTTGGTTCTTGCGCGGCTGTGGATATCGCAGGTCAGAACATTCTTGGTGTAGTTCAAAATGACACGGCAGTCGTTCGCAAACACGACCTCCACGTCGCAGCCCTCCTCCTGAATCAGGTCGGAGTAGTACTGCACATAGTCAACCAGTGTGAACGGATGCAGATTCTCGCCGAAGAGCTGGCGGTAGCGCTCCAGTGTCAGCACATCGGAGTAGGGATTGATTTTGGCCTCGTCCAGCTTGTCCAGAGAAACCAGCTCATTGCCCACCTCGTCGGAAGGATAGCTGAGCATCAGAACAATCTTCTTGCAGCCACGGGCAATACCCCGCAGGCAGATGGCAAAGCGGTTCCGGGAGAGAATGGGGAAAATCACACCGATCGTCCCGCCGCCCAGCTTGGCGCGCACATCCTTTGCGATGGCATCGATAGAGGCATAGTTGCCCTGCGCACGCGCCACCACGGATTCCGTGACAGCAACCACATCCCGGTTTCGAAGCTCATAGCCCTCGCTCCTGGCAGCATCCAGAACGCTGTCCACAACGATCTTCGCCAGATCGTCGCCTTCACGGATGATGGGACCACGAATGCCTCTGGATACAGTGCCGACTTTTCTTTCCATAAATAATACCTCATTTCCCCGGATGCACTGGCACCGGATAGTGTCAAATGAACACTGTTTTTATACCGCAGAAGTGGGGGTTTTTCAATCATTTTTTTCGCATTTCATCGTCTAAACAAAATTTTTGTATAATCACACAAAAACGCCCGTTCCGCCGCTTCAATCTATGTCACCGCTCATTTACTCCACACGGTTGTGCCGGATTCCCTTTTGAAAAGCCCGGATGTTCCCGGCTACCTCTGCCAGACAGCGGTTTCTGGCTTCGCTGGAGCCCCATGCCATGTGGGGTGTCAGGCAGACGTTGGGAAGCTCCATGATCCCGGCATAAGGGTGATCCTCATTGAAGGGTTCGGCGGTGTAAACATCCGCCCCCAGACCGCCCAGCCGATGCTGTGCGATCGCCTCGGCCAGAGCTTCTTCATCCGCCACGGCTCCCCGGGCAACGTTGATAAAAATCGCGTTCTTCTTCATGCTCCCGATCTGCCGCCTGCCGATCATGCCCCGGGTTTCATCCGTCAATGCCACATGGACGGAGATAATGTCCGCCTTGGCGCAGAGGGTATCCAGATCCACCGTTTCATACCGCTGATCCGCCTTTCTGCGGCACATCAGCACCCTGCAGCCCAGCGCCGTGGCAATCTGTGCAACCTCCTGTCCGATGTTGCCGCCGCCCACAATGCCCCAGGTCTTCCCGTAGAGCTCATACCAGACCGGCTCCAGCCGGTTTGCCACACCGCCGCGGGCGTAGTCCCCGCTGCGCACAAAGCCGCAATACTCCGGAAGATGGGTTCGCAGGGACAGCGCCATGGCAACCGTCAGCTGCGCCACACTGTGGGTGGAATAGCCCGGCACATTGCATACACCGATGCCCCGCTCCCGGCAGAAGGCTGTATCCACGCAGTCGTAGCCCGTGGCAGCCAGACAGATCAGCTTCAGTTCATCGGCTGCCTTCAGATTCTCCCGGTTCAATTTGATTTTATTGGACACGATCACTTCCTGCCCGACAATCCGCTCCGGCACTTCCTCCGGGCTTGTATTGGCATAGACCGTCAGTTCTCCCTCCCGTGCCAGCGGGGAAAGATCCAGATCGTCTCCGAGGGTCGCCGCATCCAGTACCACAATTTTCATAGTGCTTCTCCTGTGTTTTATTTGCGCCCATTATACCATCATGCGCACCGGTTTTCAACTTGAAACCAGATTCATATGCTTTCCATTCATACCGATCATACGATTTCTCAGTTCCCGGTTCACGGAGACTTTGCCCTGCATGATCTTTTCGGCGGCATCATTGATCTGCTTTACCGGCCGTTCCACAGTAATCTCGCAGAAGTTTTAACCGTTGATAGCAAAAGAAAGGTAATCAGTATTGCATTGCCGAAGGTTCATTCGGCAGCCATGGAACATTGTGCCTGACGCAAAGGCAGAAAACGGGCAGATCTCAGGCAGATCTGCCCGTTTTGAATATCTTAGAAGCCTTCGGTTTCGCCGGAAGCAGACTCATGGTGGAAAGAGGACACGAACTTGAATTTATCGCCCCGGACTACCGTGCGGTGAACCGCGATCAGAACGTCGTTTTCATAGCACAGCCGTTCGAAGAGGATGCACGGATGATGAGCAGCGATCTGCAGGTAGGCTCGCTCCCTGGCGCTGGGCAAGGTGGCGGTAAGACTTTCGGTGGCGTCGGTGATCTGCATTTTGTAGCAGCGCTCCAGATAGTTGTACAAAGACCCTTTTTTCAGAACTTCCATGTCAATCATGGGAAAACGGTTGGCAGGCAGATAGCTGGTCTCGATCATCAGCGGAAAATCCTTGGTTGAGCGCAGCCGAACCAGTTTGTGCCACCGGGCGCTATGGCATTGCTGGGGTACGGACTGGAAAAGAGCGGTCAGATAGTTACCCGGCTCAATCAGATCGTAGGAAAGAATTTCGTTTTCGATCATCACATGCTGGGCGCGGAGGCTGCCTGCGAAGGAGTGGAAACTGGTCAGCCGCTGCTCAAACAACAGAGGTTTTACGAAATTGCCATTTCCGTGGGACTTCAGAATATAGCCGTCGTGGGATAATCTCTCCAGTGCGGCACGAATGGTGGAGCGGCTGACGTGATAATGCAGGCACAATGCCCGTTCTGCCGGAAGGGCGGCATGCTCCGAATAGACGCCGCTTTCAATTTTTTGCTTCAGGTCCTCATAGATTGCCTGGTATAACGGATTGCTCATGGCTCCAGATCCTTTTCTTACAAAAAATATTCCTGCAGGGAGGAAAGTCATAAAGACAGTATAGCATAAAATTATGAAAAGGGAAGAAGGAAACTGCGTGGCAGGGATAAAACGGAAGTGCCAAAATCGAACCAGTTTGCATACCATTTGGGAAATGGTCTAAAATGGGGTTAAAAAGTTGATTATTTTTGTTGCTTATGCTATAAAAGTAGCGTGAGCTCCATCATACGGGGTCATATATCCCATGGGAGCGTACAGGGTTTGAACGTTACGGCAGCCAGATACTCCTTTTTTCCGTCGTGAAATGGTGGGAAACCGGCTTGGCTACCCGGCTTCCCGCCCACAAAACTGCACAACAGGAGGGATCGTGTGTTAAGTGATCTGATTCGTGACGCCACTTTCCAGGAAAACGTTGTATGTGATACTTGGGAAGAGTTGGTGGATATTTGTGGAGCGCCTCTGGTGGCGCAGGGCTCAGTCTTGCCCGAGTTTCTTCAATCCGTCAAGGAGACCATTCTTGAATTTGGCAGCTACATGGTTCTTTTGGATGACATTGCCTTCTTCCACGGCCGTCCTGAGGCTGGTGTGAAGGAGATCTCCATGAGCCTTTCCATGCTGAAAAAACCGGTGTATCTGGACAGCCGGAGGATCCTGGCGGCGTTTATGTTTGCAGCCGTCGACAACGAGAGCCACATTGACCTGTTGAGCGAGTTGGGCGAGCAGTTGGACGATGAAGAATTCCTGTACCTGCTTCGTAATAACGGCAGTAAAGAGGATATATTCAAAAAACTCAACAAGGAGGAGTAGAAGGACATGAAATACCTGGAATACTATGGCGTCATCAAGGATCAGCTCGAAGCGCAGTTTGAGCAGGAAGGCGCGAATATTGAGAAGGCCGCGGAATATTGTGCCGCCTCAGTGTCTTCCGGTCGCGTTATCCATGTATTTGGCTGCGGCCATTCCCAGATGTTTGCCATGGAAGTTTTCTATAGAGCCGGTGGACTGGTTCCTGTCAACGCACTGCTGATCCCCCATTTGGCATTGTTCCCCAAGGCGAAGCTCAGCACCTTGCAGGAGCGTGTGGAAGGCTTTGCTGATCGCTACCTGAGCTTGGAAGACGTGGATGCCAGAGACACGATGATCATCGTCTCCATCTCCGGCAGAAACGCAGCCGTTGTGGATATGGCACTGGAAGCCAAGCGGATCGGCATGAAGGTGATTGGCCTGGTCTCCAAGCAATTTGCGGGCAGCACGACTTCCCGTCATTCCAGCGGTAAGAATCTGATGGATGTGGCGGATGTGGTGATCGACGTCAAGTGTGTCAGTGGTGACGCGGCACTGGAAATCGAAGGTCTGGAGCCCCACTTCTGCGGTACCTCCACTGTTTTAGGCATGTCCATTATGGAATCCATTATCGCGCAGACAGTTGAAAACTGCATGAAGGCGGGCTATGAGCCTCCGATCTATGTCAGCTCCAACCTGGACAAGGGCGATGCGATCAATGACAAACACATTAAAAATTACAGCAAGCTGATTACTTGCCTGTGATATAGGAAAGAAAAGAGGTGGTAGAATATGCAAATTGTTTGTGTTTGTGGTCTTGGCATGGGCTCCAGCCTGATTCTGAAAATGACGGTCGATAAGGCACTGAAGCAGATCGGCGCGACGGGCCATCAAATCGAACATTGGGACGCCGGTACTGTCGGCAGCCGCAACGCAGACCTCATCGTAACCTCGGAGGATTTCCGAGAGCGCTTTGCCTCGAAAGAAAATGTGGTCTATGTTCGCAACGTAGTCAGTACCGAAGAGGTAAAGACAAAACTTCGCGCATATCTGGAAGAGCATAATTTATTGTAAAACATAAATTATCAAAAATAATGAAAGAATGGAGAATTAAGATGGCAGTATTGAATTTTGCTTTGGAATTACTTAAGACCCCCACGATCGTTCTGGCTGTAGTTGCCCTGATCGGCCTGCTGGCTCAGAAGAAGTCCGCCCCGGATGTTATTTCCGGCACGGTAAAGACCGCACTTGGCTATCTGGTTCTTTCCGCAGGTTCCAGCTTGCTGGTTACGGAAATTCTGCCCTTCGTTGGCCTGTTCCAGGAAGTCTTTCACCTGAGCGGCTTTGCTACCGGTTCTGAAATCATCGTCGGCGCCATCCAGGATTCCGTTCCTGTGATTGCTTCCACTTCCGCCGTCATCATGGGCGTTGGCTTCCTGGTCAACATCCTGCTGGCTCGCTTCACCCCTCTGAAGTACATCTTCCTGACCGGCCACATGATGTGGATCAGCTCCGTTACCATCGCATTCTCCCTGTATAATGTTGGCATGTCCTCCATTATGATCATTGTCATCGGCAGCATCCTGCAGGGCGCTGTTCTGACCCTGCTGCCTGCTATTTCCCAGCCCGTTATCCGCAAGATCACCGGCACCAACGACATCGCAATCGGCCACCTGACCACTCTGGGTACCGTTTCCTCCGCTTATGTCGGTAAGCTGCTGGGCGACACCAGCAAAAATGCTGAAGAGATGAAGCTGCCCAAGGCGCTGTCCTTCTTCAAGGATACCGCAATGTCCATCTCCGTTGTTATGTTCGTGTTCTACATGCTGGTCGTCATTCTGGCTGGTCCTGAGACCGTTGCTACTTACTCCGGTGGCACCAACTACCTGGTCTATGGCCTGCTGAAGGCTCTGGGCTTCACCGCCGGTATTCTGGTTCTGCTGCAGGGCGTTCGTATGCTGTTGGGTGAACTGGTTCCCGCATTCAAGGGTATTGCTGACAAGATCGTTCCCGATGCAGTTCCCGCTCTGGACGTCCCCGCTCTGTTCGGCTTTGCTCCCAACTCCCTGATGCTGGGCTTCATCTTCGCAGTTATCGGCATGATCGTTGCTATGTTCATTTCCTCCGCTCTGTTTGGCGCGGTACCTCTGGTTTCCATCATCGGCGCTTTCTTCACGGGTGGTGTTGCAGGCATCATGGGCAACGCTCTGGGCGGCCGCCGCGGCGCAATGGTCGCTGGCTTCGTCTACGGTCTGGAGCTGATCCTGTTCTCCGGCTTCACCTACAAGCTGTTCGGCGAGTTTGTTTCCGTTGGTGCACAGGGCACCGGTCACGACTGCATCGATGCAATGGCTTTGATGACCGCTATGAAGTCTCCCATCATCGGCATTGTGCTGCTGATTGGCGGTTTCGTACTAATGTCCATTCTGGAAGTTCGCTACCAGAAGCGCCGGAAGGCAGAATAAGTTCTGCGTACTTTGCATAGGTTTTCATGTGAAAAACTGACGCATAGAAAGCAAATGATCGAGCCACCGGTTCCGAAAAGAGCGAAACTGTAAAATAAAGATAGCCACATGGGAAAATGAACTGCATCCCATTTGTCAGACAACCATGATATCATGCAGTTCTTCGCACACTCTATAATAAAACTGGAGCCCGGCCGCTGGCCGGGCTTTTCCTTCGCTTACTTCGTAAAAAATGCCACAGCTACGGCGCCGGGTCCGGCATGGGTGCCAACGACGCCGGAGACGAGAGATTGCGCTACATGCTCGCCCCAGAAGCTGCCGCTTTCCTGCCTGTAGCTGCGCAGAAGTCCGTCGTCGGTGCCGGTGTAGCCCAGCAGGATGGGCATGGAAAAGTCCACCTCTCCTGCCAGCTGGTTCATCATCCGGTTGGCCTGCTTGTTGCCGCGACCTTTTGCCAGCACCTTCAGCTCGCCGTCCTCCACCGCAATGACCGGCTTGATCGAAAGGAGGCTGCCTGCAATGGCAGCGGTTTTGGAAAGCCGTCCGCCCCGGTGCAGGTATTCCAGTGTGTCCACAACTGCCAACAGTTTCACCCGATCCCGGGCGGTCTGCAGCATATCCGCAATTTCCGGGGCGCTGCAGCCTTCGTCCGCAAGGCGCAGTGCATACTCCGCCAGAACCGCAGAGCCGATGGCGATATTCTTGCTGTCCACCACAAACACCTGATCGGGATAGTCCTCCGCCGCAATGACGGCACTCTGATACGTGCCGGAGAGCTTGGAGGAAGCCGTAATTGCAACCACCTCATCACCGTCTGCCACTGCCTGTCCAAAGGCCGCGGCGAAGGCATAGGGGGTCGCCTGACTGGTGCTGGGCAGCACCTGGGAATTTACCAGTTTTTCATAGAATTCCTGTCCGGTGATGTCCACACCGTCCACAAACTCTTCCTCGCCAAAATGGATCGTCAGCGGCACTACCGCCACACGCTCCCGTACCTGCGGCGTCAAATCCGCAGTAGAATCCACAATGATTCGAATTGCCATATGGTTCTCCTTTTTGTTAGCCTTCTTCGAGACCCTCTTCACAGATCGTCTGCAGGTTCCCCGCAATCAGATGCAGCACCCGGTAAAAGATGTCCCGCTGCTGGCCGGTCATACCTTCCCCTGCTTTTTCCACTGCCACCTTGGCGCGTTCCTCCACCTGCCGGGCAGCGGCCTGACCCTGCTCCGTCAGCTTCAGCAGGGCTCTGTACCGGTTGGCGCCTCTGGTATTTCGCTCCACCAGTCCCTCCCGTTCCAGTTCCGACACGGTACGGGAAATGGCTGCCTTGTCCTTTTCGCAAACCGCGCACAGGTTGCTGGCGGTGATCCCCTGGGGATAGCGGCTCATGGCAAGCAGGCACTGGGCATGTGGACCCTTCAGTCCGTATTTGGTCATTTCAACCCGCTCGATCTTCTGGATGCAGCGGTAAATGCAGGAAACAGATGCGGAAAAATTTTCAAATCGCGTAACCATCATCCATCCACTCCTTCTAAATGTTGTCATATCAACAAATTTGGTTTGAAAATAAAGTTGACAAGTCAACTTTCAAAAGTATAGCATATAATTGTTGATTTGTCAACAATTTTTGTACGATGGCTTTTTGGGGGGATGAAAAGCGCAGCCCCCGGTTTTCCGTTACCGGGGGCCGCGTTTCGAAGCATCTTGGGAACCGTGCCGATTGGTGCTCATTCCGCTTAAGTTGTCAGATTCTGTATCCAGCTTCCCTTTTTCAGCATGAACGTGCCGACCACGCACTTAATGAGATCCAGGCTGTTGCAGATGACATACAAAGGAAGGATGGGCAGATCCGTGAAGCGGCTCAGGACAAAGGCCACCGGGATCACACAGCACCATACAAAGCAGCTGTCAAACAGAAATGTAACCACGGTTTTGCCGCCGGAGCGCAGTGTGAAGTAGGTAGCGTTCAGGTAGGAATTGAAGGGCATCATCACAGCAGAAACACAGATGAGCGCCGTTGCCGTCTGGCGCACGGAATCGGTGGTGTTGTAAATCAGGGGGAACACGCCGGAGATGGCAGCCAGCAAAAAGCCGAAGGAGCCGCCCACGATCACATTGGCCGTGATCAGCTTGCGGTTGCTGCTGCGGATATGCTTCACATCGTGTTCCGCGCCCAGCATCTGACCCATCACAATACCCACCGCGTTGCCGCCGGAGAGAAACACCACGCTGGCCAGATTGAAGATGGTGGAGGAGATGTTCATGGCGGGCACCACATCCAGCCCGCAGGTGGAATAGCACTGATTCAGGAAAGCCATACCGCCGGACCAGAGGGCTTCGTTTGCCAGCAGCGGCATACCCTTGATGATGATCTGCCTGAGCAGTCCGCCGGGGATATACAGGCTGCGGTACGCGCCCCGGATGAAGCCGCATACCTTCGGATGCAGATGGGTCCAGCCGGCCACGATGGCCAGCTCCGCATACCGGGAGATGACCGTGGCAACCGCGGCACCCACAACGCCCAGCTTCGGTGCTCCAAAGTGGCCGAAAATCAGCACATAGTTCAGCATCAGATTCACAAGGGTGGCGGTGATTCCCGCTGCCATGGGTACGGTGGTCTGGCCGGTTTCACGCAATGTGCTGGCATAGGCATTGCATAGGGCAAAGGGAATCAGTCCCCAAAGCATCACGTGCAGATAGGAAAGACCATAGTCCATAACACGTGCCGCGTCAGCCGCATCGCCCTCCCCCTGCAGGTAGAGCCGGATCAAAGCTTCTCCGCCTCCAAGGAAAATACCCATGCCAATCAGAGACAGCGCCGTGCAGATCAGCAGCTTGAAGCGGAAGGTATAGCGGATACCCGTATCGTCCCCGGAGCCAAAAAACTGTGCCGTAAAAATGCCCGCGCCGGAGCTGGCACCGAACACACACAGGTTGAAGACAAAGAGCAATCCGTTGACGATGGAAACACCGCTCATCTGAATGCTGCCCACCTGACCAACCATGATGTTGTCAAGCAGGGATACAAAATTGGTAATACCGTTTTGGATGATAATAGGGATGGCAATCAGCAGGAAACGCCGGTACAGCGTCCTGTCCCCTTTGAGTTTGGAAAACATAGAAAACCTCATCTAATAACTGTTGTAATAATCGATTGCATGATAACAGCGTATCCGGGCGGGGGCAAGCCCCACCCGGCACATCTCATACCATACCCGTTTGGACTGCATCAGCATTTGCCCATCAGCCGGATGTAGAACTCCACCGCCTTGCCGATGGTCTCCAGACGGATGCGCTCGTTGTTGCCATGAATGGTGGCCCGTTCCGCGGCTGTCAGATCCATGGCGGAGAAGCGGTAGACCTTGTCGGAAATGCGGCCCCAGTGACGGGAGTCGGAGCACTGCACCATCAGATACGGCGCAACAATGGTTCCCTGCCAGGTCTGCGCCACGGCGGAGGAAACCTTCTCCCAGCCGGGGCACCGGGTGGTGGAAACACGGCTGGGCTCGGAGGATACCAGCGCCCGGATCTCCACACTGCCGTCATCAACTGTTTTGCGCAAAAATTCCAGAGCCGAGGCCACGCTGTCGGAGGGATTCAGTCGCAGATTCGCCACCATTCTGGCTTCGGGCGGAATCACGTTGGCAGCAGCGCTGCCGTCCATCTGGGTGAATGCCACGGTGGTACGCAGCAGCGCGTTCATCTCACCGCCGGAGGATTTGGCCAAGCTGTCCAGCACCCAGCCGAAGCACCACAGATTTGCAAAAATCATCCGGTACAGGGGTGTGGAATAGCGGCCCAGGGTGTCAAACATCAGTGCCACAGGGCCTTCGATGTGCGCCTTGAAGGGTCTGCCCTCCACCCGGGTACAGGCTCTTGCCAGAATGCCCACAGGGGTGTGGGGCTTGGGTGCGGAGGCGTGGCCGCCGGCGGATACACAGCGGAAGGACGCATTCATCATGCCCTTTTCCGCGATGCCGATCAGACCGCAGGGCTGCCGGACACCGGGGAACACATGCTCCACCACGGCGCCGCCTTCGTCCACCACCATGGCCGGAGTAATGCCCTGCTTTTCAAACCAGTCCACAATATTGGGTGCGCCCCTGCCGCTGACCTCCTCGCCGCCGGAGAAGGCGAAATACACGTCATGCTCCGGCCGGAAGCCCTGTCCGATCAGGTGATTGGCGGCGAAAAGCACACCATTGAAGGTGACCTTGGTATCCAGCGTGCCGCGGCCCCACATCACACCATCTTCGATGATTGCCTCAAAGGGCGGCTTCTCCCAATTGTCCTCGTTGACGGGAACCACATCATAGTGCGCCATCAGAACAGCGGGATCACCGGCAGTTCTGCCGGGCCATTGGAACAGCAGTGCCCGGTCGGGCAGCTGCTGGAACCGGCAGGCTTCAAAGACATTGGGATAGAGCTTCGGCAGCTTAGCGATGAGTTTTTCAAATTCCGCATCGTCTTCCATCGCATGGTCTTCATGGGAAACGGTTCTGCACCGGACAAGCTCCGCCAGCGCCTGCACCGCGCCGTCCCGGTCAAAGGTCACTTCCTCACGGGAAACGGCAGGCTGCGCCTTCGGCTTGAAGGTCAGGGTGCGGATGGCAACCACCGCCGCGAATATCACAAAAACGGAAAGAAGGATGTACAGGAGCATGATCAGCAAAACCTCCGGATTGGATTTTTTCCATTATAACACGAACCGCCCCGTAAAACAAGGGAACCCCGTGCACATTTGACACAAGAAATTTCCTTGTCAAATTTCTTGGGAAGCTCTGATGAAATCGGCAAGAGCTGACGGCGAGAGATTTTGCACCAAGCGAAAGTACGAAAAATGAGGGAATACTGTATGTATTTTCCATTTTTCGTACTGCACGATTGGTGTAAAAGATCCGCTGAAGCCCGCAGCTCTCATTGTGCGGTGTTGCCTTTACACTTCCTTACTCTTGGAGGCGATCTCCATGAGGCACTTGGCGGTGAACGCGGCGGGCGTCATGGCGCCCAGGTCGTCGCCCTTGCGGGTACGGACGGACACGGTGCCATTCTCCATATCCCGGTCGCCAACCACCAGCAGATAGGGGAGCTTCTGCATCTGGGCCTCCCGGATCTTGTAGCCCAGCTTTTCGCTGCGGTAGTCGCCCTCGGCGTGGATGTTGACGCTGTTCAGCTGCTCCACCAGACCCTTGGCGTACTCGTGGGCCCGGTCGGTGATGGGCATGACCTTCACCTGGGTGGGCATCATCCACAGGGGCAGGGCGCCGGCGTACTTCTCAATCAGGTAGGCCAGGGTGCGCTCGTAGCAGCCCAGGGAAGTGCGGTGGATGATATAGGGGCGCTTCTTCTGACCGTCGGCGTCGGTGTACTCCATGCCGAACCGCTCCGCCAGCAGCATGTCGATCTGGATGGTGACGATGGTGTCCTCCTTGCCGAAGACGTTCTTGTACTGAATGTCCAGCTTGGGGCCGTAGAAGGCGGCCTCGTCAATACCAATGGTGTAATCCACGTTCAGATCATCCAGAATCTGCTTCATGACG
>JAQXNO010000014.1 GCA_029098045.1 Bacillota bacterium
GAGCCATACCTTTAAGAAGGAGACCGGCACCACATTGCTGGGCTATGTGACCCGGTACCGGATTCACAGAGCCATGGAGCTGCTGCAGGACTGCCGCGTCAAGGTCTATGAGGTGGCGCAGCTGGTGGGCTACCGGGACATTGCCTACTTCTCCGCCACCTTCAAAAAAGTCGTGGGCATATCCCCCTCCGAGTATCAGGACACCCGCGTTTAGGAATTCAGAGCTTCCCCGGCTACGTGCGGCAGTCAGAAAAATTCAAGCCCGGGACGCGTTTCCACAGAAGTGGGAATGCGTCCCGGGTACCTTATTTATGCAAATCCCTGCATATGTTTATCGCGCTACGCTTTGGAAGCTTTCCATCAGCTCCCACAGCTTCTTCTCATCGTCCCAAAGGCGCATCAGGACATTGCCGATGATCGCGCCACGGCCTCCGGTCTCCCGAACCTCAAGCAGTTGCTCCTTGGTCTTGATACCGAAAACACTGTATATATCGCCCTGGACACCGCGTGAGCGGATGTACGCATACTTTTTGGGCCAGGTTTCATAGCCCGGGACATCCACTTCCCCGGGCTTTTTGTTGCGAAGGGAAATGAAGCAGTCTTTTCCTCCGGCGATTGCATGCAGAATTCTGTCTTCAGGGAGCTCGTGGGGAATCGTACGGAATACCTTGATTCCCCCACTTTCAATCCGCTCAAAGTTTTCGGTGCTGGCACCGGGAATCATAAAGCTCCGCACCTGGACTTCCTTGCCAAACGCAATAAACCTGTCCACACCAATGGCATCCACCACATCATTGTATACAACAACGTGCAAATCAATTCCGGGATGGCGGCGGCGAATCTCGCGAATACCGTCCATATAATGGTCATAGTCGTATCCATTCATCAGAGAATTTTTCATCATTTCCTTGACAAAATCCGTTTCCGCAAATGGATCCTTAGAGGGCATATCAATTTGAAATGCCCTTGCTCCGTGCGCAACATATTGATCCACCATCTCCAGCGTGCGCTCAATGGTAGGACAAGCAATACAAATGTAATAAATAACGTCAAACTCCATGGTTGTTCTCCTTTTCACAATTTATTTGATTTTTTTCAAAACAAAGAATGTGCTCAGGCATCTGCGCCGTCGTAGGCAGTTCCAAACGCCTGAATCCATTCCTTTCGCGCACAGCGTTCTGCCTTAAAAATCAGCACAAGGACAGCGAGCATCAGAACGGAATAGATGCACCACGCAGGCAGGTAGGAGTGGAACCGGTCATAGCAGAAGGCTGAGAAAGGCACTCCACAGGCCATGCCAAGGTAGTAGATCATGGTGATCGTACCGTAATTCATGCTATAATCCCGGTCACCAAACAATCGATTGGTAATATAGGTTGGGGGTGTGATCTGAATTCCGGAGCTAATACCAAACAGAACAACCATCAGTACCAGCGCCACCGGATTGGCACAGAAAATCATCAAAATGTATGACGCACAGGCTGCAAGGCACACGAATGCACTGGCCTTTCTGATCTTCCATTTTTCATACACAGCCCCCATGGAAGCCTTACTTACGATGCCGATTGCCATCATCACGGAATACCAGGATGCCGCTTTTGTTGCGGAATAACCCAAATCGCTCCAATAGGAAATGGCATGCTGCTGAACACCGTAGCTTGTCAGCGGAATCAACGCAATGGCGGCAGCGAAGAGCCAGAAGCTCTTCATGCGTATGACCTGACGGTGCTCAAATCCTTCAAAGCAGATTTTCTCCTGGCCTGCCTGCTGTCCGCCAAGCGGTTCGAGTCCTATTTCCTGCGGCTTCTCCCGGATCAGGAATACAGAGGACGGAACGCTGAGCAGCAGGAAGGAAATACCCACCACCCGGTATGCCGTCTGCCAGGAATACGCCTCAATGACGCTTGCTGCAATGGGAGAAAGCAGCATGCTGGAAAGGCCCATTCCGGAAAAGGAAATACTGGTTGCAACCCCCCGCTTTTCCCGGAACCAGTTTGATGTCAGAATCACAATGGGCACCGCATTCATAAAGCAGGAAAAGAATCCGCAAATCGCCGACAGAAGGTAAAACTCCGCCAAATTCTTCGCAAACGAAAAGCAGAAAATTGCTGTGCCGCTGATACAGGCACTGAATATAATGGTGCGCTTTAGTGGGACACATTTCAGGATTTTCGCAACGAAGGGCATAATCAGCATGATTGTCAGATTGATAACGGTACTGGTCAGAGAAAACTCGGCTCTGGAAACCTGAAGCTGTTCAGAAACCGGTTTAATGAAAGTGCTCAATACGCCGGATATGATGCCGCCGGATGCGGATAACAGCATGCAGCAGATCACAATGATCCATCCGTAAAATAATTTTCCCGGGTTATTCTTCTGCATGATTGTTCTGCTCCCTCCGCTTCCCTCAGCCATCGATCGCACTTCGGTACTCCCGAACAGTACGTATCAGCAGCTCTGCGTTGCCCTGCAATTTCAGAATAGATGTTCCCAGGAAAACGCCGTCCGCTCCGGCATCCCGGACGGTGACAGCATCCTGCGGAGACCGGACGCCCCCGCCGCAGTAGATCGGACGACACACCCCGGCCTGCCTTACATAGGCAATCCGGCTTTTAATGGTTTCAAATCCGGGTCTGCATTTTTCCGCAGGTGCAAATGCTGTCATGTACACAAACCCATCGGTGCTTTTTGCGCACGCCACGGATTCATCGGTGAAATTTGCTCTCACCAGTCCCGCAATCCGGACACCGTGAGCACGGAGCTGATCGATCGCGTTTTTGTCTGACAAATCCGCAGAATTAACATCACGAATGCCGTTTTCACGGCAAAATTCGGCCAGTTTCTCCGGACCAATTCGAAGGGCTACTTCATTATACAAAAGCAGCGTAATCGGGACGTCCGGATATTTTTCCGCAATTCTTCGGATGCCGGCCAGATAAACATCATAGTCCGGGCAGGCACAATATGCTTGCACCATCAGCTCTGAAAGATATGGCGCCTCTTTATTTTCGATGAGCGGCAAGCTGATTTCCAGCATGTCGCAGCCTCCCTGCAGATACTGTTCAGCCAGTTCCATACTCTGATCCACGGAGGGATATCCACCGGTAACATACCCAATCAGCTTCATTGGACATCCTCCTTTCCGACAGAACGGATAAACGCCTCTGCCAAATCAAAGTCAATGGGATTCATCAGATTGCCGCCAAGCTTTAACGCTGATCCGATGATGGCTCCATCGCAAATCTCGAACTGCTGCTTGGCGTTTTTGGAGTTCATTCCGCTTCCGACTACAACAGGCAGTCCTGAAACTGCTTTCACTCTGCTGATCACATCGATTGGAGTCTCCATGCCCGTAGCCAGTCCTGTCACAATCAGTGCGTCCGCACCAACGGATTCCGCCCAACGGGCAGAAGCCTCAATAGGAATCTCAGAATTCAGAGGATATGTATGTTTGACCTGCACATCTGCCAAAATCCGGATTTTCTCCATGCCATTTCGCTTCCGAAGCACTACGGCATCGCTTCCGACGGGATTTATGATTCCATATTGTCCGATCCGGATATCTACAAAATACGGAATTCGAATAAAATCGATTCCTGTAAGATCACCGATCATGAAGCCGGCAAGGGAGTCGCCACATGCATCAATGCCGATCGGGAGATCCACCGCACGGCGCACATTGTCACATATAATGGCGAGTGCAGAAACCTGCCATACAGACAATTCCGTGCCATCAAAGGGCGCGTCATTCACATTTTCAACGATCAAGGCATCAAAGCCTGCCTTTTGGAGTTTTCGTGCATCCTCCACAGCCTGATCCACAATAGGTTGAAAATCCCCACCATATTTCAGCGTACCCGGCAAAGGAAGGAGATGCACCATGCCAATGGTGATTTTCTCACCATGTTTCATTCTATCAACAATGTCCATATATCCCTCAACTTCTTTCGCTCAAACCGCATCTGGCCGCATTG
>JAQXNO010000015.1 GCA_029098045.1 Bacillota bacterium
CGCAGGCAAAGATGATGGCGTCCTTGTTCATGGTGGCGACCATTTCCTTGGTCACCATGCCGGGGGCGGACACGCCGATGAACACGTCGGCACCCACCAGCATATCGGCCAGCGTTCCGGCCTTCTTATCCAGATTGGTGACCTGTGCCATTTCCTCCTTGATCCAGTTCAGTCCATCCCGGCCGGCGTAGATAGCACCCTTCCGGTCGCACATGGTCACGTTCTTAAAGCCGGAGGACAGCAGCAGCTTGACGATGGCGATGGCGGCTGCGCCGGCACCGGAGGTGACGATCTTCACATCTTCCTTCTTCTTGCCGACAACCTTAAGAGCGTTGGTCAGGCCCGCCAGGGTGATGACGGCGGTGCCGTGCTGGTCATCGTGGAAGATAGGAATGTCGCACTTTTCCTTCAGTTTCCGCTCGATCTCAAAGCACCGGGGTGCGGAGATGTCCTCCAGATTGATGCCGCCAAAGGAACCGGAAATGAGATACACGGCGTTGACGAACTCGTCCACGTCCTTGGACTTCACGCACAGGGGGAACGCATCCACATCGGCGAAGGCCTTGAACAGGGCGCATTTGCCCTCCATGACGGGCATACCGGCCTCGGGGCCGATGTCGCCCAGACCCAGAACGGCAGTGCCGTCGGTGATGACGGCGCACAGGTTGTGCCGACGGGTCAACTCGTAGGATTTGTCAATGTCCTTCTGAATTTCCAGACAGGGCTGGGCCACGCCGGGGGTGTAAGCCAGGGACAGATCGTCCTTGGTCTTGCAGGGGACCGTGCAGGTCACTTCGATTTTGCCGCCCCACTCCTTGTGGAGCCGCAGGGATTCTTTTGCGTAATCCATTGTTCATTTCTCCTTTATGCGTATCATTTACTTGACGATAGGAATATCCGATTCGCGCTTGCTGTCCGGGAAATAGTTGGGATAGTGCTTCCGGCAGGCCCAGCGGACCGCATTGCTCAGCACGATCATCACTTCCCGCTGCCGGTACACCGGGTAGGTTTCATGTCCCGGTTCAAAGTAGAAGATCCGTCCCAGACCCCGCATCCAGCAGTTTCCGCTTCGGAACACATCACCGCCCTGAGACTGGGTGATGAACACCTGTTCCTGGGGCTGGGGGATCTCAAAATACTCGCCATAGGTCTCATCCGCCGGGATCTCAAAGTATTCCCCTTCCAGCCCCTCCGCGATGGGGTGGGCCGGGTTGACGATCCAGTACCTCTGCCATTCCCCGGCATTGCGCCAGCGCAGGCTGTTGGTTCTGGTGCCCATGAGCCTTTGGAAAATTTTGGAGGAATGGGCCGAATGCAGAACGATCAGCCCCATGCCGTCCAGGACCCGCTTCTGAAGGTAGTCCACATTGGCATCGTCAATGTCCTCCCCATCATTTTTGCTCCAATACACCAGCACATCCGTCTTGTCCAGAACCCGGCGGTCAAAGCCCTGCATGGAATCATTCCGGTTGGAGGCCGTGACGATCATGTCCTCATTTCGCTGCAGGTAGGCGGCAATATCCACTTCAATTCCCAGCGGATACGTCTTTCGCATTGCCGCCGCTTCCTCCGGCCGGGAACGGTTCTCTGCCCATACATGGACCCGCATTGCTTATACCCCCTTCTGTACTAAGGCTGTACGACCACCGAGATGCCGTTGGGAATCAGGGTAACGGTGGCGTTTTGACCCTTTTCCTGTCTGGCCATTTGGACGGCGGTGTTCAGGTCCGGCGCGTAATCCAGCTTCATCTCCCGCAGAGTCGTTTCCATCTCCGGGCGGGAGACAAAAATGACACGGTGCTTCATCAGAATCCGGGCCAGGATCTGGCTCTCCCACTGGTCGGGAATCGTTTCCCCTTGGGGCGTTGCCGCGCACCGTGCGAAGTGAGCCGCGGGACTTTCACAATCCCGCAGTGAGGTATAGAATCCTTCGCCGCCGGTGCCGTCCGCCAGTTCCGCGCACATGATCAGCACCGCCCCCTCCTTGGCGGAGGCTTCCGCCGCAGTCAGACCCTTGACGCTCTGGTAGATATTCTGATCCAGTGGGGCGCCGCCGTTGGAGGTGATCACAATGTCCGCCGGGATGGCCTTTACCTCACAGTAGGGCCGCAGGAAGGCTACTCCCGCTTCGTGGGCCTTTCGGAAATCCCCCGCAAAGGCTGCCACGGTCTTTTTCTCCTCATCAATGACCACATTGACGATAAATGCCAGCTTCGCCATCTCCGCCGCCGCCACCATATCGATGTGCAGAGGATTTCCCTCCAGAACGCCGGTTCTGGCGCATGGGGAAGCGATGAACTGTCCGCAGTGGTTGCCCAGCACCGTAGTCTTATCGCAGACCCCGGGCAGGACGCTCTTGCGTCCCCCGGAGAAGCCCGCGAAGAAATGCGGTTCAATGAAGCCCTCGGAGATCAGCAGCTCTGTCTCCACCGCCGCCCGGTCGATGACCAGCGGCGCGCCGGAGGGGAGAATGCCGATCTGCACATTGCTGGTCGGGTCAAAGGCATCGTGTACCACGATTTTCTCCCGGCCCGCGATCTCCTGTCCCAGCTTTGCTTCCAGCTCAGCGGTGGTGGTAGGGCGGTGGAAGCCCGTCGCCACCAGCAGCGTCACCTGAATCTCCGGATTTCCCTCCCGCAGCTGGCGAAGCATGGGCGGCAGGATGTCACGGCTGGGCACCGGGCGGGTATGGTCGGAAATGATGATGGTGCAGGTCTTCTTTCCAGCAGCCAGCTCCGACAGTTTTGGGGTGCCGATGGGATGTCCCATAGCGGCTTCCACCAGTTCCCTGCCGGTTTTCTCGCTTTTCAGTTCATCCACCCGGGAAGTCAGCAGACCGTCACAGGGCTGTTCCCAGGAAAGCTGTTTCCTGCCGTATGGAATGGAAATCATGTTGTTTTCTCCCGATCAATAGTTGCCCTTGAATACGTCTTCCTTGACAGGCGGACGGTAGTCGCCGAAGTAGGAGCCGAAGTCCAGGCCCAGATAGTTGCACAGATCCAGCACTTCCACCATGGTGTTGTCGTTGACGGGAACGCCGTTCTCCATAATGCGCTTGACAGCGGCCACTTCCTTTTCGCCGTGGGTGTAGATCCGCTCCTGACCATCGGCCTTGGGAGCGTCACGCAGCTCCTGCAGGAAGGTAGAGAAGTGGGCCTTGATGGCGGCGGGATCGCCGAAGAAGGCGGGGTTGATGGCCATGAAGCCGTGGCAGATCTGGCCCTTTCCGCCGGTCATGCAGTAGTTGGAGGTGGCGCCCATGGACAAAATGGAGGAGAAGATCTCGCACAGCATACCGTAGCCGTAGCCCTTATGGCTGCCCAGCTGCTCCGTGGAGCCGCCCAGAGGTATGATGCCGCCGCCCTTTTTCGCCACGATGTTGGCCAGCACGTCCGGCGCGTTGGTGGAGGGGTGACCGTTCTTGTCCAGCGCCCAGCCCTCGGGCAGGGGCTTTTCCATCTTGTTGTACATCTCCAGCTTGCCCCGGGTAACCACAGTGGTGGAGGAATCGAAGAAGAAGTCGTAGGGGTCTGCCGGGAAGGCGCAGGCGATGGGGTTGGAGCCAAGCATGGCCTTCCCGCCTGTGACAAAGGTGCGTGTACCGGGTCAGTGCACAACGAAAAGCTCCGTTGGAGTTTTGTTGAGAAACTCATAGCCATCCTCCGTGACGGCAAAATTCTGCTCTAGGCATATGGTTCCCACCGTCGGCGTATCCAGCGCCAGTTCCGTGGACATGACCATGTCCGCCTTCCGCGGTGTGTGTTCCGCTTCCTCCAGACAGGGATACTCGTAGACGTTGAGACGGATGCTATAGCCGATTCACTCCTTTGTACGGTTGCAGTAGCTTATGCCCGTCTTTACTTACTTGACAAGAGTCGCTCGGGGATGATCAATGCCGCTTTTCCTTTGTACGTGTTACGCAACGTACCTCTGCTTTATACTTTGGGGAAAGGGTCTTTAGCCAGCAAAGCTGCCACTTCCTCTGGCTCCGGCATGGAACGAATAGCACCTTTGCGGGTGGCGACAATGTAGGCCGCGGCGTTGGCAAACTCCAGCATTGCCCTGCGATCGGTAGCTGTCAGGTTCTCAATACCATGATCCAAAGCAAAGTTCAGTACGCTGGCACAGAAAGTATCCCCCGCACCGGTGGTCTCGATCACGCCGCCCAAATGGCAGGCTGGGACAAAAACGGGGGCTTCCTGCCCATAGAAACTGTAGCTCCCCCCGGCACCAGCAGTGACATTTAGTACCCGGATATTGGGATATCGCTTCTGCAGGATCGTTGCCCCCTCATAAAAATCCTCTTGGTCGGTCACAAACATCAGCTCATTGTCCGCAATTTTCAGAACGTCGCACTGACCCATGCCCCAGTGGATCGCCTGACGGGCATCTTCCAGGCTGGCCCAAAGCGGCGGACGGAGATTGGGGTCAAAAGAGATCAGTGCACCGCCTTCTTTTGCTAAAGCCACCGCCCGCTCCGTAGCTGCACGAACGCTAGGATGGGTCATGGACAGCGTTCCAAAGTGGAAGACTTTCGCTTTCCGGATAGTCTGTTCCGGCAGATCCTCGGCCCTTAGAAGCATATCTGCGCCGGGATTTCGATAGAAAGCGAAGTCCCGATCGCCGTCTGGCATAGTTTGCACGAATGCCAGAGTCGTCCGGGCCTCCGGATCCACGATCAGTGCCGTCGTATCGATACCAATGTCTGCCACGGTATCCCGCAGCAGTCTGCCGAACAGGTCATCGCCTACCTTGCCCACAAAAGCGCAGGATCTGTGCAGCCTACGCAACATGGCCAGCACATTGCAGGGAGCTCCGCCTGGGCAGGCCTCAAATAGCCCATTCCCCTGACTGCTTTTTCCACTGCCTGTAAAATCAATCAGCAGTTCCCCCAGGGCTACCACGTCGAATTCTGCATTCATTTTCCCCATCTCCTTCGTTTGTTAGTAAACAGCAGCCACGTGCCTACCCGAGCAGGCATTCCCCAGCAGGACCGCGTACTGGCGCAGACAGTCCCGGAATCTCCAGTGCCGACAGCGCCGGGTTCTCCTGCATGGGGGCATCTGCGTAATTTACAAACGCATAAAGTTCCAGCGTCAAGCCGTTTTTGGTAACCATGCAGCACTGCACCGGGCCATCCGGAGTGTCATTCTCCACAGGGGCAAAATCTCGCTGGAATCCCAAGCTCTCATAAAAGGCCAGAGCCTCCGGCAGAGTTGGCACCTGAATGCCCACATGGCCCAGTCCCCAAATCGGTCGGTCTGCCTTAGGCGCGCTGCCCGAATGCTTTTCCGTCACCTCTATGGTGATGCCAAAATCCGTAAGAATATTGAAGTAGTGCAGCCCTGTACCGTAGACCTTTCGATTCAGCCAGGGACCTCCGTCCGGGGCTGTCTGCAACTCCAGGCCCCGGACACGGCAGTCTGCCAGAACTTTGCAGACGTCGCTTGTCTCCAGGGCAATGTGCCGCAGGCCGCAGAGCATGGCATCCGGTCGGTACGCATCCAGTGAGCCATCCCAGCGGACAAACTCAATCCAAAAATTCCCGGATTGAACCACATTCTCACAATTCTCCACCGGCGCAAACCACAACTGTTGCCGCAGAAAAGCCGCGGCTTCTTCTGGGTGAGGTGTTTGGACCTTTGCCGACCCTATTCGATTCCAGATCTCCATAGGAAGTTCTCTCCTTCCTGGTTTATCCATGATACACCGCACTGCCGTCGGGCTCTCTTGTGAAATGGCTGAACCATTCGTTCCAGGTCAGCTCCGCCATCTCTGCCGTATAGGTATGGGGGCAGCCCTGCATAATAGTGTAGCGCACCACAGGTATATGAGCCGTATTGTACAACGACAAGGTATGGTAGATGCCATTGTCATACCACCCACCGGACGAAACCGCACCATTGCTCTCGGCATAGGCCGCAATAGTCCTCTGGGCCATGGCATTCTCTCTGGGCTCTGGATTGGCTACATCGTATTCGCCCATAATCAACCACACAGGGCAGACAATGTCCTTTCCAGGCAACTCCACCTGATCCTCCCGCCAACCCAGAAGCGAACCGGTGGGGCCAAAAGCCGCAAACTTCTCCGGCATCTCCCGCAGCAGTACCTGGGTCATCTGGCCGCCGTTGGAGTGGCCTGCCGCATATATACGCTTGGGATCGATATGGTAGTTTGCCTCCATCTGCTCCAGCAGACGGCGGAAATAGGTCAACTCATCCTGGGGTTCAACGTCCATGGTTTTCAGAGCCCAGTGGGGCACCGGGAACCGAGCCAGGCCGTCGTTATAAGGGTAAGCACTGGCATAGGCCACAAAGAAGCCACGTTCCTCTGCCACCCGGTGCCACTCACTGGTCTTTTCAAAGTACTCCGCATTGCATGACATACCGTGGATGGCCAGCACCAAAGGATACTGCTTTTTATCCCCAGGGCGGTAGCAAGAGGGCACGTACACATCGTAGAATCTGGGAAGACCATTCACTTCCAGCTCCACACGGAGCATGCCCATCTGGGCGCTACTCTCTTTACGGCGCAGATGGTTGTTGCCAGAGCCACCCCAGAGAGACCATCGCAGCACAAAGCGTACCATTGCCTCGTTCCATTCCTCCCGGGAAAGGTCTTCCGACCCCGTACCATACCACACCTCTGCCGTGGGCTGATCGTTGACAAACCAAGCACCCGCATGGGGTTTCTGTGGGTAGACCTCACCGTATTCGTTCTGGTATGCTGCTGAACCATCCCACCCCATGAGCTGGCACAGGTAGTTTTTTAGAGCCGCTCCGTGTCCTTTGCGGTCAGTCACAAATGCAGGCATAGCAATATCTGTTTTTTTCCGAGTCTTTACACCATCAGAGGGCAGGGCGCGCAAAGTGTCCAGCAATTCCGGATCCACGTCGCAGTCTCCGTCCACCGCAAATGCCGGAAATGTTGCGCTGTAGGTCAAGGCGAAGGAGGCCGCCACCGCGGCCGCATCCCCCAGGCCAATGGGATAGAAATAGGACTCGCACACGTCAACTGTCAGTCTGCCGGAGAACTCCCGGCTGACGACGCCCCAAGCGAAATCAAAGTCCGCCTCTAGGCTCTCCCGGGTCCAGCCATCCGAACCGCTTTCCAAGAGAAATACGGCGGTGTGATACTTTTCGGATAGGGCCCGCCAGTTTTCATATGCTACAAAGTCTGCCGCACGAATCTCGGAGGGCAGGAACAGCACCAGCCCCGCCCCTTTGCTGATCATCCCATCAGGAACATAGATACCGTAGGTACGCTTTCCTCCTTCCAGTTCCAGATCTTTCAGGTGCATACCCAGATTGCACTGAAAATAAGGATTTTTGTTCAGTTTTTCCTCTGGGACCAATGGGTACTTGGCGCGCGTTTTGTGACCTTCCATTGCTTTTGCAAATGCTTCCTGCTTAGGCAGACGGGGCATCAGCATAGAGCGGTTGTTCTCTGGGCTAAAATGGAAGCTATTATATTTCGTCATGAATCTCACCTAATCTGCAGCAGGCCACGAAGTGGCCTGGCTTTACCTCTTCCAATTTTTGGGGCTGGCGACAAGCCTCTGTGGCATAGGCGCAGCGGTCGGCAAACCGACAGCCAGGAGGTGGATCGATGGGCGATGTGATCTCGCCGTTGAGCACAATCCGCTTTCTGGGATGCAGAATATCCGTAGAGGGGATGGCGGAGAGCAGAGCCTTGGTGTAGGGATGCAGTGGCTCTTCAAACAGCTCCTTGGTGGGGCTGGTTTCCACTAGCTGCCCCAGATACATCACAGAAATATTGTGGGAAATATGCCGCACAACCGACATATTGTGGGTAATGAACATATAGGCCAGGCCCTGATCCTCCTGCAGATCCATCAAAAGGTTCAGGATTTGCGCCTGAATGGACACGTCCAGGGCAGAAACCGGCTCGTCGCAGACGATGAACTTGGGGTTCAGGGCCAGGGCCCGGGCAATGCCCACTCTCTGACGGCGACCGCCGTCCAGCTCGTGCGGATAGCTCATTTTGATCCGGCGGGCAATGCCCACCATATCCATCAGCCGCTCCGTCTCCGCATCTACGTTGCTCTTATTGCACCGACCGCTGATTAGCAGGGGCTCCCGGATGGTGTCCTCCACCGTCATACGGGGGTTCAGGGAGGAATAAGGGTCCTGGAAAATGATCTGGATGTCGCTGCGCAGGCGTTTCAGCTCTTCCTTGGTGGGATTGGTGATGTCCTTACCGTTGAAAAGCACCTGGCCGCCGGTGGCCTTTTGCAGATGGATGATGGTTCTACCCAGGGTGGACTTGCCGCAGCCGGACTCGCCCACGACGCCCATGGTCTGTCCCGCGTCAATGGACATGGTCACATCGTCCACCGCGTGCACAGCGCCCTTGGGGCCATAGAAATACTTTTTAAGGTTTTTAACTTCCAGCAGTGCCATGGTCAGATCTCCTTTCCTACCTTGTTCCAATATCTGCAGCTACACAGGTGGTTAGACCGCACCTCCACCAAGGGGCTCTTCTCCTGGCGGCATTCCTCCGTAGCATAGGGGCAGCGGGGATTGAAGCAGCAGCCCTTTGGCAGGTCTGTGGGATCGGGGGGAAGGCCCTCGATATTGGCCAGGCGGCGGGTATCCACCGAAAGATCAGGGATCGCTCCGAACAGGCCCACGGTATATGGATGGCAGGGGTGAAGGAAGATCTCTTCCTTGGTGCCGTATTCCAGCACTTCCCCGGCGTAGACCACCGCCACATCGTCGCACATTCTGCCTACCACACCAAGGTCATGGGTGATAAGAATCATTGCCGTATTGTATTTGTTTTTCAGCTCCTCCATCATGTCCAGCACCTGCGCCTGAATGGTCACATCCAGTGCGGTGGTAGGCTCGTCAGCCAGCAGCAGATGGGGGTTGCAGGCTAGAGCCATAGCAATGACCACACGCTGCTTCATGCCGCCTGAGAACTGGTGGGGATACTCCTCGTAGCGCTCCTTGGGGATGCCAACCATAGCCAGCATATCTTCGGCCAGCTGCCGGGAGGTTTCGCCCTGCAATGTCTGATGTTTGCGGATGACCTCGGCAATCTGCTCGCCCACGGTCATAATGGGATTCAGCGCGGTCATGGGATCTTGGAACACCATGGTCACCTTGCCGCCGCGTACCTTACGCATAGCCCGCTCGCTGAGCTCCAGCAGGTTCTGGCCGTCCAGCATCACCTTGCCAGCGGCGATCTTGGCCTGAGCATCTGGCAAAATCCGCAGAATGGTCTTTGCGATGGTGGTCTTACCAGCGCCGGTCTCGCCCACCAGGCCCAGGGTCTTGCCTCGCTCCAGGTCAAAGCTGACACCATTGACCGCATGGACAGTCTTGCCGCCGGAAACATATTCTACCTGAAGGTCTTCCACCTTCAGAAAAGCGTTTTGATTGTTCATATCGATTCCCCCTTAGTCCTTCAGTTTGGGGTCCAGCGCATCTCGCAGACCGTCGCCGATCATATTCAGGCTCAGCACAGACAGAGCGATGAAGATGCCCGGGAAGATCAGCATATAGGGATAATCCCGCAGGAAGCCTCTGGCGTTGGAGAGCATGCTGCCCCACTCCGGGATGGAGGCGGGCACGCCCAGGCCGATATAGCTCAGGGCCGCCAGCTCCAGGATCATTTTGGCAATGCCCATGGTGGCAGAGACGATCAGAGGAGACCAGCTGTTGGGAATCACGTACTTCAAAATCCGCCGGGGTGTGCTACAACCGATAGCCTCCGCCGCCTCCAGGTATTGATTTTCACGGGTCTGCATCACCGTACCCCGCAGCAGGCGGACATTGGAGGGAATGGTGCCTATGGAAATGGCAATGATGGTCTTATCAATGCCCACGCCCAGGGCTGCGGAGATGATAATGGTCAAAAGAATGGAGGGAATTGCCTGAATGATGTCCAGGGAGCGCATAACCAGGGTGTCATAGGTGTCGCCGAAGTAACCGGCGGTCGCGCCCAGGAACAGGCCGATCACGGTGGAGAAAGCCACGGCGGCAATGCTGATGCTCAGAGAGTAGCGGCCGCCGTAGAAAACCCGGGTGAAGATGTCCCGGCCCAGATCGTCCGTGCCGAACCAGTGGGCGGCAGAGGGGGCCTGGTGCAGGGCGGTCACGTCCATTTTGCTGTAGTCATAGGGAGATACCAAGGGCACAATGATGATAGACAGCACCAGGACCACAAAAATGGTCAGGCCGATCATTGCGTTGGTATTCCGGCTCATGCGCTTGGCAAGCACAAGGAAGCGATTTTCTTTTTTCTCCATAATCACACCTGCTCTTTCGCCGCTTTGGCCGGCTTCTTCTTGCCCGTGTTCACATAACGGGACTTGATACGGGGATCATTAAAAGCATAGCACAGATCCACCAGCAGCATGATCACCGCAAAGACCACGGCCAGCATCACCACACAGCCCCGGACAATGGGATAGTCTCTCTGATTGATGGCGTTGATCATATACTGACCGATGCCGGGGAAGGAAAACGCATTCTCAATAACTACGCTGCCGCCGAAGATCACGGCCAGGTTGTTGCCGGCCAGGGTGATGATGGGGTTCAGGGCATTGGGCAGGGCGTGCTTGAAAATGACCTCCCGCTGGGACAGGCCCTTGGCCCGTGCAGTGACCACATAGTCACTGCGGATAACCTCCAGCATGCTGGAACGGGACTGACGGGCCTGGGTGGCTAGGCCGCCAAAGCACAGGGAAACCGTAGGAAGGACGTAGTACTCCCAGCCACCGATGCCGCTGGCGGGGAACCAGCGCAGCTTCAGAGAAAACAACAGCACCATCAGCATAGCCAACCAGAAGGTAGGTATAGACACTCCCAACAATGCAATGATCATGCTGATTCGATCGCCCCAGCCGTTCTGATGCACAGCAGCAGTGACACCCAAGGGTATGCCGATGCCAAAGGCCAGAACCATGGAGGCAATTCCTAATGTCAGAGTCCGGGGCAGGCGCCTAGCAATCTCTGCGGAAACCGGCGCACCGGTCAAGTAAGAAGTGCCCAAGTCAAAGCGGATAAACGTATTGTACAGGAATTCGCCAAGCTGCACGATGTAAGGCCGGTTCAGGCCCAACTGTTCCCGCATTTCTGCCAGTTCGTATTCTGTTGCAGTGCTGCCCAGCATAATCTGGGCCGGGTCTCCTGGCACAATATATAGAATCGTGAAGATGAGCGTTGCTACCAGAAGAATCACAGGGATCATCTGCAGCAGGCGCTTTGTAATAAATCGAAACATAACATTCCTCCGGGAGGGGCCGAAAAGGCCGGCTTTTCGGTTCAAAGTTGATTTAGTTTACAGGAAAGGGCGGCACAGGGGCCGCCCTTTGGGAGATTTAGCGATCAGTTCCAGATGTAAGTGCAGGCGCCGGGAACCAGGTTTCCTCTATAGTCATAGACAGCTTCAGTAACCTTTGCGTTGCTGGTGATGCCGTAAAGCTCCTTGTGGAACAGACCGTAATGATAAGCTTCCTCGGTCATATACTGCTTAGCAGCGTCAATGTCGGCAGGATCTTGGCTTACCTGAGCGGTGTGAATCATGTTGTCCAGCTTGTCGTCGCGGACCATGGCCATATTGTGCTTCTCATAACGGGTGGAATCCAGCTGGTTCCAGGTTCTCGTGATGTAGCCCCAGCCGCCGTTGTAGGAGATGTTGATGTCAAACTTGGTGGGGTCGGTCTGGTAGGTATTCCACAAAGCCTGATCGAAGGAGGTGATTTCCGCATTGATGCCAACCTCTGCCAGATACAGCTTCACAACCTGAGCGATCTTCACGCGAGTCTCGTCATTATCGCAGAGGATGGTCAGGTTCAGGCTGCCATCTGCCACACCGGCATCTGCCAGCAGTGCCTTGGCCTTGTCCACATCGTAGTTGTAGTAGTCCTCAGTCTTCCACTTCTCCTGGAAGCCGATGTTGATGTCGCTGCCGTAGCAGTAGACCTTTTCACCATGGCCCTCGGCAACCGCCTGGATCAGGCCGTCCTGGTCGATAGCGTAGAGCACTGCCTGGGCGATACGCAGGTCGTGCAGGGGGCTCTCATCGGAGCGGTTGACCCAGATCTGCTGCAAGAATGCGTCACGCTCGGAATCCACGGTGAAGTTAGCCGCATCCGCGCCGCCTTCCATGAAGCGGGAAGCATTGGTATAGTTCAGGGTGTTGTTCATGTCATAGGATCCGGTTTCCAGGCCGATGGCAATCTGAGAAGCCTCGGAGACGAAGTAGAAGACGATCTCGTCGGTATTTTGCTTCTGGTAGCTACCGCAGAGCTCAGGCTTCTGCCAGTAGTTTTCATTTTTGGCCAGGGTCAGAGATGTACCGGTGGACCAATCCTTCACGTAGTAGGGGCCGGTTGCGACAGGATTGGTACGCATGCAGTCGCCACTCTCTTCGTAGGCCTTCTGGGAGACTACCAGGACCTTAGACATAGCATCCTCAAATTCGCCTGCGGATTCCCGTTTCCAAGTAAAGCGAATGGAGTAGTCGCCAGTCTTCTCGATGGCATCCATGCCGCCGGTCAGAGCGCTGTGTTGGTTGCCCTTGCCGTTGGCCAGGCACTCGTTGTAGGAGAAAATCACGTCGTCCGCAGTCAGATGGTTGCCAGCGGTATCGGTGATGTAGTCGTAGATTTCTACGTCGTACACAGCCTTGCCGTCCTTGGACAACTCTTCGTTCTTGGACCAATCCTTAGCCAGGATACCCTTGAACTGGCCGTCGCTGTCAATATAGGCCAAGGTTTCGTAAGTGAAGGTCAGAGTAATCCAACGGCCGCTGGAGGAGCCTTCATCATAGGTGCCCAGAGATGCGGGGTCAGAGGTAGTTGCTACTTTAATTACCTTGTCCTGTACCTCAGAGGCTGCCACGGCGGCGCTGGACGCCGGCACGGCAGAATCGGAATCGCCGGTAGTTACAGAGCCGCTGGTACCGCAGGCTGCCATAGACAGTACAGAGGCAGCGATTAGCATACCCGCAAGAATGTTTTTAAATGCTTTCATGTTTGTCTCCCTTTCTTGTGATTATATTTTTCTATCAGAAAAACGTTTGCGTAAACGTTTTTCTGTTATGGATTGTAACATCACTTCTGCAAAATTTCAATCGTTCATATTCCATAAGTTTTTTATTCAAAAATTGTACACAAATCACATATCTTTTTTGAAACAAACCTGATATTATATTAGTAACACGGTAATGACTTGTATTTAACAAAATTTTTGCTCATTTAACCGTTTAACGGAGTGCCTATGAAAAATGTCAGTATCAGAGATGTGGCTGCAAAAGCCGGGGTATCTATCGCCACGGTGAGCCATGTAATCAACGGGACCCGGAACGTGAACGATCAGACCCGACTGTACGTGGAAAAGGCTATTGAGGAGCTACACTACGTACCGGATTCCACCGCCCGCAGCTTCAAAACCGGCAAGCGCAACTTGGTTGCCTTCGTCGTTCCCGATATATCCAATGCCTTTTTCTCCACTATGATTGAAGAGGTAGAGGATGTACTCGCCCAGGAGGGCTATCGCCTTCTGGTGCTGAACACCCGGGAGGATCCCGCCCGGGAACTAGAGGGCCTAAATGTGCTTACCAGTGGTCTAGTTGACGGGCTAATCATCGCCTCTGCCATGACAGACTGTCAGCAGTTGACCAATGCCATTCCCAAGGGTTTCCCCGTGGTACTCATTGACCGGTATCTCCCCGGAGCACCCTATGATGCCGTTTATGTCTCCAGCTACAGCGCCATGCGCATGGGCGTTGACTACCTGATTCGTAAGGGACACCAGAAGATCGGTTTCCTCACTGGTATCCACAGCATCTCCACTACCTCTGACAGACGCAAAGGGTACCAAGATGCCATGGCTACCGCAAACCTGAGTACAGAGCACCTGATCCGGGCCGGAACCTCTTCCACCAAACTCCAGGCAGAAAATCTGGATGCGCTGCTGGACCTTGGTTGTACTGCCCTAGCCATCTCCAACAATGTGCTTACCATAGAGGCCCGGATTCTACTGGGCAAGCGAGGGCTTAGCGTGCCCAGAGACATTGAATTGCTGGGCTTTTTGGACAGCGACCATGCCCAGTACGGCCTGCAAAAGGTCAGTCTAATCAGTCAGCCCACCGCAGAGTTAGGCCGCACTGCCGGTAAACTTCTGCTCTCCCGGATGCACACCCCGGAAGCCCTCCTGCAAAACATTATTCTCCAGGCAACTTTTATGCCTATGGAGCAAAATAAACTGATTTTTTAGAAATGGAGCACCTGACTTTCCATGGGAAATTTCCTCTTTGCCGTCAACGCAACCGTTCCCTTATTTTTAATTATCGTTCTCGGCTTTTTCCTGCATAAATTTCATTTATTCAACGATAATTTTAATAAAGTCGCCAATGAATTCGTATTCAGTTGTGCCCTGCCTATCAGCCTTTTCCGCTCCATCGCAGGCATGGATTTCTACATCGATTTTGACCCACTATTTTGCCTGTTTTGCTTTGCCACCACCAGTGCCATGTTTCTGATTCCCTGGGCCGTCTGTGCCTGTTGTATGAAGGACAAGCGCCAAGTTGGTGCTTTCGCCCAGGCTTCCGCCCGGTCCAGCGCCGCTATTCTGGGGGTGGCTCTAGCGGAAAATATCTACGGTAGCGCCGGTCTGGTTCCCATTATGATCATGTCCGCCGTGCCCTTTTTCAACATCTATTCCGTGCTTATCCTCAACTTCTCTCCCCAGGTGGACGAGAAGGGGTATCTGATGCCCGCACTCAAGGGCAGAAGCGCCGTAAAACAGGCCTGCATTAATGTGCTGAAAAACCCGGTTATTCTTACCAGTATACTTTCCAGTTCTGGCATAGTTGGTTCCGGCACCCTTGCGGATGTTCAGATTGGAGATAGAGACGCGAACAAGGAACGGAACACCAGCAGGCTTGTCCTCCCCGAGTGCAGCGGCAGTATCGTACTGAGTGAGCTTCCAGCGGTCGATGATATTGCAGATGCTCTCCACATAGGTCGGAGAAGTCGCATAGCCGCCGTCCTTGATGATCTGGACTGCCTTCTTGT
Source organism: Bacillota bacterium (assembly GCA_029098045.1). GTDB lineage: Bacteria > Bacillota > Clostridia > Oscillospirales > Oscillospiraceae > Faecousia. Next base: position 15,053 of record JAQXNO010000015.1, read on the forward strand.
AATCCGTGCAGCCCTT
>JAQXNO010000016.1 GCA_029098045.1 Bacillota bacterium
GAAGGGCAGCCATTTGTGGGATGCAGTCCGTAACGCATCGCCCGCGGGGGCATCCCCGCCGCCCCCTACGCTTCACTTCTTCACTTCTTCACTTCTTCACTTCTTCACTCCCCATCGGGGCATCCCCGTCTTCCAATGCCATAACCAGATTGATGCGGCGCTGGTGCCGTGCCTCCCCGGAGAATTCCGTGGTCAGCCAGGTGTCCGCCAGCTCCATGGCCAGCGCTTCGTCCACCACAGCCGCGCCCAGCGCCATCATGTTGGTGTCGTTGTGCAGACGGGTCAGCCGGGCGGAATTCAGATCATGCAGCAGGGCGCAGCGGATGCCCCTGATCTTATTGGCGGCAATGGAGACCCCGATGCCGGTGGTGCACAGCACGATGCCCCGGTCACATGCTCCGCTTGCCACGGCGCGGGCCGCGGCGGCGGCATAAACGGGATAGTCGCAGGACTCCTTGGTGTGGGTGCCAAAGTCGCAGACCTCGTAGCCCTGCTCCTTCAGATGGGCTGCCAGCCTGTTTTTCAGCTCCAGCGCCCCATGGTCACAGCCGATTGCAATTTTCATAAGCTCTCCTCCTTACAGTACATAACCACCGTTGACACTTAAAACGTGCCCGGTGACAAACGCCGCGTCTGCCAGATACACCATGGCCTTTGCCACATCCTGCGCCGTGCCGTTTCGACCCACCGGGGTGTCATCGCTCAGCTGCGCCAGAATCTCCGGCGCCACACCGGCGCACATATCCGTCTCGATCACACCGGGAGCCACGCAGTTGACCCGGATGCCGCTGGGCCCCAGTTCCTGCGCCAGCGCCTTGGTCAGGGCGATGACTGCGCCCTTGGTGGCGGAATAGGCCGCCTCGCAGGAGGCGCCCACCTGCCCCCACATGGAGCTGACGGTGATGATGCTGCCCTTCTGCCTGCGCAGGAACGACGGCATGGCGGCATTGACACAGTGATAGATGCCCTTGACATTCACATCAAAGAGCCGATCCCATTCCGATTCCTCCAGATCCCGCATCAGGCCGTACCGGCAGATGCCCGCATTGCAGATGAGCACGTCCACAGAGTCGATCTGCCGGAAGGCCTCCGCCACCGCCGCGCCGTCGGCCACATCGCAGCAGATGGGGCAGGCGCCGTACTTTTCCGCCACGGCCCGGGCGGCTTCATGGTTTTTTTCGTACAAAAAGAAAACCCGGTCGCCCCGGGCGGCAAAGGCTTCCACGGCGGCAGCGCCGATGCCCCGGGAGCCGCCGGTGATCACAACAGTTTGCATGGTCTGTTCCTCTCAAAAAATACATGAAAACAGGCCGCCGCGCGATGCGGCGGCCTGAATCAACGTTTATCTTCTGCGGCTCTTGGTGCGGTGATCGGCACGGATGGAGGAAAGCTTTGTGTCGGATTCCGACATAAAGGCCTTCAGCTTCTCTTCAAAGAGCTGATCCGCCGTCTTGGGTGCGGCGGGGGGCACGGGTGCGGGTCTGGCGGGACGGTTCTGGGCGCTCTGATTCTGGAAGCTGCTGTTGTCCCGACGGGGGGCGGCAGTGCTGCGGGGATTGCCGGCGGCACGGGGCGCGTTTTCCCGCTGGGGCTTGGGCTCCAGCCGCTTGATGGACAGATTGATTTTGCCGTTTTCGTTCCCGATGACCACAACCTTCACATCCTGCCCCTCGGTCAGGTGGGCACGGATGTCACTGACGTAGGCGTTGGTGACTTCGGAAATATGTACCATGCCGGTCTTGTTCTCCGGCAGGGAGATGAATGCGCCAAAGCTGGTGATGGATTTGACTTTGCCTTCCAGAACGGTTCCAACGGTTAATTCCATAGTTTGTTTCATTTCCTCCAATATCAGGATTCCGGCTGATAGAATACGGTATCGGGGGACACAAGTCCCAGCTCTTTTTCCGCGATTTCGATGATGCCCGCCATGGAATCCACATTTTCAATGTCCTCCAGAAGCGCCGCGTTTTCCGCTTCCAGATAGGCCCCGTATTCCTGCAGCGCCTCCGTGCGGTTTTTCAGGGAGCGGGTGGAAAGCTGCAGCAGGGTCAGGGCAGCCATAGACAACACGATGGCGACTGCGATCATGACAATCGTCAGTTTCCCGGCAGGCCGCCTGACCAGCTGAATCCTGCCGATGCGTTTTTTCAAATCTGTCATGCCTTCTGCCTCCGAATTCTCCGTGGTGGTGTCCATGTTTTCTACGCTTTATTGTAACCCATTTTCGTCCAGATGCAAATATATTTTTTCCCATTTGAGAAAATTTTTTCGCCGGAAGCAGCGCAAACCGCCAAATTCTTCCTGCACCCGCCCAGAAAGCGGCGGCAGCAGGCCGAAGAAGCCGCCCCAGTGTCAATTCCCAGACGGTGCCGCCCATTACCAGCGCAGCGCTGTAGGCGATGCGCACATCGGCATCGCACAGACCGAAGTGCAGAAACAGCCAGCCGTAGAGGGAGGCCAGCACAAACAGGCCGTCGGCAAGGGTCGTCCGCCTGGGGCGCAGAGGGCGCAGGAATCCGTACACGGCGCCCAGTGCCGCCCCGGTCAGGCAGGCATATGCAAAGCGATGGGCGGCAAGCTCCGGCGGGATCATCGCAGCAGACGGCTCAGCCAGCTGCCGGTGGGGCGGGGCTCTTCGTAGGACAGCGCGGCGATCTGCCCCTCCACGGCCACATTGCCCCCGTCCAGTGTTTTCAGCTGAAGCTCCTGCCCCTGCACCACCAGCGTGCCCAGAGGGGTACTCACCACCACGGAAGCGTCGTCAAAGCTGACCACCTCCGTGACCCCGGTCATGGTCAGCCTGCTGCGCCCCTGCAGGGTCAGACCGTGGGACTGATTCTGCTGCTCGGTCATACCCATCCCTCCTTTGCTGCATGGTATGCGGCAAAGGGGACAAATATGCCCGGCGGCGTGTCGCCGCTGACATTCCGAGCCTGCAAGGCCGGCAATTATCGTTACGCCATTGGGCTCTCCCGGTTCGTAACTGCCTTCGACATCGTCCCCTACAAAAATGCGGTACGCAGTCCGGGGTCGAGCGGGGCAGGGCAGCCATTTGTGGGATGCAGTGCGTAACGAATCGCCAGCGGGGGCATCCCCGCCCCTCCCCAGCCGGCTTCTTTGGTGACTTTCTTGCCGGGACAAGAAAGTCACCCTCCGGAGGAACCGGAAGTCACAAGTTTGCAGAAGTCTTTCAAAAAATCAGCCGCGGTTGGATGAATACGAAGCGGGCGCGCGGGTGGCGGCCGCACCACATTTTAGGTGCCGTTTG
>JAQXNO010000017.1 GCA_029098045.1 Bacillota bacterium
TCGAACAGCACCACGCTGTAGGGCTTGCGCCGCACCGCTTCCGTCAGCTGGCCGCCCTCCTCATAGCCCACATAGCCGGGAGGCGCGCCAATGAGCCGGGACACGGAGAATTTCTCCATATACTCGCTCATATCGATTCGAACCAGATTGTTTTCGTCGTCAAACAGCGCGCTTGCCAGCGTTTTGGCCAGCTCCGTCTTGCCCACACCGGTGGGGCCAAGGAACAGGAAGGAGCCAATGGGCCGGTTGGGGTCCTGGATGCCCGCCCGGCTGCGCTGGATGGCCTCGGTAACCGCCTGCACGGCCTCCTCCTGACCCACCACCCGGCAGCGCAGGGTCTCATCCAGATGCAGCAGCTTCTCCCGTTCGCCCTGTACCAGCCGGGACACCGGGATGCCGGTCCAGCGCTCCACGATCCGGGCGATCTCCTCATCGGTCACCCGATCCCGAAGCAGATTGTTTTCTGCCGCCGCCTGAACCTTTTCTTCCTCTGCCTCCAGCGCCTTCTGAGTCTGGGGCAGCCGTCCGTATTTCAGCTCCGCCGCCTTCTCCAGATCATAGCTCTGCTCCGCGGCTTCGATCTGACGGTTCAGCTCCTCCACCTGCTCCCGCAGCTGACGCACCCGCTCGATGGCGTGCTTTTCGTTCTCCCACTGGGCCTTCATGGCATTGAAGCTGTCCCGCTCCTCCGCCAGCTCCTTCTGGAGCTGAGAAAGTCTTGCCTTGGACTGGGGGTCCTCCTCCCGCTTCAGAGCCGCCTCCTCGATCTCCATCTGGATGATCTTCCGGGACACCGCATCCAGCTCCACGGGCATGGAATCCATTTCCGTGCGGATCTGGGCACAGGCCTCGTCCACCAGGTCGATGGCCTTGTCCGGCAGGAACCGGTCGGTGATATAGCGGTGGGACAGGGTTGCCGCGCTGATCAGGGCGGCGTCCGAAATCTTCACGCCGTGGAACACCTCGTAGCGCTCCTTTAAGCCTCTCAAAATGGCGATGGTGTCCTCCACCGTGGGTTCGTCCACCTGCACCGGCTGGAACCGCCGCTCCAGAGCCGCATCCTTTTCGATATACTGGCGGTACTCGTCCAGGGTGGTGGCGCCGATGCAGTGCAGCTCGCCTCTGGCCAGCATGGGCTTGAGCAGATTGCCCGCGTCCATGGCGCCGTCGGTCTTGCCCGCGCCCACAATGGTGTGCAGCTCATCGATGAACAGCAGGATCCGTCCGTCGGACTGCTTGACCTCCTGAAGCACCGCCTTCAGCCGCTCCTCAAATTCGCCCCGGTACTTGGCGCCCGCGATCAGCGCGCCCATGTCCAGAGAGAAGATGGTCTTGTCCTGCAAATTCTTCGGCACATCCTTCTTCACGATCCGCTGCGCCAGACCTTCGGCGATGGCCGTCTTGCCCACGCCGGGCTCGCCGATGAGCACCGGGTTGTTCTTGGTCTTTCTGGACAGGATGCGGATCACGTTCCGAATCTCCTCGTCCCGGCCGATCACCGGGTCCATCTTCTGCTCTCTGGCCCGCTTCACCAGATCCGTGCCATACTTTTCCAGTGCGTCATAGGTGCCCTCCGGGTTGTCCGTGGTGACCCGCTGATTGCCCCGGATGCCCTGCAGTGCCTGCAGGGCGCCCTCTTTGGTGATGCGGTACAGGTCAAACAGCTGCTTGACGCTGCCCCGGGCTGCTTCCAGCAGACCCAGCAGCAGATGCTCCACGGAGACGAACTCGTCGTGCATACTTTCCGCCTGATGCTGGGCTGCCGTAAAGGCCGCATCCAGATCCGCCGATACGTAGAAGCGGTCTGCCATCCGGCTTCCGCTGACCTTGGGCAGCTTGTTCAGCTCCTGCGTTGCCGCCGCGTCCAGACTCTCCGGGGTGATTTCCATCTTCCGCAGCAGCTGCGGGATCAGGCCGCCCTCCTGATGCAGCAGGGCGATCAGCAAATGGAGCTGCTGCAGCTCCTGATGGCCGTTCTCCACGGCCAGGCTCTGGGCACTTTGTACGGCTTCCAGGGACTTCTGGGTATAATTTCCAAAATTCATAAGTGACCCTCCTTCTTGGTTTTAGCACTCTCGTCATTAGAGTGCTAATTCATTTGCCTTCATCATACTCCATTTTGCCCAAAAGTCAATACCCCCATGTGGGGTGTTACAAAAAGTTCAAAAAGCCTTCTCACAAGCGTCCGGTTCGTGACCGCGTTCGACATCTGTCGTAGGGGTCGATGCCCACATCGACCCGTTTGCCAGCCATCGTGACCCTGCGGTTTCGGGACGATGTGGGCATCGTCCCCTACAAAAATACGACACGCAGTTCGGGGTCGAGCGGGGCAGCCCTTTGTCGGATGCAGTCCGTAACGAATTGTCAGCGGCGACACGCCGCGCAGGTGGCTGAGCGGGCAAAACAGTGCGCGGTGCTTTTCAGCACCGCGCCGCGAAATTTGTATTACAGGGGAGACTGCTTGATTTTGGAGAACCGGCGGGGAAACTGTGCCGGTGTGGGATGCACCTTGCGCAGGACGATCACCGCGTGGGTGGCTCCGTCGATGGAAAACTGCCGCACCTGCTCCAGCTTCAGACCCAGCTTTCGGATGGCGTCCTTTGCCTCCTCCAGCTCCTCCCCGGCGGCTGAGCCCTTCATGGCCAGCACCGCGCCGCCCACCCGCACATAGGGCGCCGTCAGCTCCAGCAGGATGTTCAGCCGCGCCACAGCCCGGCTGGTGGCATAGTCGTAACTCTCCCGGCACGCTGCCACCGCTTCCTCCGCCCGGGCGGTGACGCATTCGGCATTGGCAATTCCCAGGTTCGGGAGCACCGATTCCAGCCAGTTCATGCGCTTGGCCAGGCTGTCCAGCAGGGTGATCTTCGCGTCGGGGCAGGCGATGGCCAAGGGCACACCGGGAAAGCCGGCGCCGCAGCCCACATCGATGAGGGTTTTGCCATGGAGGCTTGCCGATGCCATCACGGTCAGGGAATCCAGCAGGTGCAGCTTTGCCACCTGCGCGTCTTCCGTGATGCCGGTCAGGTTCATCACCTCATTCTGCCTGACCATGGCCTGACC
>JAQXNO010000018.1 GCA_029098045.1 Bacillota bacterium
CAGCCGAAAGTTTCGGAGGGAAAGAAAGTGTGAAAGAAAACCGTCAGGGTTGTCACTGCGTCCAATCAAAGCGATTTTCAAACTTTTTGAAAAGTTTGAAAATCGTAGGCAGCTTGTCAAAAATACTTTTTTGACAAGCTGAAGCGCCTGCCCCGGTTTGGGACAGGCGCTTTTGGTGCCATCTTTCTTTCATTTTTTCACTGCGTTGGGATTGCCGCAGGTGGAGCCGTCGCCGGTCAGTGCATCCAGATATTCCTCCAGACACAGCCCGGAATCCTTCAGCTCCATGGCAAGCTCCGTGCCCACATAGCGGAAGTGCCAGGGCTCGGACATGATGCCGGTGATCTGGGACTTGGATTCGGGGTAACGGATGATAAAGCCGTATTCCCAACAATGTTCGGACAGCCATACCAGGGCGTTGTTCTCGCCGGTATACTGCTGGGGATACCGCCGGTCCACAATGTCAAAGGCCAGACCCAGATGGTGCTCACTGGTGCCGGGAATGGCGCAGCGCTGCAGCGTCAGCGTTCTGGCGTAGGAATAGCTGTATCCCTGTTCCTCATATTCGGTGATGAAGTTGTTGAACAGAACCTGCTGCGCGTAGACCGTACGGTGGGCGCCGATGATATTGGGGCTGCAGCCTGCTGCGGTGCAGTCGTCAACCATTTTCGTCAGGATCTCGGCGCACACGGCGGAGGCCTGTTTGCCGTTGGGCAGGTCAACCAACTGGGGGTCATAGTCATCGGGGACCTTGTTCCAGGTATTGACCATGATGATGTTGGCACCCGTGGAAGTGAAGAAATACTTCTGATCGTCGATGGTCAGGGCACCTTTGGCAGCGGCGCCGTCCTCTTTCAGATAGTACTTATTTCCATCCAGCTCCAGCCAGCCGGTATACCGAGTGCCGTCGCCGCAGAAATAGTACTTATTTCCCTCAAGCTCCAGCCAGCCGGTCTGCATGATGCCGGATTCGTCCAGATAGTAGACATTCTCCTCCAGCTCCAGCCAGCCGGTTTTAGGGATGCCATCGTCACCCAGATAATAGGTGCCTTCTTCCTGCTCCAGCCAGCCGCTGTGTAGCTTGCCGTCTTCGTCAAAGTAATAGCGCTGTGCGCCAAGCTCCAGCCAGCCGGTGTGCATGAAGCATTGCTCGTTCAGGAAATAGGTGCCGTCCTCCAGCTGCAGCCAGCCGCTGTGGGGGTTGCCGTTTTCGTTCAGATACATCCGGCCGCCGTCCTGCTCCAGCCAGCCGGTATGCATGGCACCGGTCTGTCCCAGATAGTAGCGATAACCCAGAATGGTCTGCCAGCCGGTGCGCTTGACACCGTCGTCGCCCAGATAATAGCGGCCATCGTCCAGCTGCAGCCACCGAATCTGCATGGCGCAGGTTTCGGGATCAAAGTAGTATGTGTTTCCGTCCAGCTCCTGCCAGCCGGAAACCGGATCGCCGTCCTCGTCGAGATAACACCGGCCACCGTTCTCCAGCACATCCCAGCCACTCTGGTCAATGGGAAGCCAGTCGAGGATCGGGTCCCAGAAGACACCGATCAGTGTACCGCCCACAGCCAAAAAGGCCAGAACCACAAGCAGGATAATTTTTTTGTTCATGAAGATTCCTCGCTTTGTGTCAAATTAAAGTAACTATACAACAAATCCAAAAGAAGAGCAAGTATTTTGTTGCGCGTGCAGCCTCGAAAAACAAAAAACTGCGCTTCCTTCGGGAAGCGCAGCAAGAGCGTTTTCACTAAATGGCGGAGAAACCGAAGCTGTTGACCAGTGCGTCGATTTTTTTGCCCTGCTTGCAGTAGGGGCAGTCGTGGTAGTCATAGCTTTCATAGTCCGGGATGTCGGATACGGAGTAGACGGAGCGGACGGGATACCCTCCGATTTCATCCACCGCTCGGTAAATGGCAGCGACACCTGCCACATGACCGCCATAGTAGTGGATGGCCTCAATGGAGCGCTTGGCGGTGAAGCCGGTGGAGACGGATGCCATCAGCACCAGAACGGTTTTACCCTGAATCATGGGCTTGACATTGTCACGGAAAATGATCTGGGAATTGGCATTATACTCAGGCTCCAGCACGTAGATGGTCTGGTGGGCGTTGATGGTACGGAAGCCGGATTTGGTCAGCTCGTCGGCCACGCAGGTGCCAAGAACGGCGGTGCCGTCCAGACACAGGACGGTGTCGATGGGGGTGTCGTTGACAAAATGGGACACCAATTCATAGGCACTGTCTTTGGCTTCGCTCAGACGGGTCTTCTGATAGGTGATGTCGATGTAGTAATTGATGTGGGAGTGGTTGGTGGCAAAGTGACCGCGGGCGATACGCAGGGGGACTTTGCCGCGCTGAACGGGCAGATTGGAAATCTGAATCATAGTCTTTTCCTCCGTGTTTCAATTAAAAAGAAAAAACGCTTTCAACCTCCGGCAGAGCGTTTTTGCCGGAGTCATTGAAAAACGCTTTTTTTCATTATAACCCGAGGCACAGTCAGATTTCAAGAAGAAAGCTGCTGAAAAGCCTTCCAAAAAAATACGACTATTCTTGTGCAGTTTGCCGTTTCAGCAGATCCGGCTCCTGACGGCGAAACTGCCGGCCAATCACACGGCAGATCTGTCCGCTGCGGATCATACGGTGCACCTGCTGCATACTGACCCACTGGGCATCATCGGTTTCACCGGGCAGAAGTACGATTTCCTCCAGTGGGGTCTGCCGCTTCAGACAGTAAAAATCGTAGTGGGTATTGCGCTCCCGGCTGGAATCCAGCAACTCAAATTCCGCCTCATTTGCCCGGATGCCGGTCTCTTCAAACAATTCCCGGGCGATTGCCTGCCGGCTGGTCTCGCCGGCTTTCGCGGCGCCGCCGGAGTTTTCCCAGGTGCCCGCAAAGCTCTTTTCCGGCGCCCGGCGGGTCAGCAGCAGATTCCCCCTGCCGTCATAGACCCAGACACAGACCACAAGACCGTATTCGCCCACCTTCCAGCGGGTGCCGCGACAGTGAACCCGACCGGTCAGATTGCGGTGCTTGTCGTAAACATCGTTGTATTCCATTGGGTTCACCTCCAAAACATCGGCTATTTTCTAATTCTACCACAAAGAAATACACATGGCAATAGGGGACAGACCCCGATTGACCGAAATTGCCGTCCATTTTTTCGCAATCCTCTTGTAAATGACAGGTAAATGTGATAAACTGAATTAGTTTGAACGTGAAAAATACGATTTTGGTATATGGAGGGCACAATGTCCAATCTTGTAGAAGAAATCAACCGCCGTCGTACCTTTGCGATCATCTCCCACCCCGACGCCGGTAAAACCACCCTGACCGAAAAATTCCTGCTCTACGGCGGTGCCATCGCCCAGGCAGGTGTTGTCAAGGGCAAGAAAAATTCCCGCGCCGCCACCTCCGACTGGATGGAGATCGAAAAGCAGCGTGGTATTTCCGTCACCTCTTCCGTCATGCAGTTTCAGTACGGCGGATTCTGCATCAACATTCTGGACACCCCCGGTCACCAGGACTTTTCCGAGGATACCTACCGCACCCTGATGGCGGCGGACTCCGCCGTCATGGTCATCGACGGCGCCAAGGGCGTGGAGCCGCAGACCCGCAAGCTCTTTAAGGTCTGCGCCATGCGCCACATTCCCATTTTTACCTTTGTCAACAAGATGGACCGGGAAACCAAGGACCCCTTTGATCTGTTGGATGAAGTGGAGCGGGAACTGGGCATCGAAACCTATGCCATGAACTGGCCCATCGGCTCCGGCAAGGATTTTCAGGGCGTGTATGACCGGGAAAAGGAAGAGCTGCTGTTCTTCTCCGGCCTGAACGGCCGCGCCAAGGCCGAGAAAATGGAAGTGGATCTGTACGATCCGCAGGTGGCGCAGCTTCTGGACTCCGAAGCCAAGCACCGGCAGCTGATCGACGACGTGGAGCTGCTTTCCGCCGGCCGGGAGATGGATCAGGAAGCGGTACGCTGCGGCCAGCTTTCCCCTGTGTTCTTCGGCTCCGCACTGACAAACTTCGGCATTGAGCCGTTTCTGGAGAATTTTCTGAAGCTGACGCCGCCGCCCCTGGCCAGAACCTCCGATGAGGGCGTCGTGGATGCCTTCAGCCCCGATTTTTCCGCGTTTGTCTTCAAGATTCAGGCAAACATGAACAAGGCACACCGGGATCGCCTGGCATTTATGCGCATCTGCTCGGGCAAGTTCAGCCGCGATGCCGAATACTACCATGTTCAGGGCAAGAAAAAGATGCGCCTGTCCCAGCCCCAGCAGCTGATGGCGGCGGAGCGGGAGATTGTGGAGGAGGCCTACGCGGGTGACGTCATCGGTGTCTTTGATCCCGGCATTTTCTCCATCGGCGATACCATCACCGTGCCCGGCAAGAAGTTTACCTATTCCGGTATCCCCACCTTCGCGCCGGAGCATTTCTGCCGGGTGTCCGCAAAGGACTCCATGAAGCGCAAGCAGTTTGTCAAGGGCACGGAGCAGATTGCACAGGAGGGCGCGATTCAGATCTTCAAGGTTCCCAATTCCGGCATGGAGGAAGTGATCGTGGGCGTTGTGGGCGTGCTGCAGTTTGAAGTGTTCCAGTACCGCATGAAGAGTGAGTACGGTGTTGAGCTGCGCATGGAGCATCTGCCCTATGAGGAGATTCGGCTGGTCGACGAATACCCCGGTGATCTGTCCGATCTGAACCTGGGAAGTGATGCGGAGCTGCTGGAGGACTACCGCGGCCGCAGTCTGCTGGTGTTCAGTAGCTACTGGGCGATTGACTTCATTTGCCGCCGCAATCCCGGTCTGAAGGTTTCCGAGATCGTGGTTCGGGAGGGCTGAGCACCGGAAAAACGGATGGAAAGGAGCGACCCGGATGAAGCCGTGGCAGCATTTTAAGACAATTACCAGACATAAACTCCTCGTTATGGAAGGCTGTTTCCGGGTGGGACTTTACAGACAGGGACTGACTCATGACCTCTCCAAGTACAGTCCCACAGAGTTTTGGGTGGGCGCCCGGTACTATCAGGGAAACAGAAGCCCCAACGCGGCGGAGCGCGCCGAGAAGGGCTACAGTGAGGCGTGGATGCACCATAAGGGCCGCAACCGCCACCACTACGAATACTGGACGGACATGAGCAGGGAAACGGGACGCTATGAGTCCGTCCCCATGCCCCGCCGGTATCTGGTGGAGATGGTGATGGATCGCCGGGCAGCGTGCCTGGTGTATCAGGGGAAGAATTATACCCCCGCATCACCGCTGAACTACCTGGAAAGCAGCCGGGAAAAACGGCTGATACACCCGCAGACACTGCGGGAGCTGACCTATATCCTGACGATGCTCCGGGACGAGGGGGAGGAAGCCACCTTCCGCTATCTGCGGCAAAGCGTGCTTAAGGGCAGACCCTTCCCCTGGGAGGAAGAAGAAATATTTGCGGAAGAACCCCAAAACACTTGACTTTTGAGCGTTCCTGCGTATAATAAGGTCGTCGCGTTTAGAGGATTTGTGTAACGGTAGCACACCGGACTCTGACTCCGTTTGCGGGGGTTCGAATCCCTCATCCTCTGCCAAAAATCCCCCATCCCCATTCGGGTATGGGGGATTTTTGGCAGAGGAGAGGGATTCGAAAGGGCGGCACCAGTGCGCGCACTGGTGCAA
>JAQXNO010000019.1 GCA_029098045.1 Bacillota bacterium
CACCCTGGTGCATGACCTGTCAGCAGTTGAGCCCTAGTATCGAGCAAATTTGCGCGGAAAGGGAGGTCATCCTGGTTGGAAATGTAAATGTGGGCGAGGATCTGGAGCTTGCCCGGCGCTACCGGGTCATGAGCATTCCCACGCTGGTGCTGGTGAAGGATGGAAAAGTGGCCGGAAAGGCCGTTGGTTTTCGCAACCGGGAGGAGATTCTGAATCTGCTGCAATAGCAAAAGAGGTATGGTGCCAATGGAAGCATCATACCTCTTTGCCTTATTTCAGTTCCCAAACTTTGATCTGGTTCGCCTTTTCATAGAGCCGCAGATAGCTGTCGTAGCGGGTAGGCTCAATCGCGCCGGCATCCAGTGCCGCCCTGACCGCACAGCCCGGTTCTTTCCGATGGGAGCAGTCGTGGAACTGGCAATCCCCGATGTAGGGGCCAAAATCCGGGAATGCGTACTGAAGATTCTCCTTCAGCATCACATCCATCTGATCCGTGTCAAAGGAGGAAAAGCCGGGTGTATCCGCCACATAGGTTTCCTCCCCCAGGTCGTAGAGCTCCACATGGCGGGTGGTGTGCCGTCCACGGCCAAGCTTTTCGGAAACTTCTCCGGTAGGAAGCTGCAAAGCCGGGCAAAGGCGGTTGAGAATGCTGCTTTTGCCCACACCGGAGTTTCCGGTGAAGGCCACCAGCTTGCCCCTGATCAGCTCCCACAGCTGCCCGATGCCCTCGCCGGTTTCGGCACTGGCCGCAATCACAGGAAAGCCCGCATGGGTGTAGATGCGAATCAGTTCCCGGGCGGGATCCAGATCGCACTTATTGACCACCAGATACACCGGCACCTCCTGATCACCTGCGATGGCCGCCACCCGGTCAATCAGGAAAGGTTCCGTGACGGGGTTGACATTGGCCGCGAAAACCACCAGTGCATCCACATTGGCAACTGCCGGGCGGACAAAGCTGTTGCGCCGGGGCAGAATTCTTTCCACCATGCCCTTGCCCCGTTCGATGCTGATGGACACCAGATCGCCGGTCAGGGGAATCTGGCTTTCGCGCCGCAGGCTGCCTCTTGCGCGGCAGGTCACCGTACCGGTGCCTGTGCGCACCTCGTAGAAGCCACTGAGGGATCGGATGATCCGGCCTTCGCTTTCCTTAGTCATTGGCGTTAAAATCCACCTTTACCGATTTGTAGAACTGATTGTTGATATAAAGATCATAGGTCTGGACGCCGGAGCCCGTCAGCACCACATCGATGCTGGTCATGCCGGTGCCCACAATGGTATCCTCGATCACCTGCATACCGTTCTGATAAAAGCCCAGCATATACGGCTCCGTCCGATCCGCAGGCAGGCTGAAACGCACCTGCTTCGTCTTTGTCTGATTGGGATTGCTCTGGCTGCCGCTCTGGGATGAGCTCTGGGAGCCGCCCTGGTTCGGTGTCTGGGGGACGTAATCCGGGTACTCATCCTCTTCCGTGGCAGGCTTCTCCGTTTCCTTTCCCGACGTCTTGTTTCCCTTGGAAATCACCAGAACAATTCTTGTGGTAATATCCACCTTTTCATCCTTGGGGAAGGGCTGCTCAATCACTTCATCCTTATCCGCGCTGCTGTCCTTTCGCTCGAAGCTGACGGTAAAGCCCAGCGCTTCCAGCGTTTTCTTCGCCGTGGCATAGTCCAGGCCAACCACATGGGGCATTGGCGCCGTTTCAATCAGCGGGCCTTTGCTGATATAAATGTAGACCGTCTGGCCGTCCTGCAGCTGTGCGCCGGCTTCCGGATCGGTTCTGGCGACCCTGCCCTTTTCCACTTCGTCGCTGAACTCCTCCATGGCGACAGGCACCATGCCCATTCCGGTGAGCACCGCCCGGGCATCCGCCTCCTGATAGCCCACCATGTAGCCCATGGTCTTCACACCCGTGGCCGGGCCCAGACTGACCGTCACCTTCACCACGGTTCCCTGAAGCACCTGCGCACCATATTCCGGTGTGTGGGAAATGATCTTACCCTTTTCGTAATCATCGCTGTTGACGTATTTGTCAACCTCAATCACAAGACCGGCCACCGTTCCGGCCTGGTCGTAGTACTTGCCCTTCAGATCGGGCACATAAATCATATTCTCGCCCCGGCCCACCATGCCGCCGTTGAACAGCACCGCCAGGAAAATGATGATTGCAATGATGGCCACAACACTGCATACCACCACCGCGATGGTGGCCGCCCGGTTGCGTTCCTCCTGCCGCACTTCCCGGCGGATCTCCTCGCGGGTTTTTCGGCGGGGCAGCTCGCCGCGCTCTTCCGATATCCGGCGAACTCCTTCGGCGGAGCCTGTGCTTCTTCCCGGCTGGGCGCCTGCGGCGCGCTGGCGCTGACGGGGTTGTCCGGGCGTGTTCTGTGCCGCGCTGCGGCTGCCCGTCTGGCTGGCAGGGCGTGTTCCCTGCTGTGTGCGGATTCCGGGGATGCTGCCGGAATCCCGCGGTTCCTTTTCGGCGGCGGTGCGGCTCTGGCGGACAGCCTGGGCCACCTCACTGGGATTCAGCACAACCGTCGCGTCCGCAGAAATGGCCTTTGCATAGGAGAATCGAATCGCGGGATTGATCCGGAACTGCTCCATGTCCTGCAGCATTTCCGTGGCGGACGTGTACCGGTCCTTCACATCCAGTTCCATGCCCTTCATGATGATCTGCTCCAGACCTTCCGGGATGTTGGGATTCAGGGTCGTGGGTCTGGGCGCGCCGCCGTTGATGTGCTTGATGGCAACCGCCACAGGGGACTCCCCGTCATAGGGAGGACGTCCGGTCATCATCTCATACATGACAACGCTGAGGCTGTACAAATCGCTGCGGTTATCCACCCAGCCGCCCTTGGCCTGCTCGGGTGAGATATAATGGACACTGCCCAGAGCTTCCTTGGTCAGCGTGTTGGTCTTGCTCATGACCCGGGCGATGCCGAAGTCCGTCACCTTGACGGAGCCGTTTTTGAGCACCATCACATTGTGTGGTTTGATGTCCCGGTGCACAATGTTGCGGCCGTGGGCGTGTTCCAGTGCCTTTGCAATCTGCATGGCAAAGTGCAGCGTTTCCTTCCAGTTCAGTGTTCCCTTCTTTTCCATGTATTGCTTCAGGGTGATGCCGTCAATCAGCTCCATGACAATGAAGTTCGCGTTGTCGGAGGTGGAAACATCATACACCTGCACAATATTGGGATGGCTGAGACTTGCAACCGCTTCGCCCTCGGCGTGGAAGCGGCGGCGGAATTCCTCGTCCCGGGAAAACTCATCCTTTAAGATTTTGATCGCTACCAGTCGGTTCAGCCGGTGACAGCGAGCTTTATATACAACGGCCATCCCGCCGGTTCCGATGATCTCAAGAATCTCGTACCGGTTGTCCAGAAACCGTCCAATATACTGATCCATACTAAAAAATAGCTCCTTTCACGGCGATGCGTCAAATCATAATCAGAATGCTGGTCACATTGTCCGGCGCGCCGCGATTCTTTGCAATCTCCAAAAGCCGCTGACAGCAGTGCTGCTTTTTGACACCGTGAATGATCTCAAACAGCATCTCCTGCTCGTCCATGGTATTGGACAGGCCATCGGAGCAGAGCAGCAGAAAGTCGCCCTTTTTCACATCCAAATGGTACACATCACATTCCACCAGCGCCTCGGTGCCGATGGCCCGGGTGATAAAGTTCTTCCCGGGATAGGTTCTTGCCACTTCCGGGGACATCTCACCCCGGTCCACCATCATCTGCACAAGGGAGTGATCCCGGGTAATCTGACGAATGCCGTCACTGTCCACCTTATAGGCGCGGCTGTCGCCCACATTGACCACCGTCGCCCGGCGGCCATGGACCAGCACCGCCACCAGGGTCGTGCCCATGCCGTCAAATTCCTCAAATTGTTGTGCCTGATCAAAAACCGTAAAGTTCGCCAGCTTTACCGCGCCCCGAAGCATCTGCTCCAGCTTGTCGGACGTCATGCCCGGCGTCCAGGTGCGGCGTACTTCTTCCACAAAGACATCCACTGCCAGAGTGCTGGCAATATTGCCGGATTTCGCGCCGCCCATGCCGTCACAGACGACACAAAGCAGACTTGACCGGCCCAATGGTTCCATATGGTATGCATCCTGATTCTGTTTGCGGACACAGCCCTGGTCCGTCAGACCCCAGCTTTGCATATGCCTTCACTCCTTTTTTGCGGATTTCATTATTCCTTGCTTTTCGTATATTTTCTTCTCAGCTGACCGCAGGAAGCATCAATATCGCTGCCCAGGGTCCTGCGTACCGTGGCAGTGATGCCGCCGGCTTCCAGCGTTTTCTGGAAGGCCGCCACCGCTGCCCGGGAACTGGGCTTCAGAGGGCTCTCCTCCACATGGTTCAGCGGAATCAGATTGAAATGGGCGGGAAGCCCTTTCATCTGCCGCAGAATTTCCTTTGCGTCCCGGACAGAATCATTGACTCCGTCTATCATGGCGTATTCAAAGTGGATGCGTCTGCCGGTGGCGTCAAAATAGCGGCGGCAGGCATCCAGCAGCTCCTCCATAGGGTATGCCCGGTTCACAGGCATCACCCTGCCGCGGATCTCATTGTTGGGGCCGTGCAGGGAGATGGCAAGGGAAATCTGCAGCTTTCGCTTTGCCAGTTCGTCAATCTTCGGCACCAGACCGCAGGTGGACAGGCTGATGTGGCGCATGGAGATATTCATGCCCTCTTCGCTGTTGACCAGCTCCAGAAAGCGCATGACATTATCGAAATTATCCAGCGGTTCACCGATGCCCATGAGCACAATGCGGGAAATGGGAAGTCCCGAATCCGCCTGTGTAAACAGCACTTCGTCCAGCATTTCAAAAGGCTCCAGCCGCCGCACCAGACCGCCGATGGTGGAAGCGCAGAAGGCGCAGCCCATGGGGCAGCCCACCTCCGTGGAGATGCAGACGGTGTTGCCGTAGTTGTAGCGCATCAGCACCGTTTCCACGCAGTTGCCGTCGGACAGCTGCCACAGATACTTGATGGTTCCGTCCTTGGCCGATTCCTGTCTGCGCACCACTTCCGGTGGCGTAATGGGATATTTTTCCGCCAGCAGCGCGCGCAGATCCCTGGGAAGATTGGTCATCTCGTCGTAGCTGCGCACACCCTTGTGGAGCCAGGTGTAGACCTGCTTGCCACGAAAGGCAGGCAGTCCCAGCGCTTTCAGTGTTGCCGTCAGTTCCGGCAGGGTCTGTGATTTCAGATGTTCGTACATGCCTTCCTCCGCATTCTTGCGATAAAGAAACCGTCGGTGTCGTACTGCCCGGGCACCAGTGCCAGCATACCACTTTCGTTTTGGGGAAAGATATCAGGAAGCGGCAGGGGCTCCAAAGAAAAATCGGGATTCTCTTTCAGAAAGCGTTCCACAACGCCTTCGTTTTCCGCCCAGACCAGCGTGCAGGTGGAATACATCAGAAGCCCGCCGGGTTTTACATAGCGTGCCTGATTGTTGAGAATCTCCAGCTGCAGCCGGGGTAGTTCTTCCATATCCTCCGCCTTTTTATAGCGGATGTCGGGCTTTTTCCGGATGATGCCATAGCCGCTGCAGGGCACATCCGCAAGAACAAAATCGAAGCTGTCATTCCATGCGCTCACATTTTTCGACGCATCCTGCTGCCGGGCTTCGATGGTTCCAAAGCCCAGCCGCGCCGCGCCGCTGTCAATCAGCGGCACCTTGTGCTCGTGAATATCGCAGGCAGTGATGTGTGCCTGGGCGCCGGTTGCGATGGCGGCTGCAAAGCTCTTGCCTCCGGGCGCGGCGCAGCAGTCCAGAATGCGCACATCCGCTCTGGGCAGCTGGGCGCACAGGACACTCAGCTTTGCCGCCGGGTCCTGCACATAAAAGAGCCCCTCCCGAAAGGACGAAAGTCTTTCCAGATCGCCGGTGCCGCCCAGCACCAGACAGTCGGGCATCCATCCGTGGGGCACAGCCGTTACCTGTTCCCCTTCCAGCCGCTTTTGCAGGTCCTGCGTGGTTATTTTCAGGGTGTTGACCTGAATCACTGTCCGGGGGGCTTCGTTGTTGGCCTTCAGCATCATTTCGATGCGGTCTTTGCCCACATAATCCCGCAGCTTTTTGATCAGCTCCCAGGGATGGCTGTATTGATCCTCCAGGGATGTGGGTTCTTTCAGGCTGCCCTTGGTTTTGACCGCGTTTCGCAGGACGCCGTTTACCAGCCCCGGTGCAAAGCGCTGCTTTTTGCAGTATTTCTTGGCCAGATCCACGGACTCATTGACCGCCGCGTTATCCGGCACCTTATCCAGTTCATAGATCTGATACAGCCCCAGATGCAGAATATCGTGCACCACCGGGTGCAGATCCCGGAGCTTTCCGGTCAGCAGCTGTTTCAGATAGAAATCCAGTTTGTTCCGGTTTTGCAGCACACCGTAGCAGAGCTTTGCCGCCAGCGCCGCATCCCGACGATCCAGCCGGTCCCGGACAATGTATGCTTTCAGCACCCCATTGGACCAGGCTCCATCCCTGCGGCAGGCAATCAGCGCATTCAGCGCCGTTTCTCTGGCGCCCATCTCAGCCATCCAGCGGGTGACCCCGGAAATAGTCCGGCGCCGCCATCCGTTTGCCGCCCTCCGCCTGCAGCTGGGTCACTTCCACCGCGCCCTCTCCACAGGCGATCTTCAGTCCCGTTTTGGTCAGTCCCAGAATCTGGCCGGGCGTTCCGCTGCCATCCACAATTCTTGTGGCGTGAACCTTGAACTTCTGTCCCTTCAGCTCCATGGTGGCCACAGGCCAGGGATGCAGACCCCGGACGTGGTTGTGTACCTGCCTGGCAGTCTTGCTCCAGTCGATGGGGCACATGGATTTGTCCAGCATGGGCGCGAAGCTGACCTGCGACGCATCCTGAGGCACGCCCGCCACACTGCCCTGCTCAAACCGGGTCAGCACACGGCTTAAAAGCGCCGCGCCCAGAATTGCCAGTCTGTCCAGCAGCTCGCCTGCGGTTTCATTTTCCCCGATTGCTGTCTTTTCCACATCGATCACATCGCCGGCATCCATTTTCAGAGCCATATGCTGCGCCGTGACGCCGGTCTCGGTCAGACCGTCCAGCACCGCCCACTGATAGGGCGCACTGCCCCGATACTGGGGCAGCAGGCTGGCATGGATGTTCACGCAGCCCCCGGTCGGGATGTCCAGCACTCGCTGGGGCAGGATGCGGCCATAGGCCACCACTGCAATCACATCGGGTCGCAGGGATCGCAGGGCTTCCACATCCGCGTCCGCGCGGAAATTCTCCGGCTGAAAAACGGGGATCTCATGAGCCAGTGCGACCTCCTTCACGGGAGAGAACACCATTTTCATGCCCCGTCCCTTGGGACGGTCCGGCTGGGTGTAAACACCCACCACGTCGAATCCGTCAGAAAGAATTTTCTTCAAGCAGGTCGCCGCGATATCCGGCGTTCCCATAAATACAACTCTCATGAATTCCGTCCTTATTGATCAGCTGTCAGTTCCTCTTCCGTCAGGAACCGATCCATTTTTTCGGTGTAGAGGATGCCGTCCAGATGATCCAGCTCATGGCAGAAGCACCGGGCGATCAGCTCCTCGCCCTCATACTCGTACCAATCTCCGTTGCGATCCTGAGCCCGCACCTTGGCATAGTTGGGGCGGCGCACCAGACCGTATTTCCCCGGCACGCTCAGGCATCCTTCGGGGCCGCACTGTTCCCCGTCTGTCTCCACCAGCTCGGGGTTCACCAGTTCGATGATGTCCGGTTCCTCCGCGCCCACATCCACCAGCACCACACGGCGCAGAATGCCCACCTGGGGTGCGGCCAGACCCACACCGCCGGAATCGATCAGGGTATCGGCCATGTCGTCCAGCAGCTTATGAAGCTTTTTGTCAAAGGAAGTTACCGGCTTGCACACCTTGTGCAGCGCGGGCTCCTGATCGGTCAGAATTTTTCGAAGACCCATTTTGATTCCTCTCTTTGTTACTCTATTGCGTTCACGTCCGCAAAGGCGGAAACCCCACGGTTGAGCTTGTCCTGCGAAAACTGCCGCAGCAGATAGGCAAGGAGCGTGCGTAAATTGCGGCTCATGCGGCAGCGAAGTGTCAGCCGGTAGCGGAAGTGATAGTTTATTTTCGGTACCGCACAGGGCGCGGGACCCAGTACCGTACATGTTTCCTTTTCATAGGTGGTTTCTTTCAGGCAGGCAATCAGGGAATCCCGGAATTTTGCCGCGCCCCGCAGCACGGCGGTTTCCTCCTCTCCGGTGAATGTAACCGTGGCAAGATCCCCAAAAGGCGGATCATTCTGTACCTGCCGCAGCCGGATTTCCAGATCGTAGAAGCCGTCATAGTCCTGCTGCGCCGCAAGGCGGATCACCTGATGCTCCGGCGTCAGGGTCTGGATGATGGCGCGACCGGGCATATCGCCGCGGCCGGCGCGTCCCACCACCTGTGTCAGCATATTGAAGGTGGTCTCCGCCGCCCGGTAGCTGCTGTTATACAGGCTCAGCTCCGCGTCCATCACACCCACCAGCGTCACATCCGGCAGATTCAGTCCCTTTGCCACCATCTGGGTACCGATCAGAACGGGCGTCCGTTCCTTCTGGAACCGTGCAAGAATTGCCTCATGGGTATTGGTGGCGCTGACCGTGTCCGCGTCCATGCGGTCACTTTTCAGCTCCGGGAACAGCTCCCGCAGCTCCTGCTGCACCTTTTGGGTGCCGGTGCCGATGGCCTTCAGGGGGCCGCCGCAGCGGCTGCACCGGTGCATCACCGGCTGGGAAAAGCCGCAGTAATGACACATGAGCCGGTTGTTGGCACTGTGGTAGGTCAGCCGCACCGCGCAGCGGGGGCATTCCGGCGTTTCACGGCAGTCCACGCACACCAGCGCCCGACTGTTGCCCCGGCGGTTTAATAGGATGATGGTCTGTTTGTCCATTTGGTGGGCATCCACAATCGCATCGCGCAGTTCCCGGCTGAAGGACAGATCATTGCCGTCTTTCAGCTCCTCATGCATATCCACGATGCTCACCTGGGGCAGCTTCCGGCCGCCGTACCGCTCCCGCAGCGTATACAGCCGGTAGATGCCGGTTTTCGCCCGGTACATGGTCTCCACCGCAGGGGTGGCAGAACCAAAGACCACCAATGCCCGCTCCTTGCTGCCGCGCCAGAGTGCAACCTCCCGGGCATCGTACCGGGGAGAATTCTCGGATTTATAGGAATGCTCCTGTTCCTCATCCAAAATGATGATTCCCGGATTCTGCAAGGGTGCAAACACCGCCGAGCGGGTTCCCACCACGACTTTTGCATTTGCGTCGCGCACCCGTTTCCACTGGTCATACCGCTCTGCGGCGGAAAGACTGGAATGGAGCACCGCCACCGTATCACCGAAATATGCCGCCATGATGCTCAGAAGCTGGGGCGTCAGTGCGATTTCGGGAACCAGGAGCATGGCGCTTTTGCCATCATCCAGG
The DNA here is from genome assembly GCA_029098045.1 of Bacillota bacterium. Classification (GTDB taxonomy): domain Bacteria; phylum Bacillota; class Clostridia; order Oscillospirales; family Oscillospiraceae; genus Faecousia. The sequence continues at coordinate 9,463 of JAQXNO010000019.1, forward strand.
CACGCTTGAATGAGTTTGATATAGATGGATGTCTTGCCCGAGCCGGTGATGCCGTAAAGCAGGGCGGCACCGGGGTTATCCGATTTGCACTGGGCATTGAGCCCTTCGAAGGCAGCGGTCTGCTCTTCATTGAGTACCAGGGGGCCCTCCAGTCTGGCCGGCCTGATTTCCCGGCAGCGGAGCACAGGCCGCTGCGACAGGGTCAGATAGCCCAGCTTCTCCAGCCGGTTGACCGTTGCGGTGGAGGCTCCGGTAAAATAGCAAAGCTCCTTCACCGAAATGCTGCCGATGCTGCACATCAGCTCCAGCACAGCGCGCTGCATGGCAGCGGATTTGGGGCGGTTTGCGGCATACTCCATGGCTTCCTCCGGGGAAGCGGAGAGTGTCGCGATCCGCTCGGTCTTGTCTCCCAGCCGCCGCAGGTGCTCCGCTTGGGCGGTGATCCACTTCTTGCGCAGCAGATACTGCAGCGCAGCCCCAAGCCGCTCCTCATCGGGCACGGCAGCACGCAGGGCATCTTCCTGCGCCTGTCCGCCCAGATCTTCCAGAAAACGCAAGACGGTGCGGGCATCGGCGTTGCGGATGGTCTTATCCTTCCAGCTGCGGTCCTGCGTCAGCAAATAGACACCCTTGGTCTGAAACCAGAGCCCCGCCGGGAGCATGGCGCGTATGGCTTCATAAAAGGTGCAGAAATACCGTTCCCGGATGAATGCCGCCAGATGCAGCATATTGGATGATACCACCGGCGTTTCGTCCAGACAACTTTGCACCGTCTTCAGTTTTTCGGTGCTGCCTGTTTCAATCGACAGCACCACACCTTCGCTCTGGCGGTTGCCACGGCCGAAGGGCACCGTCACCCGCTGACCGGGCTCCAGCACCATGCCTTCGGGGATTGCATAGGAATAGGGCTTATCAATGGCAAAGGTAGCCGCTGAAACAGCGATTTTCGCAATCATAAAGCCCTTCCTCCGTTTGTATCAGTTTTTGAATCAGTTTCTGTACTCGTCCTTGACGGTTGCGGTCAGCTTGCCCTCGGCGACCTCACGGATGGCCATGGTCACCGGCTTGTCCGGCAGATCTTCCTGAAAAGCCTCCGCCTCGGCGGCAATGGTGCGGGCGCGCTGGGCGACCACATTCACCAGCAGGTAACGGCTGTCCACATTCTTCAGCAAATCAGCAACAGGGGGGTAAAGCATAGTAGGTTCCTCCAATATTCAGTCTGCCTTTTCGGCAATAATTTTGAGAATTTTATCGGCACAGGCTTCCACCTGGTCGTTTACAACAACATAGTCATATTTCGCGCTCTGTTCCATTTCCCACCGGGCGCGCTCCTGGCGCAGCTTCACCTGCTCCGGGGTGGTATCGCCACGGCCAATCAGCCGGCGCTGCAGCTCCTCCATGGAAGGGGGCGCAATAAAAATCAGGGTCGCATCGGGGCGGCGCTGGCGGACAAGAAACGCGCCATTGGGTTCAATGTCCAGAATCACACTGCCGGTTTCCAGCTTTTCATTCAGCTGACCCTCGGGGGTGCCGTAGTAATTATCCATGTGGGCATCGTATTCGACAAATTCATCCCGGGCAATCATGTCCAAAAAGGTTTCCTTTGTCACAAAGTAGTAGCTCTGTCCATCCACTTCACCGGGACGGGGCGCTCTGGTGGTGGCGGAGACAGAAAAACGCAGATCGCTTCTTTGCGCCATGACACAGCTGAGCACCGTGCTCTTGCCCACACCGCTGGCGCCGGAGATGATAAACAGCTTGCCCTTGCTCAAACCTCTTCCTCCTCATTTGCCGGATCCTGCTTCTCCTGCCATCGGTCACGGATCGTTTCCGGGGTCAGGGCGGACAGGATCACATGATCCGTATCCATCAGAATCACGGCTTTTGTCTTTCTGCCGTAGGAAGCATCGATCAGCATGGCGCGATCCCGGGATTCCTGAATCACACGCTTGATGGGCGCGGAATCCGGTTCCACAATGGCAAGCACCCGGTTTGCGGCCACGAGACTTCCGAAGCCGATGTTGATCAGTTTCATTTGCTACCTCTTACTCAATATTCTGGGTTTGCTCACGGATTTTTTCCAGTTCCGCCTTGATGTCCACCACGATTTTCGCAAGGCGTACATCGGTACACTTGGAGCCGATGGTGTTGGCCTCCCGGTTCATCTCCTGCAGCAAAAAGTCCAGCTTGCGGCCAACGGCGCCGCCGGCGGTGAGCATATTGTTCATCTGCTCCAGATGACTGCGCAAGCGCACCGTTTCCTCATCCACCGCCACCTTGTCCGCGAAGATCGCGGCCTCGGTCAGAATACGGCTTTCGTCAATGGCGGTATTGGCAAGCACTTCCTTCAGTTTGTTTTCAAGGCGGGTGCGGTAGTCAATGACTGTCTGGCCATTTCCGGCCTCCACCTGCGCCACCAGTTCCAGAATGGTTTCCCCACGGCTGCGCAGATCCCTGTCCAGTGCGGCGCCTTCCGTTTCCCGCATGGCATTATAGCCTGCCAGCGCCTGCTCCACCACGCCCATCAGATCCGCCTTCAGCTGCTGCTCGTCCACCTCCGGCTTCTCCACCGTGAACACATCGTTCAGGCGGGACAGGGTGGATACGCTGATGTCATCTGCCACACCGTAGTCTGTAACCATCCGGCGCATGGCTGCCAGATACCCTTCCACCACCGCCGTGTTCAGGCTGATTTTGGTATCCTCCGCATTTTCGGATTTTACTGTGACAAATACATCCACCTTGCCTCTGGATACCGCCTGCTTCACCGCCTGCTTCACTGCCTCCTCCCCGAAGGAAAGGCTCCGGGGCAGCTTCACAGTGCAGTCCAGATATCGGTTGTTCACGGAACGCACTTCCACCGTAAACTCCCGTCCATTCACCGTTTCCACGGCACGGCCATAGCCGGTCATACTTTTGATCAATGTTATTATCCCCTTTTCTGTCGGAATACACTTCAGACAACACCGCATAATTGCGTCTGCGGATCTCAGCGGATCTTTTGCGCCATTTCTGCAGTTCCAAAAGCGGGAAATACATACAGTATTTCCGCATTTTCGGAACTTTGAACCGGCACAAAATCTCTCGCTGAGCTTCCTTGCCGAATGATGCGGTATTGCCTTAAAATGGCTGTCCCGCAAACTCCCGGATGGTGTAACCCGTTTTCTCTTTTCCAGCCGCTTTCCTGTCATAGACCAGGGAAACAAGGATGCTCACCGCAAAGGCAGCGCAGCCTGCCAGGGCGCCCCGCTGCCAAAGGGCATCCCCCACAAAATATCCCACAAAAAACAGCAGGATCGGCAGCATATACAGGATTGCGGCTGCTTTCAGCACGGAGCCTGTGTCCGATTCCAGAATCACCAGCTGTCCACGCACCGCGCCGATGGGATTGCTCGCTCTCAGGATAATGGTCTCCTGCGCCGCGCCGCAGCCGGAGCATTTATGACAGTCGCCGCTGCAGGCGCTCTGGCGCACATGCACGACCAGTGCTGTACCATCGGCAAAGGTCTCTTTCACGCGAACCACTTGCTCCATTACTTACCCTCCGCCTGTTTCAGCGTCACCGGGACCGTTGTCGGAGTGCCAACCGCACCAACCGCATTGTATTTCTCATCCTTATAGGAAATTGTTGCTCTGACTGTGGTAGCGCCGATTTCCTTCCCGGCCAAATCCACCGTCGCGAGGATATCCTCGGGCTTGATCTGATTGATGAGGGCTGCGGGGCCACGGAGGGTAACCTTCACCACCTGGCTCATCAGCTCATAGCTCAGCCCCTGAGGTACATTGATGACGTTGATATTCTCTGTGGTGAACTCTTTGATGCTCAGTCCCACAAAGGAAATGTCAACCGTTGCTTCCGTGATACCCGTCAGATTCGTCACGCCCTCGGGCAGATTGATGGCGAAGGTTCTCTGGGTATTCTCGGTCAGTTCCGCGAAGTTCACGGTTCCCAGTGTAATCTCCGTCAGGTCTTCCAGAACGGCATCACTGCCGGAGACACGGATGCTGGAAGGACTGATCTCGCAGCGGGTATAGCCTTCACTGGCACCGCCGCCGTAGATCAGATTCAGCTTCAGTGGGATCTCCTGATAGCGCTGGATCCGAAGATCCAGATGGATTTCCGCCGCATCCGTGGTAATCTGTTCCCCGTCGATGGGATTTCCCTCCGCATCACAGAGGGTATACCGAAAGTTCTCGCTGACGGATTCGGTCAGGCCGTCCAGATTTACATCGATCCGCGCCTGCTTAATCTGCTCCACAACGGACGCGGGGCCTTTGATATTGATGACAGGACAGTCCAAAACCGCACTTTCCGTATCGGCAAGGAAGCCCTCCGGCACAGCGCCGGCGAATACCACATTCACGGGAATCTCCTGTGTCAGGCGTTTCTCAACGGTCAGCCGCACACCGGCGGGATTTCTCCGCTCCACTGCAATCGCGCCGGGTGAAACATCGCTGGGGAGGCTGTAGCTGTAGGTCATATCAATCTCACCGGCTTCGTAGACCTTGGTCAGATCTACCTTCAGTGTCACATTGGAGCGGTTCAGCTTGTTCAGATCGGAGCGGTTTCCGTAAAGCTCCAAACTCACCGTGGTATCCATGCCGGATGTGATCATCAGATTTCTGTTTTCAAGCAGCCAGCTCTCACCCTCAAAAACCACCGGGATATTGGTGATTGTGGTTCTGGAATTGGGGCTGACCGTTGTGATAACATACATCCACAGGCCGATTGCCAGGATCAGGGACAGGAGCAGGGCCCAAATCTTATTTTTCATGCTTCGACTCCTCCTTTTCGGTGCCCGTCAGCCGCTGCTTCAGCCGAACCAGGGCATTGCCATCCCGCTCCGGCTGCTCGGGTGCCAGCTCGTTGCGCAGGAGTCGCTCCAGGGTCTGCGGTGCCAGATGGCGCTTAAGCATACCGCCCACGGCCACGGAAATGGTGCCGGTTTCCTCGGATACAATGACCACCACCGCATCGGAGGTTTCACTCATACCCACGCCCGCCCTGTGCCGGGTACCCAGATCCGCGCTCAGGCGGTTGCTGTCAGACAGCGGCAGCACGCAGCCGGCGGCCGCGATCTGGCCGTCCCGGATGATCATGGCGCCGTCGTGGAGCGCGGCCTTCGGGAAGAAAATATTGCGGATCAGCTGCTCAGAAACCTGACCATTGATGCGGGTACCGGTTTTGAAGCAATCATCCAGACGCGCTTCCCGGGCAAACACAATCAGAGCACCCACTTTTTCACGGCTCATGGTCTCGCAGGCCATGACCGTCTGGGTGATGATGGAATCCATTTCCTCCACAGGCTTACCGGTGCCCAGCAGTGTGTGGAGCCGGACACTGCCCAGCCGGTCCAACACCCGGCGCAGCTCCGGCTGGAAGAGGATGATCACAGCCAGAAAACCGACGGACAGAAACTGGTTCAGGATCCAGCTGATCGTGTAGATTTCCAGCATATCCACCAGCCAGACAACCACCAGAATACCGGCTACCGCACCGGCAATCCGCTTGGTGCTGGGTGTCCGAATGAGTGGGAGCAGTTTGTATACGCAAAAGGCCACCAGTATGATATCCACGTAGTCCTGCCAACGCATGGTTGCAAATCGCTGAAGTATTTCTTTTATCACGCTCATACCGTCGCTACCTCATTTCTCTCATCGGTCAAAATCAGCGCGCACTGCGCTATGGTACACTTACCTATTATCCGTACCATTATAGCGGATTGGAATAGGTATGGCAATAGATAATCTGTAAAAAAAATTATAAATTCGCAGGCATGAGTTTGGCTGCGGCCTTCAGGAATTCCCTGCTCTGGGTCTGCCCGGCATCATGGCCGAAGCTGATGCGTACCGTGCCTGTGGAAAGCGTTCCGGCGCTTTCATGAGCCAGCGGCGCGCAATGCAGCCCGGCGCGCACCGCAACATTCTGCCGCGCCAGAATCTGTGCCGCGATCTCGCAGTCCATCTCCGGCAAAAAGGAAAGGGTGCCTGCCTGATGGGGACCGGTGAATACGGTAATACCCATCTTATTCAGCATCCGGGCGCAAAACTCTGTCTGCTTCCGCTCCCGGGCGCCGATGGCTTCGATTCCCTCCTGCTTCAGATATTGTATTCCTGCGGCCAGCCCTGCGATTCCCGGCACGTTCAGCGTTCCGGCCTCCGCCCGCTCCGGGGTATAGCCCGGCATATCCTGTGCCGCGGATTCACTGCCGGTTCCCCCATAGAGCAGCGGCCGGGGCAACTTCGCACACAGCAGCAGTCCTGTTCCCTGGGGGCCAAGCAGGCCCTTATGACCGGGCATGGCGATGAAATCCGCCCCCAGCCCTTTCAGAGACACGGGCAGTGCGCCGGCTGATTGGGCAGCATCGATGACAAAGGGCACACCCCGCTCCCGGCACAGTGCCGCCATCTGCTCCACCGGCAGGATATAGCCGAACACATTGGATACATGGGTAAAAACCGCCGCGTCCACGCCTTCGCGCAGTGCCTGAAAAAAGTCCTCCAGCGTGTCATCCCAGTCGAAGAGCTTTCTTCCTGCGACCCGGATATTTGCCCCAAGGGCATGGAGCGGACGGGTCACCGCATTGTGCTCAAACCCGGAGATTAGAACCCGGCTTCCCGGCTTTACCAGAGTGCGGACGGCAATATTGAGTCCATGGGTACAGTTTGATGTGAATACAACCCGATCCGGGTCACAGTCGAACATACCTGCGGCCAGTTCCCGGCAGTGATAGACCACATTGGCCGCTTTCATGGAGGCATCATGGCCGCTCCGGCCGGGATTGGCACAGCTTTTCAGTGCGTCCATCATCGCCCGCCCCACGGCTGCGGGTTTATGCATGGATGTAGCCCCGTTGTCCAGATAGATCATAGCCGCACCTCCCGTACCTCCCCGTCGCTCCCCTGCTCATAGACCCGGCGAAAGGGCACCTGCGCAACGCGCAGCAGCTGCACGGCCGGTGTCACATCCGCCGTGCGCAGCCGCAGGCAGTAGCCGCAGCCCTGTTCTTCCATCCATTTGGGTGTGCGCTGCAAGCTGCAGGAGATGCCGCCCTTTCTCATTACATTTTCTGCCTGCTGGCCAACGGTCACTGACCGAACGGTAATAAAATAAATGCCCATATGCAAACTCCCCCCCGGTTCAATCTATGCGCCGCTGTCCGAAAGGGTGATTTTTCGTCAAAAATCGGTTCGCGCACCTGGGGTCGTATTCGGTTTTCCTCCCTCACCGCCGCGCCGGACGGAACCGGCTGTCGGCATGGCAGGTTGTTCCCGGCTTCCTTTTTGAAAAAGCAGCATCTCTCCGCAAACCCGGGAGAGATGCTGCTGAAGATCACAGTGGCAGAGGGGGTGATTCGATTTTGGGGAAATTCATTTCGATGGACGCAGACAGCGCTCCTATGGGAATCTGGAGTGCTTGTCCGGCAAATCCGGGAAGGAATGGAGTTACTGGGAACTGTACCGCTGTATCGAGATTGTGCCGTTTTCGACCAGCTGAATGAACACCTGACCAACCTGAGGATCAAACTGGGTACCGAGATTTCTTCGGATCTCAGCAATGGCATCCGCCACAGCCATCGGCTGCTTGTAGCTGCGGCGTGACATCATGGCGTCAAAGGAGTCCGCAAGGCACAGGCAGCGTGCCCCCAGCGGAATCTGGTTTCCTGCCAGTCCTCTGGGATAGCCCTTGCCATCCCACCGCTCATGGTGTCCCAGAACCGACGGAATGACGTAATCAAGGGACGGCAGATACTTGATCATGGAGATGGAAGCATCCACATGCTGCTGCATAACGGCGTATTCCTCCGGGGTCAGCCGGGATTTTTTGGTCAGAATTGCTTCCGGCGTGCTGATCTTGCCAATGTCATGCAGCAGTCCTGCCTGCCGGATAATCTCCACATGCTCCGCATCCAGCTTCAGCTCCCTTGCAAGGATGGATGCAAACTCCGCCACGTTATTGGAGTGATTGAATGTGTAGTGATCCTTGGCATCGATTGCCGCGGTCAGTGCATAGATGGTGGAAGCACAGGTTTCCGCCAACGCCCGCTTGTTTCTGTAGCTTTCGGCCGAGCTGTCCGTCCCGGTCTGTCTGGAGTAGAGCACGATTCTGTTCTTCCCATTGTTCTTTGCCGTAAACAGTGCCATGCTGGCATAGGTAAGCAGCTCGTCAATCGACGCCGCGTCGGTGGGATAGGCGCTGATTCCGGCGGAGAAGGTCAGATGCTTTTTCCCCTCCTGCGCCTGCAGCCACTGCTGCGCCCGCAGGGCATACTCCTGCGCCGTGGAAGCGGTACACATGGGAAAGCTGACGACAAATTCCTTGCCGTTGTACCGGGCCACCGTGCCCCGGCTCCCCACAAGATGCTCCAGGGCACCGGCAAACTTTTTCAGGATTTGGTCGCCCTCGCCGGTTCCGTACAGCTCATTGTAAAGGTGGAAATCGTCAAAGCTGATAAGCATCAGAGATATCTGATGGTTCTTGGACATCGCAAACTCTTTTTCCAGATGTTCATGGAAAAACCGCCGGTTGTAAAGATTGGTAAGCGGATCCCGCTGCGCCTTGTACTGGAGTTCCTCATACATGGTCGCATTGTTCAGCGCAATGGAAAACATCGCCGAAGTTGACTCCAGGAAATTCATGCTTCTGGCGGAAAGCGTTCTGTTCTTCCTGCTGTGATCCACCGTGGAGATCAGTGTGACGGCAACAAGCCGGTTGTTGCTGCAGATGGGCACAATTGCAGCAACATTCATTTCCTCCATGCGCTGCTTCTCTTTTGCCCACATGGCCCGATAATTCTGAGTCCTGCGGAAGGTTCCGTAGCTGATTGCCTGCGGGTGCGCCGACAGCCACTGGATCAGAGGATGATCCGCCGCGAAGCTGTCCTTCAGCGCCAGTGTCACATCGGTGGTTCCGCGCATCTGATAGCTGCCGCCGGAATCCCGCAGAAACACCCTTGCGGTGTGTCCGCGCAGATTCTCCTGCAGGAAGCTGCAATACAGCCGGAGCAGCGCATCCAGCTTCAGGGTCTTGCTGGCCGCGGTGCTGAACTGCCGCAAACGCAGTTCCCGCTCTTCCGACTTTTTCGTTAAGAGGTTTGACATCAGCCAGTGGAGCAGCTGGTAGAGTCCCAGCGTCCCCAGCGTCATGACCACGGAGAGCACGATCATTTCATGTGCCGCGTAATTCGGCAGAAGCCGGCGATACAGGGCGGAAAACCGGTCATGGAGATTCACCATGATCAGCACGGCGCACAAAATGGAGACCGCATATATCGGTTCGTTGCTGACAACACCCTCCAGATGGACAACCCGTCGCTTGCAGAGCATATAGTAAATGCAGATTGCGTTGATGGTACAGGAGAAGGTGTCCACAGGCAGGGAGACCATCTGCGGGAAGGCGGCGGCAACGGTTCCAAAGAACATGACGAAAACACCGACAAACAGCGGGAAAAACTGGCTGATGCTGATGTTTCCCTCCTTGCAGCTGCGGTAGATCAGGTAGCACGCCAGCAGAATGGTGAACACAGCCAGAACGACAGGCAGCGCCAGCAGCGGTGACACGCCGTACTCGAACCGCCGTTCCCCACCGGCATACACGATCTGGGGGTTGGTAATGAACACATTGCTCAGATTCATGACGGCAATGATGATCCAGCTCACAAGAAGCACACCGCGCAGGAAATACCCCCGGGTATTTGTGTAGAAATAGATAAAGTTATAAAGGAAGAACGGCACCAGGAAAATCCCCGTAATGGAGACCATGTACCAGAATGACGGGCCGGGAAACAGGTCCATGCGCATGAACAATGACCCAAGGCTCCATATGGTAAAGGTCATCAGAAGCTCCATAAAGGAGCGCACCATCCGGTCCTTTTTGACCGACGCAACGGTCAGAAGCAGGAAGATATTGCATATCGAAGCGATCAGCGGGACAATAATGAACACCCGTTCATTCAGTGACACACTCCGTCTCCCCCTTCCAAATCATTTACCGTCTGCAGCCGAAGAATCTCCAGCACCGTTTCTCTGGTGGCGCCGACCGGAGGAATCTGCACACCGGTAAGCGCGGTGTAGCGTTCCATGCTGCCGGATTTGAGCATGGTGATCTTCAGCGGGTCCATATTCAGCAGCCGCTTCAGGTCGCTGTAGTCACCGTCATAGGCGTGAAAATACAGCGCAAGATGGTCTCGCAGCAGCTGGCATTCCATCGCGCCGGCATCCGCGTCCGCCGTGTCCAACTCTACATACAGGTTGAGGAAGGAGCGATTCTGCTCGCCATACTCCTTCACCGCAAACCAATGCGCAATGGGCAGCCGCGAAACGCGAATCACCTTTTCGATCTCCCGTCTGGTGATCCGGGTAAATCCGGCGATGTCGATGACGGAGGGGATTCGATCCACATATTCAAACTGGGGCAGATCCAGCTTGTCGCCGGCATTTTTCAGTCGCAGGCAGCGATAGACATCTCCCACACGGTAGCGCAAAAACGCGCCTCCATGGAGTACGGTGATCACCAGCTCGTAGTTCTGCCCCGCCACCAGTTCGTTCATCAGGTAGGTATTGGGCACATAGTCCGGATCGGCCATCTCTCTGCGCAGTTCGGTCTCGGGGATAAATTCATAGAAGCAGGCATCGGGAAACAGCACCAGTCCGTTTTTGCTCCAGGTTTCGGTGCCCAGGCAGGTGGGTTCCGTGCCGCCGGCAATCTCCAGAGGACGGATTCCCCAGGCTTCCTCCAGCTCGTCCCGATACAATGCGGTGTCCGTACCCACGCAGACGAAGCCCTGCAGGTGGAACAGATCCTTCGGCCGGATGGGTGTACCGTCCCGCTTTGCCCGATATTTTGCCGTGAGAAGCCGATAGAGCATTCTGGGACGGAAGGAGAACAGATCCTTCAGGCGGATATGCCCCCCGGCGCCCTGGTTCAGCATATCCAGACTTCTGGTCGCGCCGCAGAGCACGCTGCTCATGCCAAAAAACATATCCATATCCTTTTTGATGGCGATCTTGTATCCGTTTTTCATCTGCTGGCTGAAGGACATTTTTCGTGCTTCCCGCACCGAGGGCATAAAGCGCAGATTGATCTCCGGATGGATAAGATCCGGGAACATTCCCGTGGCATAGGGCATGGGAGCCAGGCTGTACAGCACCCGCATCCCCGGGCGGACAGAGAAGTGGTTACGTCCGGCAGAGGTGGAAAGCAACATGGCGCCGATGATATTCGTCTTGTATGTCTCCAGCATATCCTCCGTGTACGGTGCCCGCTTGGAGGGGAAGTCGCCGCCCTCCCAGGTGGTCTGCAGCCAAAGCACGGGCTTTTCCGGCAGCATCTCCTCTTTCTGGGGGATGAGCACATCCGCATAGTCCTCAAATCTGGTCAGAGGAACCATGCTGCGGAATTCCTCCACACTGGTGGGTACACCCTTGCGGAAAAAGCGCTGGCCCAGGGAACAATGGGACATGAGATCGATCTGCTCCATGAGCAGCCGTTTTTGAATGGTCATATACGCTTCCAGGGACAGGTCCAGAAAGCTGCAGTATTCCTGCCAGATCTCTTTCGCCGTATAGTTTCTGAGCTTTTCTTCGAATGTCATGGCCATTTGTTCCTTTCCGACTGTTTGAAAGACGCAAGCGCTTCCTTGACACTGGAAGCGGTGGGAATCAAAAATGGGGTTGTTTTCTGATATTCCCCGTAGCGGTCAATGGTACGGGGGAAGATACACCGATCCTGATAGCATACATAGAGGACATCTGCCAATGTAAACAGCGCGAACGCCAGAAGCCACTGCCGGCTGCGCCAGGCGAGGGTCATAAATCCATAAAAGCCCGCAAGCCACAGCACGCCGGGGTGACGGCACAGGGCGTACATCCCGTGGCAGACCAGCGGCTGCATACCCGTCGGACAGGCAAGCTGATCCGCCTGCCTGGGTCTGACCGCGAAAAAGACACTGTACACCAGCAACAGCAGGCTCACAAATGCCAGCCCCATGGGAACGGCGCAGATCCGGCAAAGCTCCGCCCAGCTGCTTTCCCAAAACAGCCAGAGGGTAGAAACGCAGAGCAGACCACACCCAACCGCAAAGAGTGCTCCCCCACTTCCCGGCCGTCCGCGCAGGCGGAGGTAGTCGGAGGCAGCCATTGGCACAAAGGAAAACGTACCGATTGCCAGCGGGAGTATCATGCATTCTTCTCCATAAAAGCAAGCCCAATACAGCCGGGGCCCGTGTAAACGCCGATCACCGCGCCAACCCAACCGATGCGGACACGGCAGTTCGGATCCATTTCCAGCAGCTGCTGCCGGATCTGCCGGGCGAGCTCCTCCCGGTCACTGTGGAACAGAAACACATCACCGCCAAAGGCAGCCCGCTTGCGGTAAAGCTCCACAACATGATCCACGGCGTTGTTGTAGCCGCGCACAACGCCAATATCCTTCACCAATCCATCCTTGAATGTCAGAATCGGCTTCACATTCAGCAAATCGGCAGCCAGTACGCGGATCGCCCCCACCCGGCCGCCGCGCCGGGCATATTCCAGCGACTGCATGGCAAAGTACACCCCGATCTGCGGGCGAATCACATCCAGCTGCGCCACGATCTCGGCAGCGGATTTGTTCTGTCTTGCCAGCTTTGCGGCCTGCACGACCAGCGTACCCAGGCCGAAGGATATCTGCAGGGAATCGTATACGGTTATGGGGGTAGAAAAGCCCTGCTCCATCAGCAGGGTACGGCTGCTGCACGCAGTACCGTAGGCGCCGGACATCTTGCTGGTAGGACTGATGCACAGAATCTCGTCTGCATATTCGGCGGCCTTCCGGAAGGCATCCATATTCAGCTGCAGATTTGGGTGCGCCGTGGTGGGCAGCTGCTCACAGTTGGGCAGCCGCGCAAAAAGCGCCGGGGGATCAATTTCCAGATTGTTGCGGAATTGCTCGGATTCCGAGAAAATAATCACATCAGGAATCATGAGCACACCGTATTCCTCCGCCAATTCCGGCGACAGATCGCAAACGGAATTCGTAACAACAGCTACCATGGCAGATCATCCCCTTTGTTTTCTGAAAATGCGCATAGGTTCTCACTATCTCATTGTCATTCTACCACTATTTGTAACAATAGTCAATGATCGTGTCGTTTCAAATCTCAGATTATTTGCGTGAAATCCTCTTGATCTCACCGGCACACCGCCGCCCATGAAAACGCCTGCTATACATCGGCGGCTCACCCCGCAGGGGGTGAACCGCCGTTATTGGAATATTGTGATGCTGCAAATGGAAAGCCTTCACGGCTTTGTGCTGCTTGCAGCAGAATCATATCGCCAGTCCGCCGCAGGAAGCGGCCCCGGGCATGATTCCCTGTTTCATATGAGCCGGTAGTGCCGCAGCGCTTTTTCAATCCCATCGTCATCGATGTCCGCCGTCACGAAGTTTGCCGCAGCCTTGACCGTCTCCACCCCATTGCCCATGGCAACGCCGATGCCGGCAAAGCGGATCATCTCCAGATCGTTTTCCGCATCCCCGAAGGCAATGATCTCTTCCGGCAGAATGCCGGTTTCTTCCAGATATCGCCGGATACCCGCCATCTTTCCGCCGCCTTTGGCAACAATGTCCTTGCCGCCGTAGTTCCAGCCGGTGATGACACACTCCTGGGCGATGGGTGCCAGAAGCTGTTCTTCTCCCGGCCGCAGATAGGCGCAAACCTGATAGATCGCACCGCCCCGGTAGTCGCTCAGGGGCGGTATGGTGATGGCCATATCCCGGCTGACGGTTCGCACATGCTCCGTCACATAGTTCATGTACAGCTGGTTTTCTTCCACCATCACTGCGGGAAATGTATGGGCATCAAATGCTTTTACCAGAAAATCTCTGGATTTGCCCGTGATGGGTGATCCAAAGAGCACCCTTTTCTCCCTGTCCAGCATCAGCTGGCCGTTGAGTGTCAGATAGGCATCAAAGGGAATATCCGCCACTGGAAGCTTTTCCAGCTGGCTGATGTGCCGTCCCGTGGCCACAATGCACGCGATGCCTTTTTGCTGCAATTTTTCGATTGCTTCCCGTGTGCCGGTTGGTACACGCCCGGTTCGGTAGGAAAGGAGCGTACCGTCCACGTCAAAAAAAGCTGCTTTGATCATGCCCTATTCCTCCAGCAGACACACCGCATGGCAGGCCATGCCCTTTTCTTCGCCGGTGAAGCCCAGTCTTTCCTCGGTAGTTGCTTTCACATTCACACGTAGCGCATCGATGCCCACGGCATCGGCGATGTTGCGCTCCATCTGCTCGATGTACGGGCGCAGCTTCGGCTTTTGAGCAATCATGGTCACGTCGATGTTGCTGACGCGGTAGCCGGCCTCTCTCACCTTTAGCGCCACGATCTTCAGCAGCTTCAGAGAGTCCGCCCCCTTGTACTGCGGGTCCGTGTCCGGGAAGTGCTTGCCGATATCTCCCAGGCCTGCCGCGCCCAGCAGGGCGTCGGACACCGCGTGGAGCAGCACATCCGCGTCGCTGTGACCCAGAAGTCCCAGATTGTGCTCCATTTTGACACCGCCGAGGATCAGATCGCGTCCCTCCACCAGCCTGTGCACATCATATCCGTGTCCGATTCTCATTGCATTTCCTCCAACAGAAGCTTTGCGATTTTCAGATCCATGGGGGTAGTGATCTTGATGTTGCGCTCGTCACCCTCCACGATCTTGACGGACATCCCCATCCGTTCCACGGCGGAACAATCATCGGTGACTGCCGCGCCCTCTTCCCGCATCTTTTTCAGCGCGCCACGCAGCAAGTCAAAGTCAAACACCTGAGGCGTCTGCACCGCCTGCAGGGTCGCCCGGTCGGGGGTTTTCTCGACAATCCCCCCGGTGACCACCTTGATGGTGTCCTTCACCGGGACTGCCGGTGCCGCCGCGCCGTAGGTATGCGCCGCGCGCACCGTCCGGTCGATCACGCGCTCCGTAACCAGAGGGCGGGCACCGTCCTGCACCGCCACCAGCTTTACCTTGGCGGACATGGCATTCAAGCCCCGCTGCACCGATTCCTGCCGGCTGGCGCCGCCGCAAATGACGGCCTGTACCTTGTCGAAACCGGCGCAAAGGCGCATCACCGGAAGAATCAGATCCTCCCGCGTGACCACCACAATCTCCCGAATGGCATCGCAGTTCTGGAAGGTGCGCACGGTACGTGCGATCATGGGTTCCCCGCTTAGCTGTGCCATCACCTTGTCGATGCCGCCCATGCGGGAGGCATTCCCTGCCGCCACGATCACCGCGCCGCAGTATTTCAGAGGCAGCGCCTTTCGCATTCCGTTTGTCAAAGTCGATAGATTCATCATTACAGCTCCATAATCAGTTTCTTGAAAAAGTTGCCACGTACCATAAAGTTTTTGAACTCGTCAAAGGAAGCGCTGGCAGGGCTCATCAGCACCACATCCCCCGGCTCTGCCGCCGCGGCAGCTGCCCGAACCGCCGCTTCAAATCTGCCGCAGTCCACCATTTCCGGTTTTTCACCGGTGCAGTTTTCAACGCAGGCCCGAATCTGGGGTGCCGTTGCGCCGCACAGGAACAGCTTTTTCACATGGGCACAAATCTCCGGGCCCAGCGCGTCATAGGGAATGTGCTTGTCATAACCCCCGGCGATGAGAATCACCTTCTCAGGGAAGCTTTTCAGCCCTGCTATGGTGCGGCTGGGGCTGGAGGCGATGGAATCATTGTAGTAGCGCACCCCATCCTTGACGCGCACCAGCTCGATGCGGTGCTCCACGCCGCCGAATTTTCTGGCAACGGAGCGGATGACCGCATCCTCCACCAGACCTTCCACCGCGGCAATGGCCGCCATATAGTTTTCCACATTGTGGTCGCCGGGAATCAAAATGTCCTTCCGGTTCAGAACCGCTTTGCCGTCCCGGCAGATCGTATCCCCTTCCAGACGAACCCGCGTATCCCTGCCTGCCCGGGAGAATGCCTTTGTTATGCCGGGGCCCCGCAGCGGCGCCGTAATGGTATTGTCCGCATTGACCACCAGAACATCGCCGGCACTCTGGAAGCGGTAGATGTTCTTCTTTGCCTCCACGTATTCCTCCATGTCCCTGTGGATGTCCAGATGGTTGGGTGCCAGATTGGTGATCAGAGCCACGTGGGGACTGCGGCGCATATCCATCAGCTGGAAGGAGCTGAGCTCCACCACCGCAAAATCGGTTTTCTTCATCTGCCGTACCAGCGGCAGCAGCGGCGTGCCGATGTTGCCGCCCAGCCATACCCGATACCCGGCCGCCTTCAGCATTTCGGATATCAAAGTGGTGGTGGTTGTCTTGCCGTCGGAGCCAGTCACGCCAATGATTCTGCAGGGGCAGACCTCGAAGAAAACCTCCATCTCAGAGGTAACCTCTGCGCCCCGCGCCTTCAGCGCCGCAATGGCCGGATTGCCGGGATGCATGCCGGGTGTGCGGAAGACCAGATCCGCATCCAGATCATCCAGATACCCCTGCCCCAGACGCAGGACGCAGCCCATCCGCTCCAGCTCCACCACTTCCTCATCCAGATTATCTCTGGGGGTGCGGTCGCAGCCGGTTACATGGCAGCCAAATTCCAGAAGCATCCGCACCAGCGGGCGGTTGCTGACGCCCAGACCAAGCACCGCGATTTTCCGTCCCCGCAGGGACTCAAAATATTGTTCAAATGCAGTCGCCATGGCTCATTCCTCACTTCATAAAATCTTCCGTACCAGTATACCCTGTTCCAAAAGAATTTGCAAGATGTTTGACATTTCCCGTGCTTTCGGTTACAATATCTTCGCGACCAGGTCGGACAGCCGCGGATGGATGCCGAAAGGTACCAGATGAGGAAAGTCCGGGCTCCACAGGGCAGGGATAACGGGTAACGCCCGCCGAGGGTGACCTCAGGACAAGTGCAACAGAGAGATGTAGCCGGTTTTCCGGTCATAGTGAAAAGGTGCGGTAAGAGCGCACCCGCCTCATGGAGACATTGGGGTGCTGTAAACTCTATCCCGGAGCAACGCCGTGGAGAAGCATAAGGTTTGCCCGACCGCTTCGAGGGGGCGGCTTGATCCTATGAGCAATTGTAGGGCTAGATAGATGGCTGTCAAGACAGAACCCGGCTTACAGACCTGTGTCGCCGCAAAAATGCAACTGCCCGCGGAAAGCTTTCTGCGGGCAGTTTTCAGAAGAGGGATTGTATGATTGCAAATTACCATGCCCACACGACCCGATGCAACCACGCCGTGGGTACGGAAGCGGAATATGTGGAAAGCGCCATCTCCCGGGGGCTGAAGATTTTCGGGTTTTCCGACCACACCCCGCAGTACTTCCCTGGCGGCTACTGCACCTTTATGCGGATGCGCACCTATGAGCTGCCGGACTACTGCGCGACGGTACGCAGACTGCAAAAAGAATACAGGGATCGGCTTCAAATCCACCTTGGACTGGAAGTGGAATACTACCCGGCCCTTTGGGGGGATCTGATCCCCCGTCTGCAGGATATGGGTGTGGAATACATGATTCTTGGGCAGCACTGGCTGGGTAACGAGCAGGGGGAGCCGGGCAGCTCTGCCCCCACGGAGGATGTGCATCTGCTGCAGCGCTACTGCCGTCAGGTAATAGATGCCATGCAGACAGGCAAAATCACCTACGTGGCTCACCCGGATCTCATTCACTTTGTGGGAGACCGGAAAACCTATCAGCATCAGATTCGGGATCTTTGCCGGGTTTCGAAGGAAACCTGTACCCCATTGGAGATCAATCTGCTGGGCATCGCAAACAACAAGCACTACCCAAACGAAGCCTTCTGGGAAGTCGTCGCGGAAGAGGGCTGTCAGGCAATTCTTGGAATTGATGCCCACGCACCGGATCAGATCCGCAGCCTGGAGCCGGAAAAAAAGGCTCTGGAGCTGGTTGGTCGATTTGATCTGAACCTGCTCCAGACGGTGCCGCTGAAATCCATATGACCGGTTCGTTTTGCCGTGCTTATGCCGGGTGGGGATGTGAAAGCGTGCAGATCGGGAATCATACTATTTCGGTTCTATAATAAATGTTGGAGCCAGGCTCATCGCCTGACCCCAACATTTATTATAGAACCTGAAAAACTAGTATCAGGATATGTGGGCAGGTTCTGACCTGCCCGTTTTCTATTGCCAAAAGAATCCCCCGGTCATTTGACCGGGGGATCGCAGTATCAAAGGATGGCTGTGAGATTACTCGTAGATCTCGGTGACGACACCGGAACCGACGGTACGGCCGCCTT
>JAQXNO010000020.1 GCA_029098045.1 Bacillota bacterium
CAGGAACTTCTCACGACCCAGATCGTAACGGCTCAGACCCTCTTTGACACGCAGTTCTTCTTCCACCTTGATCTGGGTGGCAATGCCGGCATGGTCAACACCGGGCAACCACAGGGCATTGTAGCCCTGCATACGCTTAAAGCGGATCAGGGTATCCTGCACTGTCGCGTCCATGGCGTGGCCCATATGCAGCTGGCCTGTGACATTTGGAGGGGGCATCACGATGGTGAAAGGCTTCTTGGACTCGTCAACTTCGGCGTGGAAGTAGCCGCCCTTTTGCCACATGTCATAGATACGAGATTCCACCTGCTGGGGCTCGTACACTTTCGGCAGTTCTCTTGCCATTTTTGATTTCTCCTTTTTTGAGTATTTTTTCATCAGGACGGAAAAAAGCCCGAAGTCCCATAAGACTTCAGGGCGAAAAGTTCCGCGGTACCACCTGACTTCCCGAATCATTCGGGCACTCAAACTGCTGTAACGGGCATACCCGCATTTTCCTACTGCACTTTTCAGAAAATGAGCTCCGGGGCGACAATCGATTTCAACCGCTGCTGCCTTGCACCACCCGGCAGCTCTCTGAAGCGATTTATGGAGTCGAAACTCCCCTTCTACACTTTATCACGGTTAAATTATCACACTTTTACCACATTGTCAACTGTTTTCCATATTGACGTTACCCTCAAATAATCATATAATAGGCTATAATTCTTTGGATTCAGGAGTATTACTATGAAGCTTTCTCTGATTGCTCCCTGCTATAACGAAGCTGAAAATGTGCAGGCTTTTCAGGATGCCGTCATCGAGGCATTTTCCGGCTGCGGCTACGATTATGAAATCATCTTTGTGGATGACGGCAGTAAAGATGCCACGCTCCACAACCTGAAAAAGATTTTCAAAGCGCAAAAATGCCCTGTCAAGGTGATATCCTTTTCCAGAAACTTCGGCAAGGAAGCCGGCATTTACGCTGGGCTTGAGCAGGCATCCGGCGAATACATCAGCCTGATTGATGCTGATTTGCAGCAGCGTCCTGAAATCGTGCGTAATATGGTGCAGATATTGGATGACCGTGAAGAGCTGGATATAGTTGCCGCCTATCAGGATCGCCGTGGTGAGGGCAGAATACTGTCCTTCTTCAAAAAGTGCTTTTATTCCATCATTAACAAGCTGTCCAAAGTCAACCTCCAGCCCGATGCCAGCGATTTTCGAACCTTCCGCCGCTCGGTGCGTGACAGCATTCTGCAGATGACGGAGTATCACCGTTTCTCCAAGGGAATTTTCGCATGGGTCGGTTACAGCACGGAGTTTATCCCCTATACCGCCTGTGAACGCCATGCGGGTGCCTCCAAGTGGAATTTCTGGAAACTGCTGAACTATGCCATTGAGGGCATCATCGGCTACTCCACAGCGCCCCTGCGCTTTTCTGTCTTCATTGGCAGCATTACCGCCATTGCAGCAGTCCTGTATCTGATCTGCGTTGTGTGTGAGAAGTTGTTTTGGGGCATTGCCATTCCCGGTTATGCCACAATTATTGTGCTGATTTTGCTATTGGGCAGCATCCAGCTTTTCTGCATCGGCATCATCGGTGAATATGTGGGAAGAACCTTTGAACAGAGCAAAAATCGCCCTGTCTATATTGCAAAAGAGATTCTTTCCTACGACGAGAAGTAACAATCTCCCATATGTATTTAAGAGCCAACCGACAACAGGTGTCAGTTGGCTCTTTTTGTGTTTCATGCTGAATCAAAGGAACATGCCCATGAAGCACTGGGACGCCATATACAAACTCACTGCACTGAAGAATGCGGACGCCTTTGCAGCAGGTCCGGAGGACAGCCGATCCTGAATGGTCGTAAAAAGCAAGGTCGTCACAGTAAAAACGACGGCTCCGGCTGCAGCCAGCTTCAGTGCGTCAAGTGGGTTCACAAACGCGCCGGCATACGGAAGCAGACCGAAGGTGAGTGCGGAAAAAGCCGGGATGCAGATGTAACAGCGTTTTGCATCCGGAGCGAAGTAGTGATCCAACACCAGGGCGACAAGGGATACAAGCACCAGATTCGGGATATTTGCCTTGGGCAGAATGATCTGCGGACAGAAGGTTCGAATCACAACGGCAACAAGCAAATAGGTACCGAAGACAGCAGCAAGGAGCGTATTGAGCAGATAGGTCTTATTTTTCATTGCTTAACCTCCCCAAGTCGTTGCAGAAGATGCGGCATCCGCGCCGGTTACATAGGCAACAGCCGAATTCACGGAACGGACAATGGCCTTGGAGGTGACGGTCGCGCCGGTCAGCGCATCCACTGTCACAGTATCATCGGAAGCTTCGGTAACCTCTTCGGTTGCGCCGGAGAATGCATCGCTCTGAGCAACAGCAATTTCAAAACGACCGGAAGAGTTCAGGAACTGCGCAAGGAATTCGTGATCCGTCAGAGCCTGCGCGCCGAGACCGAAGGTTTCGGAAAGGTCCCGAACCACCAGACCTGTCACCTTTCCGTCGTTGTTGACACCGATATACATGGTGATCTCACCTGCATAGCCGTTGGTGGCTGTTTCAATCACAAAACCGATCTCGGACTTGTGAACGCTGCGAATATTCGCGTCCTCGCCATCATAATCTTCCAGTACAAAATCAGTGCTTCCGGGTAAAACCGTCTGCATCAGACGGATATGGTCGGCCTGAGCACGATCCGCGGCAATGCTGTTCAGACCAAAGGAGGCGGCTAATAGAATTACGGCTGCCACTGCGATGGTAATGACAGGAAGAAGAATCTGTTTTTTCATGCCTGATCTCCTCCCTTCTTCACACCAAAGCGGCGGGGCGCAGTGTGGCGGTCAATGATCCAGACGAGGGCGTTCATCAGTAGAATCGCATACGTAACGCCTTCGGGGAACAGGCCAAAATAGCGGAATACCACGGTCAATATGCCGCAGCCGATGCCGTAAAGAATCTGACCCTTTGCGGTGACGGGAGATGTCGCATAGTCCGTTGCCATGAAAATCGCGCCAAGCATCAGACCGCCGGAGAAAAGGCTGTACAGCATCCAGTCAATGGCCGCGTCGGTCTTGTGGAAAACAAGCGTCAGCACGGCTACACTGCCAAGGTAGGCCAGCGGAATCCTGACAGAAATAACCTTGCGGTAAACAAGGTATGCACCGCCCAGCAGCAAAGCCAGCGCGGAAATCTCACCGATGGAGCCGGGACAGTTGCCGATGAACATATCCAGAATGCTCTCTTCCGGCAGTGCAGGCATCACCATGTGGTGCAATGGGGTTGCGGCGGTAACACCGTCGACACCTTCGAAATGTACCATGCAGGCAGGTGCAATCAGCATCATAAAGCCTCGGGCGGAAAGTGCAGGATTGAAAATATTCTGACCCAAACCGCCGCAGAGGGCTTTGACAAAAATGATGGCGAATGCGGCACCAATCACAACCAGCCAGTAGGGTACCGTGGCAGGAAGCGTCATGGCAAGCAGCATACCGGTGACCAACGCAGAACCGTCGACCACAGTGTTGCGTGTCCTGGTGGCAACGCTGTAAAGCCATTCCAGCAGAACACAGGATGCAATGGATACCAGTGTCACCACAAGGGAACGGATGCCATGCATCCAGATGCCCACCGCCAATGCAGGCAGTAACGCCAGGAGCACATCAAACATGATGCGGCTGGATTTAAAATCACCACGAATATGCGGTGAAGAAGCGACTGTCAGTTTCATCTGCTCTTCGCCTCCTTTAACATCACTTTACCGGCGCGAAAACGCTCCACAAGCGGCAGTTTTCCGGGGCAGGTAAACGCGCAGCTGCCGCATTCCATGCAGTCCAGCAGGTTCAGTCGTTCCAATTCGTCCACGCGGCCTGCATTGGTAAATCGGTACAGATACAGTGGCTGCAATCTCATTGGACACACGGCAACACACTTGCCGCAGCGCAGACATACAGGATTCTCAGCGGCACCATTCACATCCTTCAGCAAACACAAAACGGAGTTTGTCGCTTTGATGACAGGAGCGCTCAAATCATTCTGGGCGATGCCCATCATGGGGCCACCGCTGATCACGCGCTCCGTCTTTTCGTTTAACCCACCGGCAACTTCAATCAAATCATGCAGCGGCGTGCCGATGCGAACCACAAAGTTCTGGGGTTTTGCAATGGCTTCGCCGGAAACGGTTACGATACGTTCCGTCAGCGATCTCCCAAGCCGTACCGCGCGGCAAATGGCTGCGAAGGTGGATACATTGAACACAGCACAGCCGACACTGGAGGGCAGTTGACCGGGCGGCACTTCCCTGCCGGTCACAGACTGCACCAACTGCTTTTCGGCTCCCTGGGGGTACATGGTAGGAAGAACAAACACTTCAATACCGGGGAAATCCTTGCGCATACCCTGAATCTTTTCAATTGCCACAGACTTATTGTCCTCAATGGCAAGAACCAGACGTTCGGGCTTCAGGATCTGGCGCAGGATCAGCATACCTTCCAGGACAAGCTCCGGCTCCGT
This sequence comes from Bacillota bacterium, assembly GCA_029098045.1. GTDB lineage: Bacteria > Bacillota > Clostridia > Oscillospirales > Oscillospiraceae > Faecousia. The sequence continues at coordinate 4,502 of JAQXNO010000020.1, forward strand.
GCGCAAGAGAGAATCGTCGGCGGTAATATATGGCTCACACTCACAGGCATTTGCAATAAGTGTATCGATCTTACCCATGGAGCTCAGCGCCTTCACATCGCCGGGGAATGCAGCGCCACCCATACCCACGATGCCGGCCTCGCGGATGGTATGAAGCACAGCGTCAGGATCCAGCTGCTCCAGAGGAAGATCACAGCCATGTTCCTCAATTGTTTCATCTTTCCTGTCGTTTTCAATGACGACAGCAGTAACCATCCGCCCACTGGTGTGCGGACGCTGTTCGATCGCGATGACCGTGCCGGAAACAGATGCGTGAACTGGCACGCACAGGCCCTCACCGTCACCGATCTTCTGACCACGCAGAACACGATCCCCCACCGCAACCAACGGCTTACAGGGTGCGCCGATATGCTGCTGCATGGGAATCACAACCTGCTGTGGGACGATGGTTTGAAATTCTGTCACGGTTGTTGACATTTCCTTGTTATACTTGGGGTGGATACCACCAAAAAACAGGTGTTTCACAATTTATCACCTCAATTTATGTTCGAATCAGCGCATCAAAACCGGGACTGTAATACTGATTACCATCAGCATCCACCCACATGGCTTTTGCGCCGCAGGCATCAAGAAGCATCTGACCCTCTTCCATGGGAAGCAGGAACAGCGCCGTTGACAGGGCATCTGACAACCCTGAATCATCGCAGACAATGGTCACTGACCGCCAAAAAGTGCCGGGAAAAAGAGTCTCGGGATCAATGATATGGTGATAGAGCTTGCCGTCTACTGCATAACAGCGCTGGTAATCGCCGCTGGTAACAACACAGCCGGATGAAACATACAGCGTATGCAAGTAGTCGCCGCCGCTCGGATTTTGAACTCCCACCACCCATGGGGTCATATCACGCTTGGGGCCGGTGGCACAGACGTTGCCGCCAACACTTATCAGGAGTCCTGCCGGTGCATTTTCTGCAACTCGCTGAACCGACCAACCCTTGGCAACAGCACCTACATCCAGACGAATGTCAGGATCTGAAAAGAATACGGTGGATGCTTCTTCGTCGATGATGACCTTGTCAAAGTCCGTATGCGTGCTTGCCTCCTTCAGTGATTCCATTTTCGGAAGCTTTGCATTTTCCGGATCGTTCAGCCCATTATTTCTTTCCTCGTGCCAAAGCTCCAGGACACTTCCCATGGCCACATTGACTTTTCCATTGGTTAGTTCATAGTATCGCTTGCAGTCCAGCAGCAAATCAATGATGCGGCGATCCACAGCCACAGGTACCTCCCCTGCTCTGTCATTGATCGCTTTCAGATTCACAACACCCTCGTAGTCATTGTAAATGTCAAACAGCTGATGGTACTGCAGCAATTCACGCTGCAGTTGTCCAGCCAGCTCCGAAAAAGCTTCCTTGCTTTCCGCAGCTCCTTTGATCACCGTGACCGTGTCGAAAAGGCTTAGAAACGTCGCTTCGTATATTTTTTCCTCTGTTTGGCGTGTTTTTTGTGAACAGCCGGTCAGCAGGATGCATACCAGCAGCGCGCAAAGGATCCGCTTCATTACTGAACTGCCTTTGCAATTAGACTCTGGAAGCCTCCGATTGCGATGGTGCAGCCTGCGGACAGGTCAGCATCTGTAGCTTTGGTGCCCTCATTTACCGCAATGCCGGACACCTCTGCCGGGGTCTTGCCGGTAACATAAGCAGCAAACGCCGCAGCCTGTGCATCCCATTCTGCGATTGCGCCACCCCAGGCGACCATGCCGTAGTTCTCGCCCAGCTCGTTCTTGGTCTTCACAGCAGCCGTGACATCAGTTGTGATCGCACCTGCGGCATCAAAGGCAACCTTTGCCTGAACGGAATCCAGAACACAGGAGGTGATTGTGTCGCCCTTCATGGTAAGTACAACCATATCCACATCCAGCTGTGCGTTGCCGGCACCTTCCGCGGTAGCAGGCTTGCTGCTGCCAATCTTTGTATTCACAGCAGTTTTCAGGGTGTCGCCGGATTGTGCGCCCAAGTGCTTTGCATTCGCAACTGCTTTTTCAATGGCTGCGACATAGCCGCCCAGATAGATGGTTGCGGAGGAAGCCAGATCACTTCCCTCGGGTGCATAGCCGGTCTCGGAAACGGCGCCGCTTTTCAGTTCCTCGACAGTCTTGCCAACTGCAAAATCAGCCAGTGCAGCGGCCTGGGCATCCCACTCGGCAATTGCCTTGCCATAAGCAACCATGCCATACTTGTCGCCCAGCTCGTTCTTGGTCTGAGGCACAACCGTCAGATCTGTGGTGATGTTGCCGTCAGCATCAAACTTCACGGAAGTCGCAATACCATCGATGATGCAGTCCCGAATAACGCCATTGTCATCCACCGTGACTGCAACCATGGTCACATCATAATCGGCCTTGCCCTCTGCACCCGCAGCGGCAGATGCGCTCTTTTTGACAGATGTCGAAATACACAAACCGGTTTTCAGGGGGTTTTCTACCGCGGGTGTTTCCGGTTCAGTTTCCTGCGTAACGGGCGTCTGGACAGTGGCCTGATCCGCCGCAGGACAGGTACAATTGGTATAATACACGACGGGTGTACCCGCACAACCGGCCAGCAGGCTGACAACCAGAATCAGGCATAGAATCAGGTGGATTTTTCTCATATATGTACCTCCAAAAATTTACAATTTTCGACTAAAACATTATACATCATGACTGTGGGTTCGTAAAGAGGAAAAATATGTGCATTATGATAATACGATTTGCTCGTTAAAACGGTTCAACCCGTTATATAAAAAACTCATACAAACCGTCCGCTCCTTATATATTATAGAAAAGGGCTGCTGCAAACGATGTTGCTTCCAGCAGTCCTTTCCAATTTGATGATCAGCCGCCGAGATTTCTCAGGAATGCCTGCTTCTTTTCGATGCCGTATGGGGCATATTTACCCGTTTGTAGCTTTTCGAAGGCAACGGCAACCGCTTCATCCCAGCTTTCCTTTTCGTGGTTGACCAGAATGGGATAATAGTGGACTCCATTCTTTTCGGCTGCTTCACAATCACCGGGGGCATCGCCCACCATAAGCACTTTGTCAGGATCGTAGCCAAACTTCAGCATTTGCCGAATGCAGGCCGCTTTGGAACCTACATCCTGTGCCAGAACAATATCCGTATGGGCAAGCAGACCGAACTTTCCCCACTCTTCCTCAACCGCATCACGGTTTGCGGAGGAAACCATGGCAACATCGGCAAATTCATGGGCAGCTGCCAGCCCTTCCATTGCGCCTTCATAGGGGACTTTCAAAGCTTCATCCAGTTCCACAATGGCGGCATTGACAGCCTTGGACCAGTTCAGCGCCTTTTCGAGTACCAATTTTGCATCCGCATCGGTGGCTTGAAGCGACGCCTTTGCAACCGCATCATTGCTCAGGGCGGGTGCAGTATCCGCCCAGTGCTGCAGGGCGGCAATTCCCACGATGGGTTTATACCTTTCGTTGATTTCACCCAGTGCCATGGCAAGTCCCTTGAAGCGGTTGATGCCCCGCGTCATGGAAAACAGATTGATCTCGTTCCAACGCTCCAGAATCTCCTCTTTCCACTGCTCCAGTCCCCATTCCTTCACCATACAGGGGCCAAAGCAATGAAAATGCTTGCAGTTCATGGTGTCCATGACACAGCCATCGGAGTCAACGCAGACAAGGTAGTCGTGCTTGCGCTCGAAAGAATCGAAAATAGACATCTTTCCTACCCCGCCTTACATATGGGTATCCCACATACCGCAATAGGAATCAATAGGATCTATGCCCTTGAAGGCTGCAGGGCCTTCCAGCAGTGCATCAACCAACGCATCCATGGTGTCCTCATTGGAGTCATAGGCATTGATGTAGGTACGCAGCATGGGCGTATCAGCCAGCATGGTGGGCTTATTCACAGAGATACCCACCACAGGAATCTCATGGACATACCAGGGAATTTCCCCGCCACCCTTGGACATGCCGAATACGGGATGGCCGTGGCCCACATCGAAGAAGGAAATCACGAGATCCATGCCGGAAACAAAATCAGCAATTGCATTCTTTCCCGCAAAGTAGAGGTTCAGGTTGAAGGGCTTTCCCTCTGCAACTTCCTTCATCATCTTGTCTAAGGGGCTTTCATAGATGAATGCATCAAAGCCCTTGGCCTGCAGCTTTTCGCAAAAGCGTTCCACAGGGGTCTTTTTGTTCTTGCCGCCGCCCATTGCAATGGCAGCCAGCTTCATCATGGGGCTGTCAGGTCCCTTGATGTTCACGATCATGACCCGCTTTGTCTTTTCGGGACTCAGGGGCAGCACATCCGCATCCTTATACTTGACCAGGGTCAGGCAATCCCTGGAGATTGCAGGCGCGACTGCCTTAAACTCGGGATTCTGCAGAGCCTCTGACAGTGCTTCATTGCTGCCGCAGAGTTCTTCCCAGCCCTTCTTGTGCATGCCCTTTGCAGCCTTCAGACCCAGAATACGGGTCAGCGCCTCGGTGATTCGCTCTTCACTGATGATGCCGGTCTTGTAGGCATTCAGCATGGCAGCAAAGTCTTCCTCGGGATCATTAAAGAACAGGAACATATCGCAGCCGGCATTGATTGCCTTAGGCAGCATATCGGCACGCTTCATACGGTTGGTCATGCCGACCATGTGGGAAGCATCCGTGACAACCATACCGTTAAAGCCCAGCCTGTTACGGAGCAGGCCGGTCATGATCTCAGGGCACAGTGTTGCAGGCATCATCTCGTCCATGGTGATGTCGGGATTCAGCTCCTGCATATAGGTGGGCATCATGATATGACCGCCCATAACCGCTTCCACGCCGCCGTCAATCAGCGTCTTGTAAACATGGCCGTAGGATGCCATCCAGTCTTCCAGTCCAAAGTGGTTGATATTGTTGGACATATGGGCATCGCGGTAGTCCTGACCATTACCCGGGAAATGCTTTGCACAGCAGTAAACACCATCTGTCTCATGAAGTCCTTCCATGAAGGCTTTACCCATGTCGGCAACCATCTTCGGATCGTTACCGTAGGCGCGGCTGAGAATTTCTTCACATTCCCAGTTGTAGGTGATGTCCACCACGGGAGCAAAGGCCATATTGCAGCCGGTGGCCTTGATCTGGGCACCAGAGACCCGGCCCATGGCACGGGCATATTCGGTTTTGCCGGTGGCGCCGATCTTGATCTGGCTGGCGACAAAGGTTCCGTCGGGGCAAACACCGCTACCGCCCTGTTCCGGGTTGCAGGCGATAAAGACGGGAATCTTGGCGTACTTTTGCAGCGTACGGTTCTGGTTCAGCACCATTTGTCCGGGCATGCCGTTATAGCGGCAGCCACCAAGGTGGTACTTCTCCATCAGCTCCTTCAGGTATTCCTCCGAGGTTCCGGCAGTCAGCTGCCAGAAAAGCTGACCAACCTTCTCTTCATCGGTCATGCCCGCAATTGTTCCTTCGACCCACGCAATGTCTTCATCATTCAAATAATAAGGCTTTGCTCTTAAATCAACCATGCTTCACAATTCCTTTCCTCATTGGTCTTAGCTCATTTTGTAGCGCGGCAATACTACTATAGCAGATTTTTCGTCATATGCAGTGTTTATATTGTGATTCCGTGTCGTTTTCTGTACAAAGTCAACAAACCTACAGCATCCGTTGATGGTGTTCAAATATTTTCTTCGAGCCATGCCTTCATGGCTTCACGTCCGTCTTCAGTCAGTGGAAATGTGCACTGCCCTTCCATTACACTCTTTTCATAGCAAAAAGGACCGTGCCAGAATTCTGCCTGAATGGAGCTTGCATCAAAATCAACCTCTTTTGCTGTCGCCATAACAACATTTGGCTGTGCACGGAAACGGAAGCTTCCGCAGGAGCCGGTGAAGGGATTGTTCATGGCAAACCAGTGCAGGGTCGGAAGAAACACTTCTTTCATCTTAGATATCCTTCGTCAGATTTTCCATCTCATCGAGCAGTTCATCAAACAGCTTCAGCGCCTGATTGATGGGTTCTGGGCTTGTCATATCCACGCCTGCAAGCTTCAGCAATTCAATGGGGCTCCTGGAGCAGCCGCCGGACAGGAATTCCAGATAGTCCCTGACGGCACTTTCCCCCTCGGCAAGAATCTTGCGGGACAGGGCAATGGCTGCGGAGTAACCGGTTGCATACTGGAAGACATAATAATTGTAATAGAAATGGGGAATTCTCGCCCACTCCATGGCAATTTCATCGTCCACCACCATATCAGGGCCATAGTAAAGGGCGTTGAGTTTCCTGTATTCCTCGCAGAGAATATCCGCGGTCAGGGTTTTACCCGCTCCGATCATACGGCCGATGATCAGCTCAAATTCGGCGAACATGGTCTGGCGGTACAGGGTTCCCTTAAACTGGTCAAGGAAATGGTTAATCAGGTATGCCCGCTCCTTCTTATCCGTGGTCTTTCCCAGCAGATATTCCATCAGCAGTGCTTCATTACAGGTGGAAGCAACCTCTGCAACAAAAATCACATAGCCAGCATCGATTGGATTCTGGGTGTGGTTGGACAGGTAAGAGTGCAAAGCGTGGCCCATCTCGTGGGCCAGCGTGAACTGGCTGTCCAGCGTGCCGGAATAATTCAGCAAAACATAGGGGTGCACGGCGGCACCGGCGGAATATGCACCTCCACGCTTGCCCACATTTTCATAAACATCGATCCAGCGGTTTTCAAAGCCCTGCCTGAGAATGGCACGATAGTCGTCACCCAAAGGCGCAACACCCTCATAAACCGTCTGCTTCGCCTGCTCAAAGGGGATCTTCCTGTCAACATCTGCCAGCAGCGGCGTGTAAATATCATAGAAGTGTAGTTCGTCAACGCCCAGCAGCTTTTTGCGCAGTCGGACATAGCGATGCAGCTTGTCCAGATTCTGATGAACCGCGTCAATCAGATTGGTATATACGGCCGTGGGAACATTGGTGCGATCAAGGGCTGCATCCAGCGTTGACGGATACTTCCGGGCATCCGAGAAGAACTTCAGCTGCTTTCCCTGCGCGTTCAAAACAGCAGCGGCGGTATTTTTGTAGCTGCCGAAGCCGTGATACAGATTTTCGTAAGCACTTTTGCGCAAAACACGGTCAGGACTTTCCTCACAGGCGATGAAGGTTCCCTGCGTCAGGGGATGGTGCTTGCCAGTACTGTCAACCGCATCGGGGAAAGTGATGTCCGCATCTGCAAAAGCACCATAAATATTATCGGGGCTTTGCGCCATTTCACCGGCTGCTGCCAGCAGCTTTTCCTCTTCCGGAGAAAGAATATGCTCCCTGCGGCGGCGCTGATCGTTCAGATAGCGGCGGTATCGTTCCAGACGCGGCTCAGATACATAAAACCCTTCCAGCTGTTCGTCCGTGATGGCCATGATTTCGGGGGTCTCAAAGCTGGTGGCTGCATGAAGACCCACTGCAACGGACATATATTTTCCCACCATTGCCTGATAGGTACCATTGCGGGTATCCTGATCAGACTTTCTCATGCAGTAGTTTGCAAGCAGCCCCATTTTGGCGCTGACCTGCTCCATGCGCTCCAAATAGGTATAGAGAACCTGGCCGTTTGTGCCAAGCTTGCCGGCAAAGGCAGTCATTTCTTTCTGATCCTCTGCAAGTGTTGCAAGTGTTTCTTCCCATGCCGCATCCGTGGCATACAAGTCCTCAAGAGCCCAGGTGTCTTCCACCGGGATCTCATGGCGCTGTCTGATTTTGTTTTCTTCCATGGAAATACCTCCAAATTTCAGTTTTCTTCATTATATCACGCGAATAGAAAAAAGCAATAACGCGGTATCAAAGGAAGCATCTTGCAAAATGTGGGAGAATGTGCTATAGTCTCCCACGGTGATAATTATGAAAAATAAACTTCGCGGCAGCGTTGCCCTGCTTATCGGAACGATGATCTGGGGCTCCGCATTCATTGCGCAAAGTGTGGGTATGGATCACATCGGCCCCATGACATTTCAAACCGCACGCTGCCTTCTTGGCGCCGTATTTCTGGTGCCTGTGGTCTTTCTTTTTGAAAAGGACAAACGTCAGTTCATTTCAAATTGGAAGAATCCAAAGCTTTGGAAAACCGGTCTTGTCTGCGGCCTGGCGTTGTTTGTTGCCGCAGGCTTACAGCAGGTAGGCCTGGTCTACACTACCGCCGGAAAAGCCGGCTTTATCACATCCATGTATCTGGTTCTTGTTCCGATTCTTGGCATCTTTCTGGGAAGGCGGCCCTCTGCCGCCTGCTGGCTGGGTGTTGGGCTTGCGGTGGCAGGACTGTATCTACTCAGCTGCATGGGCGCTACCGGGCTGAATGTGGGGGATATTCTCATGGCTGGCAGCGCCCTTGCCTTTGCCGTGCAGATCATACTCATTGATCGCCTTGCAGGGGATCTGGATGGTCTGCGGCTCAACGGAATTCAGGCATTGGTGTGCGGTCTGGTTTCCGCTGTTTTCATGTTTGCAACGGAAGAGCCGGATATCCAGAGCATTCAGAACTGCGCGCTGCCCATTGCCTACGCGGGTATTCTGTCCATGGGTGTTGCCTATTCTCTGCAGATCATCGGGCAGAAAGATCTGGATCCCACTCCCGCTTCGCTGATCATGAGTCTGGAATCTGTCTTTGCCGTTCTTTGCAGCTGGCTTCTGCTGAACGAGCGGATGCAGCCAACGGAGCTTTTGGGCTGTGCGCTTGTCTTTGCTGCAGTTATCCTCGCCCAGCTGCCGGATCGAAAGCACCGAAAGAATGCGTACGCGAATGGGCAGTGTTCATAAGACGAAACAGGCACAGTAGTTTCCCTGCTGTGACTGTTCTTGCGTTTTGTCCCTTTCCATGATAAGATGATTCCGGATAAAAATAGAATCGAGGTAATGAGCATGGCAATACTGGGTATTCTGGTGGATTGGTTCGGGGGTGCAATTGTCTCCCTGCCGCTGACAATGGTTTTTATGGGCTTGGCAGACAGAAAGAGATTCTCCAAAATGTGGGTATGGGCCGCGTTATTTGTGCTCTATATGAACGCAATGCTGATCATTGTGGGAACGCCGGCTATTTCTTATATTGTTTGGGACCCTACCATCAACTACCTTCCGTTTTCCGATTTTTCTATGAGCAACATGATCGGAATGGCTTTGAATATCGTGTTGTTCATCCCGTTTGGTGTCTTACTCCCAATTTATTTCGGATTCTTTCGGAAAGCACGCAGAACGGTTTTGGCCGGGTTTCTGATGTCACTGTCCATCGAAGTGCTGCAGCTGTTTACATTCCGCGCCACAGATGTGGATGATCTGATGATGAATACACTTGGTGCGCTCGCAGGCTATGGAATTGCCTGGCTGTTCCTCCGAAAGTGTGAGCATTCTGAACCGGCGAATCAGGATATCATGAAGTTGGTAGTTATGATTTTCATCATAGTGTTCATCATCGCCTTCATTCGATATCCACTGGTTTCGCTTTTGTTTGACCTTTTCAATTTCTAAGGAACCTCTGAATAAATCGTCTGCGGCTGAGCAGCGGATCTTTTGCCCCCTCAGTGCAGTTTGGAAAATCGGAAATACATCCAGTATTCCTCGATTTTTCAAACTTTCTGAGGAAGTAAAATCTCTCGCTGTCAGCT
>JAQXNO010000021.1 GCA_029098045.1 Bacillota bacterium
TCGTATGTTCCGCTATAATCCTCAGACGGTAATAAATCGTCTGCACTATAAGTGGAACTATCCTCTGTGTATTCTCCGATCGTCAACTTTTGTGTATTCAAATCGTAGCTGTAGACACAAGCATAGGGGTCGATATACTGCGCATCGAACACAATTCGCTCATCATCCTCTCCGACATCGACGATATTTTCTGCAACAGCTTCTTTGGGAAAAAACTTAAAAATCACCTGCATTCCCGTAATTTCATTATAAGAGTCTTTGAGTACATGTACATCAGGGCGAAATTCAAAATAATCCTGCCAGTTATCCAATGTGATTTCAACGGTCTGCTCCGTTAACTCGGCACTACTCGATGCGTCTGTATCCTGCGGGGAATCAGCAGTGGTCTGTCCTTGGACTGTGCCCGAATTTTCTTCCGTCTTGCTATCGCCGCAAGCCGTAAGGCTAAGGCACAGTACCGCCGCCAAAAGCAGCGCAATCATTTTTTTCATTGTATTTTCCTCTTTCTGTTATGTATTCTGCATGAAGCTATTGACCGCAAGCCGCACATTCTGCGCTGTGCCTTTCATTTGTACCCGGAGCGGGACACGCGCCCCACTCCTGTTGGCTGATGATGCTCCGGCTTCCGCGATTACCGCACGACGTACTGATAGGTATCCCCACCAATTTCAAGATACACAATCAGTGGAGCTTCCGTCTCGTCTACCACTTTCGGGCATTCGATTAAGCCGTGATAGTGGCAGGTTTCAAGAGGTGTGCAGACAACATAAGAGCTTGCCCATGTGAAGCTGTTATCGTCCTTGTCCGTCACAGCAAATCCCTTATAGGTATAGCCGTTGTCATAGTCGGCAGTCGGCACAAACAGATCGCGAATGCAGATATCCCGTTTTGCTTTATTATAGTATTGGCCGTCCACGTGAACATACACCTTTCCGCTGCCGGCGGAATAGCTGGTGTATACGCTGCTGGTGTTTTGGGGCTTCAGCTCATAGGTCAGCTCCACATTGTTCAGCGTAAAGGTAAAATCATCCGTATCGATCACATCGCCGCACACGATGGTCTTGACCTTGGAATCGGAAGGATTGCTGCCAGACGGGGCAAGACCGACAGCCGCCTCCAGGGCGGCCTGCTCAGGAACTCCTTCAGCCGATGGGGCGCTTCCCGGGCCGCTGATGCTGAAAAGATTGTCCGTTGGTGTGACCTTCGTACCGTCCATCTTCCATTCGGTTACAGGTATGGACATATCGTTGTTAAACCCTAAAGTGAATTCGGCTTTTTCAAACTGTGCTGCCAGCTTCTCAGGGATGTTTATGTATAGGAAATAGTCCAGATCGGTATAGGGGTCAATCTCAAAATATTTGTCCCGCTTAAAAGACAAACGCACATCATAATCGGTAACGGTGTAAGAATCGTTCACAACTGCCGTCCGCACAAAGGAACTGTCGGAAATGGTTACCATGGATTTGTTTTCAATGTGACCCATTACCAGCAAAAGCTTATAACCGCTTTCTACATACAGGGAAGTGGAGGAGTATTCGCTGGTTTTATAGGAATACGCATCCAGAATCTGCATGGAATCAAAGGTCATTGTAAAATTATCGTTGTCGATCTTGTCCCCGATGGAAAGGGCAACGGCCTCCTGCTGCGGTTCCGTCGGTTCCGTCTGCTCAGATGCCGGAGCTGACAGTGCTGCCGTCGGTACGGGGGACGTATTCTGCGCCTGTGCACCACCGGCAGAAGACGCATCGTTGCCGCAAGCCGCAAGGCTCAGGCACAGCACCGCCGCCAGAAGCAGCGCAATCCATTTTTTCATGTTGTTTTCCCTCTTTCTTTGATGTTTTCTGCATTCAAGGATTGAACGCAGGCCGCGCATTCCGCATCGCGCCATTTCTGTACATACGAAGCCGGATCATGCGCAGTTTATAAGAAATATCATACAGCCAGGCGTCCCGAAAAACAATTAACTGGCTGCATAGTAATGGTAGATTATACCAGAACTGCGTAAACGCGAAAAAGCGGAAGATTTCAGAAATCTCCCGCTTTTTCAGGTAACGTGACAGAAATGGCCTTGTGTTATTGGAATATCGCTCTGGTCGTGTCGATGGAATACTGTGCCTGATTGTCAATGTCAATCCGGTTTCCCGAGAAAACACTGCCCACAAAATCAATGGTGATCGTACCCTGCAGGCGCGCGAACTGTACACCGATGTCGTTATCGAGAATCGTGCAGTACGGGAATACGTCGTTAAAGGAATGAAAGACCACTGTATTGTACTTGAAGCCAACGCCGTTATTCTGAAACACACAGCGTTCCACACCGATCATGCCGCCGTCCAGCGCCACCGCGCCGATGTCCCAACCGGAGAAAGAACAGCCGCCCATATAGACGGATGCTGTGGCGGACAGCCCGGTGCCGCCGTTGCCAACAAAGTCCAGATCAAACAGCATCACATTGGAGGGATTGTCCGTGTTGACGGACAGTGTTCCCGTGAACACCGTGCGCCCACTGCCGTCTGTATTGCCATAGAGGTTGACCGCTCTGGAAACCATGGTCAGATCGCCGGCATAGGTGACCGGGGGCAAATAAATATCCACAATTGTATCTGCGGGTACTTCCTCGTTGATGCGTTCCAGCAGCGCGTTCAAGTCCTCCATGGTGTCAAGCACCGTATCCTCTGGTGTGTAAACCTGATGGATCAGCGGAATTACCGCAAAGGTCTGCTTCAAGCGAATAGTATCGCCGTTTTTCATCTTAAGCGTCCAGGTCAGCTCGTTCGTTCCGCTCTGTCCGGAATAGGTGATATTGCTTTCCCGGGCGGCAGGCAAAAAGTTCGTGTTATAGGTGGGCTCGGACAGGGAAAGCGCGCTGCCCTCATTGGGACTGGCCTCCAACGTGCAGCTCTCCACCTTTTCAAAAAAGGCATCGGTATCTGCAAGCTCTCCGTTCTGATAGACGCCGAACATGACGGTCATATTGGAAAATTCATTCGTGGACAGGGAAACGGTTTTTTCTCCGACCGGTCTGTTGTTGGCAATGTCACTGGGGTGGAAGGCTGCCAAAAGCGCATAATCGCCATCCTGATCCTGATAGACGACGTACGCGCCGCCCTCAAAGGTTTTCGGTCGGTGGGACAGTAGCACTGCCAGCACCGCTGCGATCAGTACAAGCGCGCTCAGCAGCCCATACAGCGCCTTTTTCCGCCACAGGCGCGGCGGTTTCATTTCTGCGCGTTCAATTTGACTTTGGGCGCAATGCGGGCAAAAGGAGGCATCCTCCGGCAGCTGCGCACCGCAATTTCTGCATTGTTTATGCATTCTATTCTCTCCTTAAAGTGCCTCCATCAGATAAAGCACACTTTTGTATCGTTTTTTTGGATTCACCATGGTGCATTTCTGCACAACATGACCCAGCTTTCCGCTGGCCAGTTCTCTGGACGGGTGCTTTCCCGTGAGCATGATATTCAGCAGCACACCCAGAGAATAGATGTCTGCCCGCTCGTCAGTTTGGGTAATACCGTATTGCTCCGGCGCGGCATAGCCCGTGGTTCCCAAAATCTGCGTGTCCTGATTGGTGTCATTTTTGAAAATGCGGGAAGCGTCAAAGTCGATGAGTACCGCCTCGCTGCCCCGTATGATCACATTTTCCGGCTTGTTATCCCGATGCACGGCACCCATAGCGTGCAGTACCCACAGGGCGTTGCAGAGCTGCAAGGTGATCTTTCGTGCCTGCGCGGGAGTTAAGCACGCGCCGGCCAGAAGATAGGCGAGGGAATCTCCGGGTATGTATTCTTCCAGCACCGCCACCATGCCGTCCTGCTCCGCTGCCTCCATGATTTTTGGAAGATTTGGGCAGGAAACGGAAAGCAGCTTTCGATACACCTCGCCGTTTCCCTGATAATGGCGAAAAATAAAGCGCGTTCCGTTCTGTCTGTTTCGCAGAAGCAAAACACAGCCGCGCGCACTGTTTTTGATTGTCTTTATGGTTTCATATTCCGCGTCGATACTTGACAACAAATATTGATAGATAGCGCCCACCCCCCATATGCTATGCAAAGTGCATATTGATTTTGCCTGTCGAAATCAGTATGATTATACAAAGAAAAATGGCGTTTGTAAAGGCGGTGAGGAAGTGAAAGACACAAATAATCTCCGGCAAGAACTGATGGAGGCGGCAAATCTCGATCAATTTCTATCTGAAAATCAGGAAAATTTTAACAGTGACAATGTGTGCGCTTTGTTAAACCAGCTATTCCAGAAGCGAAAGCTTTCCAAGGCGGCGTTGGCAAAACAGTCCGGCATGAGCGAGGTTTATCTGCACCAGGTCTTTTCGGGGCGGCGGAATCCCTCCCGTGGCCGCCTGCTGTGCCTGTGCTTTGGCCTGAATGCCACATTGGAGGAAACCCAGGAGCTTTTGAAGCAGTGCGGGCTTGCTCAGCTTTACCCCAAGAATAAGCGGGACGCAATCATTCTGTACGGGATTCTGAACGGGATGGATTTATTTGCGGTAAACGACAAGCTGTTTGCTGAGAATGAGGAAACCCTGTATTAAGGGCAACCACCGGACACTTGCATGGAATGGTTCGAATCCCTCATCCGACCAAAATGAAAAGGGCTGCCAAAGCAGGCTGTTGTATTGGCTGGAGTGTCGGGATTCGGGAAATAAAGGTGTCGCTGCGGTCAAGCCCGCAGCGAGCAAGTGTCCACCGGACACTTGCATGGAATGGTTCGAATCCCTCATCCGACCAAAACAAAAAGGGCTGCCAAAGCAGGCTGTTGTATTGGCTGGAGTGTCGGGATTCGGGAAATAAAGGAGTCGCTGCGGTCAAGCCCGCAGCGAGCAAGTGTCCACCGGACACTTGCATGGAATGGTTCGAATCCCTCATCCGACCAAAATGAAAAGGGCTGCCAAAGCAGGCTGTTGTATTGGCTGGAGTGTCGGGATTCGGGAAATAAAGGAGTCGCTGCGGTCAAGCCCGCAGCGAGCAAGTGTCCACCGGACACTTGCATGGAATGG
>JAQXNO010000022.1 GCA_029098045.1 Bacillota bacterium
AGCAGCAGTGCAAACAGCTTTTTCATCTTCAAAACTTCCTTTTCCATCTTGATTTGCGCTCCCCGGCGGGAAGCGTTGTATACGGTCTGAAAACGGAGGAAGGGTTTTCCTTCCGTTGACAGTGGATACCTTATCACGGTCTGTCTTCAATGTCAATACTTTTTCAAAAAAAATGAATAATTATTTGAGCCATATTTTCATAAAAGCCGAATTTTCCAACATAATCTTCTATTTATACATCCATTTTTGTGCATTTCCCCTAATCCAAAATGTATATTCAGAATGAATATTCATTTCAGATTGTATGCTCCACATGTAAAAAGCCGCCCGCGCAAAAAGCGCGGGCGGCTCGTTCCCTGGTGAAATTCAGTACAGCAGCCAACTCCCGGTCACGGACGGATCCATAACCGTCAGCTCCGGCACAAAATCCGTGGTTTCCCCGGCGGCAGTCACCGCCGCGGTCAGGGCGGGAATCGCCTCCGGCAGGGCAGCCGCATAGATGCGGTCCACCCTGGGAGCGATCTCCGACAGCACCAGCCCCGCGGTCTCCGAATAACCCTCCGTCAGCACGGAGGCCGGCACCTCAATGGAGAGGGTGGTGCCGTAGGGCTCCAGCGCCGTCCGCAGTTCCTCCAGAAAGGCGGCCAGATTGGCACTCTTCTCCGTCTCCCCGTAGGCGATCTTGTCCAGCTTGCCCTCAGTGGGATAGCTGACATCTGTCAGCAGGATCTCGTCAAAGCCCAGCGCCGCCGCTTCCTGCGCCAACCGGCAGAGATACTCTCTGGCGGCCGGCTTGGCGGGGTCCAGCCACTGGCTGTTCCGCCCGTCGTAGAAGATATAGCCGCCAGTGTTCTTCAGTCCCAGATTTTCCACATCGCTGTTGGCAGCCCTGGGGTCATGGAAGCAGCTGAGGCGGGCAATTGCGTAATCTGCCGCCGTCTCACCTGTCAGCAGCTCTGCCAGTGCGGCAGTCGTATCCTCATGGATCTGCCGGGCGCCGCTCACTGCCGTGCCGGAGTCAAAAAACACCCGGCCCTGGCTATTCTTCAGGGTGACGGCCACAGCATTGCAGCTCTGTCCGTACAGGGTCTCTGCCTGGGTCCGGGCGGTATGCCAGCTATCCAACGTCATGGCTTCCTCCCCCGCAGAAAAGGCATGGGTTGCTTCTCTCCGGGGCACCTCCGGTTCCTGGACCACCAGATCCAGGTCCACCGGTCCCTCTTCCTCCGCCGCGGGTTCCTTCTGCCAGGGCACCTCCAGATGGGGCGTACCCGTTTTGTCGTAAACGATATTCTGTTGTAAAAACATGACCGCCGCGGCTGCCAGGATCACCAGGACCAGCAGCACCGCCAGGGCGATCTTCCCCCTGGACCTCCGCCCCCGGTAATTGTGATAGCCTCTGGACATTGCCATGCTTTTTCACCTCGCTTCAGGAAACCGCTGTCTCTCCGGCTCAGCCCTCCAGGGCCATCATCTTGTTGACACGGCGCTCGTGGCGGCCACCCTCGAACTCGGTGCTCAGGAACACCTCCACCATGCGCTCGGCCATGTTCTTGCCGGTGAAGCCGGCGCCGATGGCCATCATGTTGGCGTCGTTGTGCTTGCGGGTCATCTCGGCCTGCAGACAGTCGGCGCAGTGGGCGCAGCGAATGCCCTTGACCTTATTGGCGGCGATGGAAATACCGATGCCGGTGGTGCAGATCACGATGCCCTTGTCACACTTGCCCTCGGCCACAGCCCGGGCAGCGGCAGCGCCGAAATCAGGATAGTCACAGCTGTCCAGATTGTAGCAGCCAAAGTCCTCGTACTCGTGGCCCAGCTTCTCCAGCACCTTGATGATGTGCTGCTTCAGCTCATAGCCGCCGTGGTCACAGCCCAATGCGATTTTCATGTTAGGTTCCCCCTGTTTTCAAAAATTTGCAGATTCATTTTACACGGTTTCTCCGTGGAAATCAATCATAGTTCATGCCAAATGGGCCGCATCTTCTCAAAGGTGCAGAAGCGGGTGAAGCCGCAGTCCTTCAGCAGCTGCTGCCGCTCCCGGATGGCGCAGCCCACATACTCCGGCCCGTGGG